>CAYLKR010000036.1:0-19332 GCA_964384225.1 uncultured Methylibium sp.
TGCCGAGCACGATCGAGGTCTGGCTGCAGAGCGAGAACGGCATGCTCGGCATCGGACCCTTCCCGACCGAGGACGAGGTCGACGCCGACCTGATCAACGCCGGCAAGCAGACCGTGACGACGATCCCCGGCAGCAGCATCTTCGGCAGCCACGACAGCTTCGCGATGATCCGCGGCGGCAAGATCAACCTCAGCATCCTCGGCGCGATGCAGGTCAGCGAGCACGGCGACCTGGCCAACTGGATGATCCCCGGCAAGATGGTCAAGGGCATGGGCGGCGCGATGGACCTGGTGGCCGGCGTCGAGCGCTGCATCGTGCTGATGGAGCATGTGGCCAAGAAGAAGGACGGCACGACCGACCTCAAGATCCTGCCCAAGTGCACGCTGCCGCTGACCGGCGTGGGCGTGGTCGACCGCATCATCACCGACCTCGCGGTGATGGACGTGACGCCCGAGGGCCTCAAGCTTGTCGAGCTGGCGCCCGGCGTGACGCGCGAGGAAGTGCAGGAGAAGACCGGCGTGCCGCTGAAGTGACGCCGTGGGCCCGCGTTCAGGGCGCGGGCGTGTCGGCCGTCCAGCGGCCGTCGATCAGCCGCTCGTTCGGGCGGAACTGCGCCTTGTAGGCCATCTTCGGGCTCTCGCCGATCCAGTAGCCCAGGTAGACGTGCGGCAGGTTGAGCTGGCGGGTCTGCTCGATCTGCCACAGCACGTTGTAGGTGCCGTAGCTGGCGTCGGGCTCGGGCTCGTAGAAGGTGTAGACGGCGCTCAGGCCGTCGTTGAGGATGTCGAGGATCGACACCATCTTCAGCACGCCCGGCGTCCCATCGGGCGCCGGCGGCTCGCGGAACTCGACGAGCCGCGAATTGACGCGGCTCTGCAGCAGGAACTGCGTGTACTGGTCGATCGAGTCGTGGTCCATGCCGCCCCCTGCGTGCCGCCCGGCCTGGTAGCGCAGGTAGAGCTGGTAGTGCTCGGGAACGAAGCACAGCCGCAGCACGCGCGACTGCAGCCCCTGGTGCTGCTTCCAGGCCCGGCGCTGGCTGCGCGTGGGCTTGAAGCGCGCCACCGGCACGCGCAGCGGCACGCAGGCGTTGCAGCCGTCGCAGTAGGGCCGGTAGGTGAACATCCCGCTGCGGCGGAAGCCGCCGGCCACCAGACCCGAATAGGCGTCGGCATGGATCAGGTGGCTGGGCGTGGCGACCTGAGAGCGCGCCAGCCGCCCCGGCAGGTAGCTGCACGGGTAGGGGGCCGTCGCATAGAACTGCAGCGACGCGAGCGGGAGCTCTTTCGGGTGGGTCAAGGGGCGCTCGAAGAGGGCTCAGGCAGGGATGACGGGTCGGGTGCCGCGCTGCCTGGCATGCCGCCGAGGCCGAGCCGCGCCCAGTGCGAACGATGATAGGTCCAATCGCGCGGCGGCGGCTCGCGCACGGTGCGCGCGAGGTGGCCCTCGAACGCGGGGCGGCCGATCTCGCGTGCGCCGAGCGAGGCGAGGTGGGCGGTGTTCTGCTGGCAGTCGATCAGCGCGATGCCCTCGGCGCGGCAGAAGGCCACCAGGCCGGCCAGCGCGATCTTCGAGGCGTCGCTGCGCAGCGAGAACATCGACTCGCCGAAGAACATGCGCCCGAGGCCGACGCCGTACAGGCCGCCGACGAGCTCGCCGTCGATCCAGGTCTCGAAGGAGTGCACGGCGCCGAGCCGGTGCCAGGCGACGTAGGCGGCGCGCAGCGGCGGCTGGATCCAGGTGCCGTCCTGCCCGTCGCGCGGCGTCGTGGCGCAGGCGGCGATCACGCGGTCGAAGGCGCTGTCGATGCGCAGCGCGCAGCCCGGCGCGGCGGCGAAGCGCCGCAGCGTCTTGCGCAGCGAGTGCGAGACGCGGAACTCGGCCACCGGCAGCACCATGCGCGGGTCGGGGCTCCACCACAGCACCGGCTGGCCGGCGCTGTACCAGGGGAAGATGCCGCGGCGGTAGGCCTCCTCCAGCCGCGCCGGCGACAGGTCCTCGCCGGCCGCCAGCAGGCCTGGCGCCTCGCTGTCGGCGCCGAGCGCCAGCGCGGTGTCCGGCAGCGGGGTGTCGGGCGTGTGCAGCCAGGTCAGCATGGCGCGATTGTCGGCAGCTTCGGCGATTGCCCATGCCCGCCGGTGCGCGGCCGGCGAGCGCTTACGATGCGTTTTTTGGCTTTCGGAACCCTTGTCGATGCTGCGTCGCCGCGACTTGCTCCTGCTCCCTCTGGCCGCCGCCGTCGCGCCGGCGCACGCCGCCGACGTGGCGGGGTTCCGCCGCGCCGCCTTCGACGCCCGATCGATGGCCGACCTGGTTCAGGCGCTCGGCATCGCCACGCCGCAGCCGAGCGCCGACGTGAGCCTGCAGGCGCCGGAGCTTTCCGAGGACGGCTCGGTCGTGCCGGTGTCGTTCGGTTGCGCGCTGCCGGGCGTGCAGCGTTTGCTGCTGTGCGTCGACAAGAACCCGACGCTGCTGGCCGCGATGTTCGAGCTGCGCGGCGGCGCCGAGGCGTCGTTCGCGACGCGGCTGAAGATGCAGCAGACCTCGCCGGTGCAGGTGCTCGCGGTTCTGGCGGACGGCCGCGTGCTCTCGGCCAGCCGCGAGGTGCGGGTGACGCTCGGCGGCTGCGTCGGCGCCGGTGACATCGTGACGTCGGAGCGGCCGGACCAGCCGACCCTGATCCGCGTGCAGCCCGGCGCCGGCGGCGCCGTGGTGCGCGCGCTGATGAAGCACGACATGGAAAGCGGCCAGCGCAAGGACGGCAGCGGCCGCACGGTGCCGGCCTGGCACATCCAGGAGGTCGTCGCCCGCGTCAACGGCGAGCCGGCCTGGCAGGCGCAGTGGGGCACCGCGGTGTCGCGCAACCCCTTCGTGCAGTTCACGCTGAAGGGCGTGAAGAGCGGCGACAAGGTCGCGCTCGCCTGGGCCGACAACCGCGGCGCACGGCGCAGCGACGAAGTCACCGTCGCCTGAGCCGCGCCGCCGGCCGCCGAAGCGGCCGGCGGGCCCGCATCAGCTCAGCGCATCGGACCAGATGTTCTTGGCCCAGCCGTTGGCATAGCGTGCCTCGAGCGCGTTGCGCTCGGCCGACAGGCCACCCGAGCCGGCCACGGTCTTGAAGGTCTTCTCGGCGTCGACGTACTCGTGCACGCTGGCCACGTGCACCACCAGCTCCGGCGAGACGAAGCTGTAGCAGGTGTTGGTCAGCATCGGCTTCGGGTTCGGCGCATGGCCGGCGAGCTGCGCGACGATCGCCGCGGCCGCCACCTTGGCGTGCGAGTTGGCCATGTGGCCGGACTTGGGCATCAGCGGCGCGATCTGGATCGAGTCGCCGATGACGTGGATGTCCTTGGCCGCCGTCGACTCGAAGGTCTGGTAGTTCACGCCGACCCAGCGGTTGTTCGAGTTGGCCAGCCCGGTGTTCACCGCGATCAGGCCGGCGCGCTGCGGCGGCAGCACGTTCAGCACGTCGGCCTTGAAGTTGTCCTGCACCTCGAAGCGCAGCGTGTTGCCGGCCACGCCGACCACCTTGTGCTGGGGCCGGTACTCGATCAGGCCGGGATAGAGCTCGGCCCAGGCCTTCTTGAACAGGCCGCCCTTGGAGGTGACGTCCTGGTTGGCGTCGAACAGCACGACCTTGGAGCGCGGCTTGGCCTTCTTGAAGTAGGATGCGACCAGCGACACGCGCTCGTAGGGCCCCGGCGGGCAGCGGTAGGGCGCCTCGGGAATGGTCAGCGCGTAGACGCCGCCGTCGGGCATGGCTTCGAGCTGGCGGCGCAGCGCAGTCGTCTCGGCGCCGGCCTTCCAGGCCTGCAGGATGCGGCCGTTGTCGTGAGCGGCCTTCAGGCCCTCGATGGCCTCGAACTGCAGGTCGATGCCGGGCGACAGCACCAGCTTGTCGTAGGCCAGCGTCGTGCCGCCGGCCAGCGTGACGGTCTTCTTGGCCGGGTCGACCGCGGTGGCGCGGTCCTTCGCCAGCGTGACGCCGTGGCGCTTGGCCAGTGCGTCGTAGGAGGTGGCGAGCGAGCCGATGTCACGCGCGCCTTCGAGCACCAGGTTCGACAGCGGGCAGGAGATGAAGCGCTCGGCCGGCTCGACCAGCGTCACGTCGACCTTGCCGTCGGACAGCAGCCGCAGGTACTTGGCCGCGGTCGCGCCGCCGTAGCCGCCGCCGACCACCACCACCTTCGGGCGCGCAGCGACGACCGGCGTCGCGCAGCCCCCGAGGCCGAGCAGGCCGGCCGCACCGGCACCCAGGATCAGTTCGCGTCTTTGCATCGTGTCCTCCTCACTTCGGCTGGGCCGCGAAGTAGCCGGTGATCGCGTCCAGCTGCGCCGGCGTGTAGCCCTTGACGAGCTGGTGCATCACGGTGGCCGGGCGCTTGCCGTCGCGGAAGGCGGCGAGCTGCTCGAGCATGTAGGCCTTGTCGAGGCCGGCGAGCCGCACCAGGCCGGCGTCGGTGGCGACCGACTTGCCGTCGGTGCCGTGGCAGTTGGCGCAGGTCGCGGCGAGCGCGCGCACGTTCAGCGCGTCGCCCGGCCCTTCGGCCCGGGCGGCCGTGGCGGCCAGGGCCGCGGCGGCGAGGATCAGCAAGCGGGAGGTCATCGGGGTCTCCTTCGTTGTTGTGGGAGCCGGCATGCGGCGGCCGGCGCATGTTGCCCGTCATCGGCAGGGCGTGCAAATGACCGCACGGCATATGCTGATGCTTCAGCGCCCCAGCAGCGGCGCGTCGTGGGCGGCGAGGTAGGCCTCGCCCTCCTCCAGGATGAAGTAGCGGAAGGCCTCGGCGGCGGGGCTCAGCATCTTCGACAGCAGGTGCACGACGTTCCAGCTGCGCATCACCGGCGTGCCTTCCACGTCGACGATCTGCAGCAGCCCGCTGCGCAGCTCCAGCCCGATGGTGTGCAGCGACAGGAAGGACAGGCCCATCCCGGCCATCACCGCCTGCTTGATCGTCTCGTTGCTCGGCATCTCCATCGCGATGCGCGGCTCGAAGCGCTGGGCCTGGAAGAAGGCCTCCATCGCGCTGCGCGTGCCCGAGCCGGGCTCGCGCACGATGAAGGGGTAGCCGCCCAGCGCCGACAGTGGCGGGTGGCCCAGGCCGAGCGCCGGGTGACCGGGTGGCGCGACGACGACCAGCGGATGCGCCGCGAAGGGCTCGGCGCGTGTCGCCAGTTCCTTGGGCGGCCGGTTCATCACCGCGAGGTCGCATTCGTTGGCATGCAGCAGGTCGAGCAGCTGCTCGCGGTTCTGCGTGACCTGCAGCCGCACCTCGACGCCCGGATGCTCCTGGCGGAAGCGCGTCAGCAGCCGCGGCACGAAGTACTTCGCGGTGCCGACCAGGCCGATCGTCAGCAGCCCGGTCTCGAGGCGCTGGAAGCGCGCCATCGCATCCTCGGCGTCCTTCAGCGTCGCGAGCAGGCGCTTGGCGTAGACGAGGAAGTACTCGCCGGCGGTCGTCAGCGCGACGCGGCGGCCGTTGCGCTCCAGCAGCTGCAGGCCGACATGGCGCTCCAGCTCCTTGATCTGCATCGTCACGGCCGGCGGCGTCAGGTGCAGCGCCTCGGCGGCGCGCATGAAGCTGAGTGCCCGGGCCACCTCGGTGAACACGCGCAGCTGACGGAAGGTGACGTTCATGATTCACTTATATCTGAATCGATCATCAACAAAATCTGAATTCCCCTCAAGCGGTGCGCTGGCTATCGTGCGGCGTCGGTCGTGGAGCGACGGGAAAGGGTGTGGACCGGATGGCCGGCGCGGGCATCGCAGGCCGGACCAGCCGCACGACGGCCGGGGTCAGCGTCCCGCCACGGCGCGCGGCGTCGATCCGGTCCCATGCCGCGTGTGAGCCGGCCAGGGTTCGACTGGGCCCCTGGCCAAGCGCCAAGCGGGCGCGGGCCGGACGGGCCACCATGCGCTGCGCGGATACGGCATGGACAAGCCGGAAGCCGAGCGGCGCGCCGGATAAGGTGATGTGATGAACGACCCGCGGTTCGGTATCTCCTGCTGCCTGCCCACCGCCCCGTCGCGCCTCCTCGACCGCGACGGCATCGATGGCCGCCGGCTGCCCGGCGCGTCGCGCCACCGCGAGGCCGCGGCATGAGCGCGAGCGACCTGCAGGCGTGGTTGGCCGAGCGCCCGCCGGCGGTCGCCGATGTCGTGCAGGCGATGGCCGATGCCTGTGCCGCCATCTCGCAGGCGGTGGCGCGCAGCGCGCCGCAGGAGGCCGAGCGGCTGGTCGCCGCGGCGTTGGGCGACTGCCCGCAGGCGGCCGGCTGGTCGAGTGCGGCGCAGTCCGAGGTGACACCCTCGCCCGAGCATGCCCGCCGGGGCGGCTACCTCGTCGCCTTCGACGCGCTCGACCAGGGCGGGATGTCGGCCGGCACGATCTTCACCGTGCTGCCGCACCTGTTCCGCGGCGCGCCGGCGAGCGCCGTGGCCTTCATGCAGCCGGGGCACCGGCAGGTCTGCGCCGGCTGCGCGCTGTACGGGCCGTCGACGCGGCTCGCGCTGGCGGTGGCGGAGGGGGTGTCGGTGTTCGAGCTCGACCGCGCCAGCAGCCGCTGGCTGATGTGGCGCGAAGGCGTGCAGGTCAGCGCCGCGAGCAGCGCGTTCGCGGCCGATACCGCCCGCCAGCGCCACTGGGAGAAGCCGGTGCAGCGCTACGTCGCCGAATGCCAGGCCGGTGAGGGCGGCCCGCGCGGCCGCGACTTCGGCATGCACTGGCACGGCAACCTGGCGGCCGAGGTGCACCACGTCCTTGCCCACGGTGGCGTCGTGCTGATGCCGCGACAGAGCCGCCCGTCCGACCCGCCGCGCACGATCGAGTTGCTCCACCACGCGATCCCGGTCGCGCTGCTGATGGAGCGCGCCGGCGCCGCGGCGAGCACCGGCACCACGCCGCTGATCGAGCTCGTGCCCGACGCGCTGCACCAGCGCGTGCCGGCCATCCTGGGCGCCCGCGACGAGGTCGAGCGCATCGTCGGCTACCACGCCGATCCGCACGAGAATGTCTCGTGGCAGCTCTTCAAGACACGCTCGCTGTTCGTCCAACCGAACGCCTGACATGAGCCGCAAGCACCCCATCATCGCGGTGACCGGCTCCAGCGGCGCCGGCACGACGACCGTCAAGCGCGTGTTCGAGAACATCTTCCGACGCGAGGGCATCCGCCCGGCGGTGATCGAGGGCGACGCCTTCCACCGCTACGGCCGTGCCGAGATGAAGGCGCTGATCGCCGCCGGCGAGCGCGAGGGTCGCCACGTCAGCCACTTCGGGCCCGACACCAACGAATGGGCGCTGCTCGAGCGCCAGTTCGCCGACTACAGCGCCAGCGGCCGCTGCCGCACGCGGCTGTACCTGCACAACGAGGAAGAGGCCGCGCCTCACGGCCTCCAGCCCGGCACCTTCACCGACTGGCGCGACACGCCGCCCGACACCGACTGCCTGTTCTACGAGGGCCTGCACGGCTGCATCCGCACCGGCGACATCGACCTCGTGCGCCATGCCGACCTGAAGATCGGCGTCGTGCCGATCATCAACCTGGAGTGGATCCAGAAGATCCACCGCGACACCTGCGAGCGCGGCTACTCCAAGGAGGCGGTGCAGGACACCATCCTGCGCCGCATGCACGACTACGTGCACTACATCGTGCCGCAGTTCGGCGAGACCGACATCAACTTCCAGCGCGTGCCGGTGGTCGACACCTCCAACCCCTTCATGGCGCGCGACATCCCGACGGCCGGCGAGAGCCTGACGGTGATCCGCTTCAAGAACCCGCGCGGCATCGACTTCCCCTACCTGCTGTCGATGATCGGCGAGAGCTTCATGAGCCGCGCCAACACCATCGTCGTGCCGGGCGGCAAGATGGACCTCGCGATGCAGCTGATCCTCACGCCGATGATCCTGCGGCTGATGGAAATCCGGCGTGCGCAGATCCACTGAGATCGGGCTCGTCTCCTTCGACCTCGACGGCACGCTGGTCGACACCGCCGGCGAGATCGCCGAGGCGGTGCACCGCACGCTCGACGATTTCGGCCTCGCGCGCCGCACGGCCGACGAGATCACGCGGCTGATCGGCCACGGCACGCACTCGCTGATCACGCGGCTGCTGGCGACGCTGGAGGTCACGCTGCCCTTCGACGCCGTCTATGCCCGCTTCGAGCATCACTACGCCGAGACCGCCGGCCAGTCGGGGGGGCCCTATGCCGGCTGCGAGGAGGCGCTCGAATGCCTGCGCCGGGCCGACGTGCAGCTTGCCTGCGTGACGAACAAGGAGCGGCGTCACGCCGAGCGCGTGCTGGCTGCCACCGGTCTCGCTTCGTGGTTCCCGACGCTGATCGCCGGCGACACGCTGCCGTACAGGAAGCCCGATGCGCGCGTGCTCGGCGAGGTGCTGCGGCGCCATGGCATTCCCGCGCCGCGGGCCGCGCACGTGGGCGACTCCGCCATCGATGTCGAGACCGCGCGCAATGCCGGCGTGGCCGCCTGGGCCGTGCCCTATGGCTACAACGGCGGCCGGCCGGTCGCCGAGGCGCGGCCCGACCGCTTGTTCCCTGACCTGAGCGCCGTCGCCGACCATGTCTGTGCCGCTAGGATGGCGGCCTGAATCACGGGGAGTCGGCGATGCTGCAGGCCTTGATCTGGGACTTGGACGGCACGATCGCCGAGACCGAGCGCGACGGCCATCTGGTGGCCTTCAACGAGGCCTTCGAGGCCCACGGGCTGCCATGGCGCTGGAGCGTCGAGGACTACCGCCGTCTGCTGCAGATCACCGGCGGCCGCGAGCGGCTGCGCCACGACCTTGCCGCGCGGCCCGACGCGCCCGCGGGCGAAGACGAGCGCGAGGCGCTGATCGCCTCGCTGCACGCCGAGAAGAACCGCCGCTACGCGCGCATCGTCGAACAGGGCGGCATCGGCCTGCGCCCCGGCGTGCGGCGGCTGATGCGCGAGGCGCTGGCGGCGCACATCCGCCTGGCGATCGCCACGACGACCAGCCGCAGCAACGCGGATGCGCTGCTCGCCAAGCAGTTCGGGCCCGGCTGGCCGGGGCTGTTCGCGGCCGTCGTCTGCGGCGAGGACGCGCCGCGGCGCAAGCCCGATCCGCAGGTCTACCAGCGCTGCCTCGAATGGCTGGACCTCGACCCCGAGGACGCCATCGCGATCGAGGACTCCTACAACGGCCTGGCCGCGGCGCGTGCCGCCGGCCTGCCGGTGCTCGTCGCGCGCAGCGTGTTCTTCGCCAGCGATCCGCACTCGGGGGCGATGGCCGTGTGCGACCACCTCGATGCGCCGGCGACGCCGTCGCCGCGGCTGGTCGGCGCGAGCAAGGCGCATGTGGACCTGCCGCTGCTGCGCGAGTGGCACGCGCTGTGGTGGCGCGACCTGCTGCCCAGCGGCTGGTCAACCTCGTTCGACGACCCAGGCCTGGTAGCGTAGGGCGGCCAGGGCGCCGGCGACGATGCCGGCCACCGCGACGATCGAGCCGGCCGACAGCAGCGACAGGCCGCTCAGCCCCTGTCCGATCGAGCAGCCGAGCGCGGTGACGCCGCCCACGCCCATCAGCAGCGCGCCCACGAGATGCTGCACCAGGTCGCGCGCGTTGCCGAAGCCCTCCCAGCGGAACTCGCGCCTCAGCAGCGCCACCGGCAGCGCACCGGCCATCACGCCGAGCAGCGTCGCCGCGCCGAAATCCAGCGTCGTCCCGGCGTCCGACCACAAGGTCAGCAGGTCGAGCAGCGAAGCCGCGGGCGCGACGAAGCTCAGCGCCTCGGCGCGGTGCGAGCCGGTCGCGAGCCAGGCGGGCTCGAGCGTCTGCGGATGTTCGGGCACGTGCCCGACGGCACCGGTGACCCACCAGGCCGCGACGACGGTGCCGCCGATCGCCAGCCCGCCGAGCAGCGGCCCGGGACGGCGGAACGCGGCACCGCGCAGCAGCCAGGCGAGGAGCGGCAGGCCGATCAGCGCGCAGACGAGCGCACGGGCCGCCGTCCCGTCGATGCCGCCCGTGCGTGCCAGCCAGGCGCCGAGGTCCTGCGGGCCAGCGAGCGTGACGGCCCACGGCTCCAGCCATTCGACGCGCGGCACCGCGAACAGCCCGCGCAGCGTCATCTGCGCCGTCAGGCCGACGACCAGCAGCACCACCAGCGCCTTCAGGTTGCCGCCGGCCGTGCGCACCAGGGCGCGCGATGGGCAGCCCGACGCCAGCACCATGCCGACGCCGAAGGCCGCGCCGCCGAGCGCCAGGGCCGGCAGGTTGATGCGCGGCCCGGTCGTCACGGCGCCATCGAGGTCCACGCCGCCGAAGGCGATCAGCGCCTGCGTGCCGAGCACCGCGACCAGCACCGCCCAGGCCCACAGCCGCAGGCGCGTCGCGTCGCCGAAGGTCACCACGTCGGCGATCGCGCCCATGGTGCAGAAGCGCGTCGCCTGAGCGACCGCGCCGAACACGGCGCCGAGCGCGAAGCCGGCCCCCAGCACCAGCCGCGTCAGCGAGGCAAGGTCGGTGTCCATCAGGACTTCAGGGCCCGGGCGACTTCGGTGACGAGTTCGGGGCCGCGGTAGATCAGCCCGGTGTAGATCTGCACCAGGTCGGCCCCGGCGGCGCGCTTGGCCTGCGCGTCGGCGCCGCTCAGCACGCCGCCGACGCCGATGATCGGGAAGCCCGCGCCGAGCGCCGCGCGCAGCGCGCGGATCACCCGGTTGCTGGCCTCGGCGACCGGCGCTCCGCTGAGCCCGCCGACCTCGCTCGCGTGCGGCAAGCCCTGCACCGCGTCGCGCGCGAGCGTCGTGTTGGTCGCGATCACGCCGTCGATCGCATAACGCTGCAGCGTCGCGGCGATGACGCCGACCTGGGCCTCGTCGAGGTCGGGCGCGATCTTCACGAACATCGGCACCGTGCGGCGGTGGCGCGCCATCAGCTGCTGGCGGCGCTCCTGCAGTGCGCCGAGCAGCGCGTCGAGCGCTGCGTCGCTCTGCAGGCTGCGCAGGTTCTGCGTGTTCGGGCTGGAGATGTTGACCGTCACGTAGTCGGCCTGCGGATAGACGCCTTCGAGCCCGAGCAGGTAGTCGTCCGCGGCGCGCTCGATCGGCGTGGCGGCGTTCTTGCCGATGTTCAGGCCGAGCAGGCCGCCGCGCTGCCGGAAGTGCGCGCGGCCGACGTTGGCGAGGAAGGCGTCCAGCCCTTCGTTGTTGAAGCCCAGCCGGTTGATCAGCGCGTTCGCCTCGGGCAGCCTGAAGATCCGCGGCTTGGGGTTGCCCGGCTGCGCCTTTGGCGTCACGGTGCCGACCTCGATGAAGCCGAAGCCCATGGCGCCGAGCCCGTCGATGCAGCGGCCGTTCTTGTCGAGCCCGGCGGCCAGGCCGACGCGGTTCGGGAAGCGCAGGCCGGCCAGCGTGACCGGGTCGTCGATGCGCGGCTGCTGCCACAGGCATTGCAGCGGCGTGTTCTGCAGCCGGGCGATCGCGCCCAGCGTCAGCTCGTGGGCCTGCTCGGCGTCGAGGCCGAACAGGAAGGGCCGGGTCAGCGCGTAGGGGACGAGGGACATGGCGCCGGATTGTCACCGAGGGGCCGGACCCCGCGGCCCGGATAATCCGGCTCATGAACCAGGACGAACTCAAGACCCTCGTCGGCCGCGCGGCCTTGGCCTACGTGCCGGACGGCGCCCTGATCGGCGTCGGCACCGGCTCGACGGTGGACCGCTTCATCGACGCGCTGGCGGGCATGAAGGAGCGCATCCGCGGCGCCGTGTCGAGCTCGAAGCGCAGCACCGAGCGGCTGCGCGCGCTCGGCATCACGGTCTACGAGGCCACCGAGGTCGAGCGCCTGCCGGTCTACATCGACGGCGCCGACGAGATCGACGGGCGCGGCCACATGATCAAGGGCGGCGGCGCGGCGCTGACGCGCGAGAAGATCGTCGCCGACCTCGCCGAGCGCTTCGTCTGCATCGCCGATGCCTCCAAGCGCGTCGAGGTGCTGGGCCGCTTCCCGCTGCCGGTGGAGGTGATCCCGATGGCGGTGGCGCAGATCGCGCGGCGCTTCGCGGCGCTGGGCGGCACGGCGCGGCTGCGCGAGGGCGTGGTGACCGACAACGGCCAGGCCATCCTCGACGTGCACGGCCTGGCGATCACCGATCCGCCGGCCTTCGAGGCCGAGGTCAACCAGTGGCCGGGGGTCGTCACGGTGGGCGTGTTCGCGCGCCACAAGGCGAGCGTCTGCTTGCTCGCCACACCCGAGGGCGTGCAGACGCTGAGCTACTGACGGCTGCTCAGAAGCGGATGCCGCTCGGCGCCGACTCGAGCGCCGGTGGCAGCGCAGCCGGGGCCTCGGCGCGCGGCGGGGGCGGCGGCGGTGGGGTACCGGCCAGCGGCGTCGGATTCCAGCCGCTGTAGCCGGGCGGCAGCGCGGACGTGGCCGGGTAGCCCGCCAGGTCGAGATCGGACGCCCATTGCGCTTCCGAGAAGTTGCGCAGCACCTGCTGGCCGATGCGCAGCACCGGCACCTCGACACCGAGGTTCAGCGTCGCCCAGGCGTCCTTGTCGAGCGGCGAGCTCACCGTCTTCTCGGTGTAGGGGATGCCGCGCTGGCGAAGGTAGGCGCGGCCGCGGTCGCAGGGGCTGCAGTCGGGCATCGTGTAGAGCGTGACCGGAAAGCGCGCCGCCGGCTGCTGGAGGGCGTACGGCAGCGACGCGGTCGGCGCCGCCGCGCCGCCGCGGCGCATGTCGAGGGCCTGGACGCGCGAACTGGTCTCGACCGGCGGCCGGTCGGTGTAGGTCACGCGGCCGTCGGACCCGATGACCTTGTACTGGGCCTGCACCCCGGGGGCGGCGGCCGACATCAGCAGCAGGGCAGACAGCGTGGCGGTGCGGCGACGGCTCATGGGACGGCCCTCGGTGTGGCGGTGCCGCTATCCTAGCTCGCCATGCCCTGGTGGCGCAGCAGCGCGTCGATCCGCGGCTCGCGGCCGCGGAAGGCCTTGAAGCTGTCGATCGCCGGGCGGCTGCCGCCGGCCTCGAGGATGGACTCGCGGTAGCGCCGGCCCACCGCCGGGTTGAACACGCCTTCCTCCTCGAAGGCGGCGTAGGCGTCGGCGCTCAGCACCTCGGCCCATTTGTAGCTGTAGTAGCCGGCCGCATAGCCGCCGGCGAAGATGTGCGAGAAGCTGTGCTGGAAGCGGTTGAATGCCGGCGGCGGCATCACCGACACCTCGGCGCGCACGCCGTCGAGCACCTGCTGCACCCAACCCGGCCCCTGGGGCGCCGCGGCGTGGATGCGCATGTCGAACAGCGAGAACTCGACCTGGCGCAGCGTCTGCAGCCCGCTCTGGAAGTTCTTGGCGGCGAGCATCTTGTCGAACAGCGCGCGCGGCAGCGGCTCGCCGGTGTCGACGTGGGCGGTCATGTGCTTGACGACGTCCCACTCCCAGCAGAAGTTCTCCATGAACTGGCTGGGCAGCTCGACCGCGTCCCACTCGACGCCGGAGATGCCGGCGACGCCGATGTCGTCGACGCGCGTCAGCATGTGATGCAGGCCGTGGCCGAACTCGTGGAACAGCGTCAGCACGTCGTCGTGCGACAGCAGCGCCGGCTTGTCGCCGACCGGCGGGGCGAAGTTGCACACCAGCTGCGCCACCGGTGTCTGCAGCGCGGCCTCGGGCCGCGCCCAGCGGCCGCGCACGTCGTCCATCCAGGCGCCGGGGCGCTTGCCGGGGCGGGCATAGGGGTCGAGGTAGAACTGGCCGACCAGTTGCCCCGCGCGCTCGATGCGGAAGAAGCGCACGCTGTCGTGCCAGACCGGCGCGGTGTCGGGGCGGATCGCGACCTCGAACAGCGTCTCGATGATGCGGAACAGGCCGGCCAGCACGCGCGGCTCGGTGAAGTACTGCTTGACCTCGGTGTCGCTGAAGGCATAGCGTGCCTCCTTCAGGCGCTCGGACACGAAGGCGTGGTCCCAGGCCTGGAAGTCGGCGAGGCCGAGCTCGGCGGCGGCGAAGTCGCGCAGTTCGGCGAGGTCGCGCTCGGCGTGCGGGCGGGCCCGGCGCGCCAGGTCGGCAAGGAAGTCCAGCACCTGCCGGGGCGACTCGGCCATCTTCGGCACCAGCGACAGCTCGGCGTAGCTGGCATAGCCGAGCAGCGTCGCCTCCTCCTGGCGCAGCGCGAGGATCTCGTCCATCGCCGCGCTGTTGTCGCGCTCCGGCGTGCCGAGCTCTGAGGCGCGCGTCACATGGGCGCGGTACAGCGTTTCGCGAAGCTGGCGGTTGCGCGCGTACTGCATCACCGGGATGTAGACCGGCATGTGCAGCCGCAGGCGGTGGCGGCCATCTTCCGTGCGGGTGGCGGCCAGCACGTCCTCGGGCACGCCCTCGAGCTCGTCGGGGGTGGCGACGTACTCGTAGGCGTCGGTCGCGTCGAGCACATGTTCGGAAAAGCTCTGGCCCAGCTCGGCCAGCCGCGCCTGGATCGCGGCGAAGCGCTCCTTCGCGGCCCCCTGCAGCTCGGCGCCCGACAGCCGGAAGTCGCGCATCGCGTTGGCCAGCGCCTTGCGTCGCGGCGCGGCCAGCGAGGCCGCCGCCGGGCTGGCGGCGACCGCCTTGTACTTGGCGTAGAGCCGCTCGTCGGCGCCGAGCGCGGTGTAGAACTCGGTGACGCGCGGCAGCGCCTCGGTGTAGGCGGCGCGCAGCTCGGGCGTGTCGGCCACGGCGTTCAGGTGGCTGACGGTGCCCCAGGCGCGGTGCAGGCGCTCGGTGGCGACGTCGAGCACGGCCGACAGCGCGTCGTAGTCGGCGGGCACCTCGGGGCCGACGGTCTTCTCGAGCGCCGCCTGGGCCTCGGTTAGCAGCGCGTCGACCGCGGGCGCCACATGCTCGGGCCGGATCTCGGCGAAGCGGGGCAGGGCAGCGGTGTCGAGCAGGGGGTTGGTCATCGTTCGGGCCTTGTGAGTCTTCGCGGGAAGGTCAGTGTCCGCCGGGTCGGCGGGCTGCGGGATCAAACATGTGGATCGACCGGATAGGGCCGCTGCGGTTCCGCAATGAAAAAGGCCGCTGCGGACAGCGGCCTTCGCGTCGTGGCAACCGGAGGCGCTCAAGTCAGACCGAGCCCGCGGGTGCCTTGCTTCGCAACGGCTGCCGCGGTCAGCGCGTCCTGACAGTCACACCTTGGCCTGCGCGCCGAGCGCGATCTTCAGCAGGTCGGCCACGGTGTTGGCGTTCAGCTTCTCCATGATGTTGGCGCGGTGCGCCTCGACCGTCTTGATGCTGATGCCCAGGTCGTCGGCGATCTGCTTGTTCAGGCGGCCGGCGACGATGCGCTCGAGCACCTGGCTCTCGCGGGTGGTCAGCCGGCTGAGCAGCGCGTCGCGGCTGGCGGCCTCCTGGTGCTGGCTGAACGCGGCGCGCGCCTGGTCGAGCATGCGCTCCACCAGGCCGAGCAGCTCCTCTTCCTTGAAGGGCTTCTCGATGAAGTCCATCGCGCCCTTCTTCATGGTCGTCACGGCCATCGGCACGTCGCCATGCCCGGTGATGAAGACCACCGGCAGCGGGCTCTTGCGCTCGACGAGGCGGTCCTGCAGTTCGAGGCCGCTCATGCCGTCCATGCGGATGTCGGCGATCAGGCAGGCGACCTCGCGCGGGTCGAAGCGCGACAGGAAGGACTCGGCCGAATCGAAGCACTTGACCCGGTAGTCCTTGCCCTCCAGCAGCCACTGCAGCGAGTCGCGCACCGCCTCGTCGTCGTCGACGACATAGACGGTGCCTTTCTTCGGGATCAGGCTCATGCGTTTTCCGTGACCGTGGAGGCCGGCGCCTCGGAGGACGGTGCGGTCGTCTCGACCGGCAGCGTGAAGGCGAATCGGCATCCGATTGCGACATCGCCATTGTAGAGGTTCTCCGCTCGGATCCGGCCGCGGTGCGACTCGATGATCGAGCGGCACAGCGACAGGCCGATGCCCAGGCCGTCGGCCTTGGTCGAGAAGAAGGCCTCGTAGAGCCGCGCCATCACCTCGGGCTTCACGCCGGGGCCATGGTCGGTGACGCTGAACTCGATCACGCCGCCTTCCTCGGGCGTGTGCTTGGGCACGACGCGCAGCTCGACGTGGCGGCGCGCCGGCGGCAGCTGAGCGTTGTCGATCGCCTCGGCGGCGTTTTTCAGTAGGTTCAGGATCACCTGCTCGATCAGGATCGGGTCGACCTGCAGGTCGGGCAGGCGCTGGGCGACGTAGGTGCGGATGTTGACGTTGCGCCGGCGCACCTCGATCGACGCGAGCTCGACGGCGTCCTCGACGATGTCGCGCGCCTTCGCGGCCTGGCGCTGCGGCTCGCTGCGCTTCACGAAGGCGCGGATGCGGTGGATGATCTGCCCGGCGCGCTGCGCCTGCCTCGAGGTCTTCTCGAGCGCGGCGATCAGGTCCGGCTTGTCGATCGCGTCGGCCTTCACGCGAGAGACCATGCCGTTGCAGTAGTTGGTGATCGCGGTCAGCGGCTGGTTCAGCTCGTGCGCGACGCTGGAGGCCATCTCGCCCATCGTCACCAGACGGCTGGTGACCTGGGCCTTCTCGGCCTGGTGCGCGGCCTGCTCCTCGGCGCGGCGGCGCGCGGTGATGTCGGTGGCGATCAGCATCTGCGCCAGCCGCCCGTCGGTCCATTGCACGTAGCGCGCACGCACCTCGAACCACATCTGCAGCGGCTCGACGAAGACCTCGCGCGCGTCGCCGGCGGCTTCGGTCAGGTGCTGGGCGGCGAGGCCGCCGAAGTTGTCGACCGCCTCGTCGGCCTCGCGGGGGCCGGTCGCCGGGTCGTGCCCGCCGGCCAGCAGCGCGAGGCCGGCGGCGCCGGCGCCGAACCACAGCCGGTAGGAGCGGTTGGCGAACAGCACCTCGCCCTGCGCCACCGACAGCACCGACACTGCCGCCTCCAGCCCCTCGAGCACCGTGGTGAAGCGTTCGTGCGAGGCCGAGAGCTGGTCGCGGATGCGCTTGGCCTCGGTGATGTTGGTCATCGACGTCATCCAGCCGGTCTGCTGGCCCTTGGCGTCGATCAGCGGCGAGACGTACATGCGCGCGTCGAACAGCGTGCCGTCCTTGCGCATCACCTTGATCTCGATGCCACCGGCCGGGCTGCGGCCCTGCAGCTCCTGCAGCAGCAGGCGGTTGTTCTCCTCCAGCCGGTCGAGCGGCCAGTAGGGGTAGGGCGGCAGGCGGCCGATGAGCTCGGCCTCGGCGAAGCCGGTCATCGCGCAGAAGGCCGGGTTCACGTAGCTGATGCGGCCCTCCAGGTCCATCGCGCGCATGCCGGTCAGCATGGAGTTCTCCATGGCGCGGCGGAAATTCGTCTCCGACACCAGCGCGCTCTGGATCTGCGCCCGCCGGCGCATGTGGCGCCAGCTGCCGAGCAGCATCCAGACGGTCAGCGCCGACAGCGCCACGACCATCCAGAACAGCGTGTTGCCGATCAGGCCGATGGAGGTGCGCCAGCCTTCGCCGCGCACCACCAGCCCGTTGGCCGACGGCGCCAGCGGCACATCCTCCTGGAAGCCGCTGCGGCGCGAGATGCTGCTGCCGGGCTCGCGCGAGACGCTGCTCGCGAGCACGCGTTCGTTGCCGTCCACGATGCTGACCGCATGCCGGCGCGTCACCTCGGGCGGCACGAAGTAGCGCAGCAGCGACTCGACCGAGTACTCGGCGACCAGCGTGCCGGAGAAGGCGCTGCGGTCGATCAGCGGCACCTGGATCTGGAACAGCGCCAGCCCGGCAGCGCCCTCGTAGGGCCGCGAATACACCGGCTGGCGCAGGTCGCGCGCGGCGGCGAAGGCCCAGCCGGGCTCGCCGCCGTCGAGCTCGGGGCCGCGCGGCTCGGGCGGACCGATGAACAGCGGCGCGGAGGCCGCCGCATCGGCCAGGCGCGGCAGGTCCGCCGGGTGGTTGGGCGAGGCGTGGCGGGCCTTCAGGCGCTGGTCGGCGGTCAGCCAGGCCAGGCTGACGATCTCCGGGCGCTCGCGCGCGAAGCTGACCGCCTGGCCGTTGAACTCGTCGAAGTCGATCGCCTTCGTCGCCACCTCGCGCGCCATGCGCACGAGCTGCTCCTGGTTTTCGATCAGCCGCAGGCGGATTTGCTGCTGGGCAATCTCCGTGTCGCGCTTCAGCGACTCCTGCTCGCGCTCGAACTCCTCGTTGCGCAGGTACCAGAAGGCCGCGATGATGGCCGCGAGGAACAACAAGACCGCGAGCAGGGGGCCGAAGGTGGCGAAGCGATCCTGGCGCGCCGGAGACAAGCGCTTCCACCAAGCCCGGAACGGCCGGCGCTGGGGGGTGTCGTCGAGTCCGGCGAGCGTGGAGTCGAGCACGGAGTCGGCCATCGGCGGATTATCCGCGGCCGGGGCCTGCGCCCGGGCCACCGGCGCGCGTGGGCCTGGCGGCTTGGGGTGCCAAGCGTTGCGGAAGCCGCGTACGTAATTTCGCATAGAGAAATCAGTTCGCGCGATCTGGAAATTGCCACCGAAGCGTGCCACACTCCGGCACCGCCCACGAACCGAGGCGCCTCCAGCGCCCGCTGACCAGGAGACACACCATGTCCGCTCTGCCAGAGTCCTTCACCGCCTCGGCCGCCAACGACGCCAGCGATGCCGATTCCCAGGAAACCCGCGAGTGGCTGGACGCGCTGGCCGCGGTCATCGACAGCGAGGGGCCGCAGCGCGCCCACTTCCTGCTCGAGCGGCTGATCGAGGAGGCGCGCCAGGCCGGCATCGACGTGCCGTTCTCGGCCACCACGCCCTACGTCAACACCATCCCGGCCGGCCAGGAGCAGCACAGCCCCGGCCAGATCGACGTCGAGGAGCGGCTGCGCGCCTACATGCGCTGGAACGCGATGGCGATGGTCGTCAAGGCCAACCGGCTCGACCCGGCCGACGGCGGCGACCTCGGCGGCCACATCTCCAGCTTCGCGTCGCTGGCAACCATGTTCGGCGCCGGCTTCAACCACTTCTGGCATGCCGACGACACCGATGCCGGCGGCACCCACGGCGGCGATCTGCTCTACATCCAGGGCCACAGCTCGCCCGGCATCTACGCCCGCGCCTTCCTCGAGGGCCGCATCACCGAGCAGCAACTCCTGAACTTCCGCCAGGAAGTGGACGGCAAGGGGCTCTCCAGCTACCCGCACCCGAAGCTGATGCCGGACTTCTGGCAGTTCCCGACCGTGAGCATGGGTCTCGGCCCGCTGATGGCGATCTACCAGGCCCGCTTCCTGAAGTACCTGCATGCCCGCGGCATCGCCGACACGAGCCGGCGCAAGGTGTGGGTGTTCTGCGGCGACGGCGAGATGGACGAGCCCGAGTCGCTCGGCGC
>CAYLKR010000037.1:0-19190 GCA_964384225.1 uncultured Methylibium sp.
GGCTACTTCCTGATCGTGGCCGACTTCATCAACTGGGCCAAGAACAACGGCTGCCCGGTCGGCCCGGGGCGCGGCTCGGGCGCCGGCTCGCTGGTGGCCTATGCGCTGAAGATCACCGACCTCGACCCGCTCGAATACAAGCTGCTGTTCGAGCGCTTCCTGAACCCCGAGCGGGTGTCGATGCCCGACTTCGACATCGACTTCTGCCAGGGCAACCGCGATCGCGTGATCGACTACGTCAAGGCCAAGTACGGCCGCGACGCGGTGAGCCAGATCGCCACCTTCGGCACGATGGCGGCCAAGGCCGCGCTGCGCGACGTCGGCCGCGTGCTCGGCATGGGCTACGGCCACGTCGACAGCATCGCCAAGCTGGTGCCGGCACCGCCCGGCAAGACGGTGACGCTGAAGCGTCCCGGCGACAAGCCGGACCCGGGGCTGATCTACGCCCGCAAGGAAGCGCCGGAGATCGAGGAGCGCGAGAAGCGCGAGGAGGAGGTCGCCGAGCTGCTGGCGCTGGCCGAGCGCGTGGAAGGCACGGTGCGCAACGTCGGCATGCACGCGGGCGGCGTGCTGATCGCGCCGGGCAAGATCACCGACTTCTGCCCGCTCTACCAGCAGCCGGGCAGCGACAGCGCGGTCAGCCAGTTCGACAAGGACGACGTCGAGGCCGCGGGCCTGGTGAAGTTCGACTTCCTCGGCCTCGCGACGCTGACCATCCTCGAGCTCGCGAAGGAGTTCATCCGTGCGCGCCACCCCGAGCGGGCCGATTTCGCCTTCGAGCAACTCCGGCTCGACGACCGCGCCACCTACCAGCTGCTCGCCGAAGGCCGGACCGTCGCGGTGTTCCAGCTGGAAAGCCGCGGCATGCAGGGCATGCTGCGCGACGCCAAGCCCAGCGTCTTCGAGGACATCATCGCGCTGGTGTCGCTGTACCGGCCGGGGCCGATGGACCTGATCCCGAGCTTCTGCGCGCGCAAGCACGGCCGCGAAGCGGTCGAGTACCCGCACCCGCTGATGGCCGAGGTGCTGCAGGAGACCTACGGGATCATGGTCTACCAGGAGCAGGTGATGCAGGTCGCCCAGCGCCTGGGCGGCTACTCGCTCGGCGGCGCCGACCTGCTGCGCCGTGCGATGGGCAAGAAGAAGCCCGAGGAGATGGCCAAGCACCGTGTCATCTTCGCCGAGGGCGCGTCGAAGAACGGCATCGACGCGGCCAAGGCCAACGAGATCTTCGACCTGATGGAGAAGTTCGCCGGCTACGGCTTCAACAAGAGCCACGCCGCCGCCTACGCGCTGCTGGCCTACCACACGGCCTGGGCCAAGGTGCACTACCCGGCCGAGTTCACCGCGGCCAACATGACGGTGGCGATCGACGACACCGACAAGCTGAAGATCTTCCACGACGACGCCGTGGCGCTCGGCGTGGCGTTCGACCCCCCGGACATCAACGCCGGCACCTGGCGCTTCGAGCCGGTCGGTGACCGGCGCGTGCGCTACGGCCTGGGTGCCATCAAGGGCACCGGCCAGGGTGCGATCGAGGCGATCGTCGAGGCCCGCCAAGGACGCGGCAGCGGCCCCGACGGAGCCGCGGGCGGCCCGTTCACCAGCCTGTTCGACTTCTGCCGCCGCGTCGACCGCCAGCGCGTCAACAAGCGCGTCGTCGAGGCGCTGGTCAAGGCCGGCGCCTTCGACGCGATCCACCCCGAGCGCGCGGCGCTGATGGCGAGCATCGCGCTCGCCTTCGAGGATGCCGACACCCAGGCGGCCAACGCGGACCAGGGCGGCCTGTTCGACTTCGGCGACGACAGCCATGCGTCCGGCACCCAGGAGCCCGCGCTGCTGCCGGCCGAGCCCTGGACGATCCGCCAGCGCCTGATGCAGGAGAAGCAGGCGCTCGGCTTCTACCTCTCGGGCCACCTGTTCGACGACTGCGAGGCCGAGGTGCGCCGCTTCGCCCGCCGCCGCATCGCGGACCTGTCCGACAGCCGGGAGCCGCAGCTGCTGGCCGGCATCGTCGCCGACCCGCGCTGGGTCAACGGCCAGCGCGGCCGGGTGCTGATCTTCAAGCTCGACGACAAGAGCGACGTGATCGAGGCGGTCGCCAACGAGGAACTCCTCGAGGACCGCCGCGACCTGATTGCCGAGGACGCGCTGATCGTCGTGCAGGGCAAGGTGCAGCCGGACCGCTTCTCCGGCGGGCTGCGGCTGAACGTGACCCAGGTCTGGGACCTCGCGGCGGCGCGCTGCCGCTTCGGGCGCTACCTGCGCGTCGCGGTCAACGGCCGTACGCCGCCGGTGGCCGAGCTGCTGCGCGCCCACCCCCCGCGGGTGCAGCAGACCGACCAGGGTGAGCTGCGCCTCGGCCTTGGCGTGCACCTGCTGCTGCACCGCGCGACGGCGCAGGCCGAGCTGGATTTGGGCGAAGATGCCCGCTTTTACCCTACAGATGACGCTCTGGAGGGCTGGAAAGCCGGCAGTCACGGCGAGGCGGTGATCGTCTACGATTGAGCTTGTTACAACTTCGGGGGCCGATCCGTCGAAACCGGGCGGTCCGGGGCCACACTGGCGGTAAGCCGGGCGCTCGCGTGGCGCGTTGGCTGGATACACAACCCGAAGGAGCTTCCATGAAGCGATATGCAGTGGCCGCTGCCCTGGCGGCGGCAAGCCTGAGCCCGGCGCTGGCGACCGACGTCGGTGTGTCGGTGAGCATCGGCCAGCCTGGCTTCTATGGCCGCATCGACATCGGCAACTTCCCGCAACCGCAGCTCATCTACCCGCAACCCGTCGTCATCGCGCCGGCGCCGTATGCGGTGGTGCAGCAGCCGATCTACCTCCACGTGCCGCCCGGCCACGCCAAGGACTGGCGCAAGCACTGCGGCAAGTACAACGCCTGCGGCCAGCGCGTCTACTTCGTGCAGGAGAACTGGTACCAGAACGTCTACGTCCCGGCCTACCACGGGCGCTCGGGCGGCAAGGGCGACAAGGGCCGCGGCTACGACAAGGGGCACGGGCACGACAAGGGCAAGGGCCACGGCAACGGCCATGGCAAGGGCCGCGATTGAGCGGCTGACCGTGCGAAAGTCCTGAAGCGCGGCCAAGGCCGCGCTTTTTCTCGTATCGGCCCACCGGGGGGCGGGTCTATGCTGGCCGCGTGGACACCCCGCAGACTGGCCTGATCCTCACCGGCGGCGGCGCACGCGCGGCCTACCAGGTGGGCGTGCTCGTCGCGATCGAACGGCTGCGGCGCGAGGTCGGCGCGCCCGACACCAACCCCTTCCCGGTGATCGCGGGCACCTCGGCCGGTGCGATCAACGCGGCGGCGCTGGCCGCCGGGGCCGACGACTTCCGCGCCGCGGTGCGCATGCTCGCCTCGGTGTGGCGGCACTTCGAAGCCGGGCAGGTCTATCGGGCCGACGCCTTCGGCGTCATCCGCACCGGCGCGCGCTGGCTGACCCTCTTCACCGCCGGCTGGGCCCTGGCGCGCTGGCGACGCGCCCGGCCGCGCTCGCTGCTCGACAACGCGCCGCTCGAAGAGCTGCTGCGCCACCTCGTCCCGCTCGAGCGGTTGCCCGGTCTGATGGCCGCCGGCCACCTGCGCGCGCTGGCGCTCACCGCGTCGAGCTACACCGCCGGCGACCACGTGACCTTCTACGACGGTCCCGAGCACCTGAAGCCCTGGACGCGCTCGCAGCGCATCGCCGTGCGCGCGCGGCTCGACATCTCGCACCTGATGGCCTCGTCGGCCATCCCCTTCATCTTCCCGGCGGTGCCGCTGACGGTGCAGGGCGCATGCGGCTACTACGGCGACGGGTCGATGCGCCAGGCCGCGCCGATCTCGCCGGCCGTGCACCTGGGCGCCGACCGCATCCTGGTGATCGGCGCCGGGCGGCTGCACGAGCCGGCCGGCACACGCGTCGAGGCGGCCGGCTACCCGAGCCTGGCGCAGATCGCCGGGCATGCGCTGTCGAACATCTTCCTGGACGCGCTGGCGGTCGACATCGAGCGGCTGCAGCGCATCAACCACACGCTGTCGCTGCTCGGCCCCGAGCTGCGCCAGCGCACGACGCTGCGGCCGATCGAGCTGCTGGTGATCGCGCCGAGCCAGCGGCTCGACGAGATCGCCGCGCGCCACATCCACGCGCTGCCGGCGCCGGTGCGCGCGATGCTGCGCGCAGTGGGCGTGTCGGGCGAAGGGCAGGACGCGCGCGGCGCGGCGCTGGCGAGCTACCTGCTGTTCGAGGCGCCGTACACGCGCGAGCTGATCGCGCTCGGCGAGGCCGACACGATGGCGCGGCGCGACGACGTGCTGCGCTTCTTCCGCTGGCCCACCGAGGCGGTGGCGCGCAGCGGCCCGGCGACGCGGCCGGGCGCGCTGGCGGCCTGAGCCTCAATCGGCCTTCTTCTTCTCGGCGGCCGGCTTGCGCGGCGCAGCGGCCGGCGTGCCGGCCTTCGGGGCCTTGGGCGCGGCGGCGTAGGCCTCGCCGTTGACCGTCAGCCCGGCGGCCGACAGCCGCGCGGCGCTGCCCGGGCCGACGCCGTTGACGCGATCGATCAGGTCGTTCCAGTCCTTGAAGGCGGCCTGCTTGCGCGCGTCCATCAGCTTGCCCGACAGCGCCGGGCCGACGCCGCGGACCGACTCGAGTTCGGCCTGGTCGGCCTGGTTGACATCGACGGCGGCCATCGCGACGGCGGACGCCAGGGCCAGCAGGGTGGCGAAGATCGACTTGAGCATGATGAATTCCCTCCGTGGGTTGCGGTGCGGTGTTGCACCGTGGCGTAAAGGTAGGCGTCGGGCACCGGCCGCGCATCGCCCGCTGGCGGGCCGCCGATGGGGGAGGCCGTCGACTCACCCGATCGAGGGAGGGCGCGCGCTCGGCGACAATCCGCGCATGAGCTCGCTCTTCCTGCGCAACCTGCACGAGCACCGTGCGCTGTTCGAGACGCTGGAGTCGCTCGACGCCGACGTGTCCGCCGCCGCGGCCGCGGCCGCGCGCTGCCTGCAGCAGGGCGGCAAGCTGCTGTTCTGCGGCAACGGCGGGTCGGCGGCCGATGCGCAGCACCTCGCGTCGGAGCTGACCGGCCGCTTCGTCAAGGACCGTCGGCCGCTCGCCGCGATCGCGCTGACGACCGACACCTCGGCGATCACCTCGATCGGCAACGACTACCGCTTCGAGGACGTGTTCGCGCGGCCGCTGCGCGGTCTGGCGCGGCCGGGTGACTGCCTGGTCGCGATCTCGACTTCGGGCAATTCAAAGAACGTGATCGAGGCGGTGCACGCGGCGCGCGAACTCGGCGTCGTGACCATCGGCCTGCTGGGCCGCGACGGCGGCGCGCTGAAGGCGCTGTGCGACCACGCCATCGTCGTGCCGAGCCCGGTGACCGCGCGCATCCAGGAGGCGCACATCCTCGTCGGTCACACGCTGTGCGGCGCCGTCGAGGCGGCGCTCGGCCTGGACTGAGCATGCGTCCCGACGCCGCGAAGGTGGCCGCCGCCCGCGTGCTGGTGGTCGGCGACGTGATGCTGGACCGCTACTGGTTCGGCGCCGTCGAGCGCATCTCGCCCGAGGCGCCGGTGCCGGTGGTGCGCGTGTCGCGCGAGGAGGAGCGCCTCGGCGGCGCGGCCAACGTCGCCTTGAACGCCAAGACGCTCGGCGCCCAGGTCACGCTGCTGACGGTGGTCGGCGCCGACGAAGCCGCCGCGCGGCTGCGCACGCTGCTCGAACGCCAGGGCGTGCGCACGCTGCTCGGCGAGGACGCGGCGCTGCAGACTATCGTCAAGCTGCGCATCATCGGCCGCTCGCAGCAGCTGCTGCGCGCCGATTTCGAGAGCGAGCCCACCCACGAGGTGCTGGCGCAGATGACTGGCGACTTCGAGCGCGCGCTGCCGGATCACGACCTGGTGCTGTTCTCCGACTACGGCAAGGGCGGTCTCGCGCACATCCCCCGCATGATCGAGTTGGCCCGCGCGGCGGGCAAGCCGGTGCTGGTCGATCCCAAGGGCAGCGACTACCGGCGCTACGCCGGTGCCGACCTGCTGACGCCCAACCGCGCCGAGATGGCGCAGGTGGTCGGCGCCTGGTCCGGCGAGGCCGACCTGCGCGCGCGCGCCGACGCGCTGCGCGCCGAACTCGGCCTCGGCGCGGTGCTGGTGACGCGCTCCGAGGAGGGCATGAGCCTGTTCGACGCCACCGACACGCCGCTGCACGTGCCGGCGCAGGCGCGCGAGGTCTTCGACGTGACCGGTGCCGGCGACACCGTGATCGCGACGATGGCGGTGCTGGTGGCTGCCGGCGCGACGCTGCGCGAGGCCGTGCCGCTGGCCAACCGGGCAGGCGGCATCGTCGTCGGCCGCTTCGGCACCGCGAGCGTGACCTTCGACGAGCTGATGGCATGAGCCTGGCCGACAAGCTCTGCGCGCCGGACGACCTGCCGCAGCGCCTGGGCGCGCTGCCGCGGCCGCTGGTGTTCACCAACGGCGTGTTCGACCTGCTGCACCGCGGCCACGTGACCTACCTGGAGCAGGCGCGCGCGCTCGGTGCCGCGCTCATCGTCGCGATCAACACCGACCGCTCGGCGCGCGGCCTCGGCAAGGGGCCGGAGCGGCCGATCAACGCGCAGCAGGACCGCGCGCTGGTGCTGGCGGCGCTCGAGTCGGTGTCGCTGGTCACCTGGTTCGACGAGGCCACGCCGCTGGCGCTGCTCGAGCGCGTGCGGCCCGATCTCTACGTGAAGGGCGGCGACTACCGCCTCGAAGACCTGCCCGAGGTGCCGCTGGTGCGCGGCTGGGGCGGCGAGGCGCGGGTGCTGCCCTTCGTCGGCGGCTACTCGACGACCTCGGTCGTCGCGCGGCTGCGCCACACGGCCTCGAAGTAGCCGCCGGTCTCGCGATAGGGCTTCAGCGCGCCCTGCGCGAGCCGTTCCTGCTGCAGCACGTAGCCGGGCAGGTAGCGGCAGTAGTCGTCGAAGGTCTGCGGCTGCTCGACGCCGCCGCGCCGCCGGCCGGTTTCCTTGCCGTGCCGCGCCTGCATCAGGTAGATCCACTCGGCGCCACTGACGTAGGACAGGTAGCGCTGCACGACGGCTGGCTCCATCTCGCCGAAGCTCGCGGCGTTCCAGAACAGGTCGAAGCGCAGGCCGCTCGCCAGCGGCATCTGCCAGTTGCCGAAGAAGTGGATCTTGCCGCGGCGCAGGCCGGACAGGTCGGTCCAGCCGCGCGTCTCGTCGGGGCCGACGACCTGTCCGGGCATGAAGCTGCGCGTGTAGTGGTAGGCCAGGAAGAGCTGCAGCGGCAGGTCGAAGCACAGGATCGTCGCGTCGGGCAGCAACTGCTTGAGCACCGCCGCCTGCTTGCCCGAGCCCGACCCGATCTCGACGATCACCTCGTCGCCGCGTAGCCCACCGACAGCACCGTGGACGAAGCAATAGCGCAGGTAGTAGTCGAGGTAGCTGACCGACAGGCGCCGGCCGTCGACCTCGAAGGCGTCCTGCGGCGCGCCGACGGCCGGTGCCTCGAGGGTACTCGGCGGGCGCGCGCCGCTGCGCAGCGCCGCCAGCTCGGCTTTGGCGAGCGCGAGCGCGTACAGGTCGTCGAGCTTCAGGCCGTAGGGGATGAAGCCGGCCTTGGTGTCGGCGGCGATCCGGTTCGCGGCGTCGAGCAGCTTGTCGAGTGCCAGCCGCCCGGCCTTGAACGAGCGGCTGCGCCGCCGCCGTGCGTAGGGCACGGTCCCGAAGCCGAAGGTCGCGAGGTAGGGGTAGAGGCCCGAATCGATCTGCGCCGGGTCGAGCCGCGCGACCTCGTGCGCGATGGATTCCTCGTAGCTCTCCCAGTAGCGCGTCGCGTGGAAGTGGGACGGGGCCGCACGGTAGTCGGCGCGCAGCGCATCGAGCAGCGAGAGGTCGAGGGGCGTCATGGGCGCCGAGTCTAGCCGCGGCGCCGGTCGTCGGGCCTCAGCGGACGGCCACGCCGCACTGCGCGAACAGCTCGCGCATGCGGCGCTCCTGCTCGGCCGAGCGGAAGCGCATGTGCTCCCAGCCGAAGCCGCGCACCTGCGCGCGCTCGCCGTAGAGCTGGCGCGCGAACAGCAGCGCGGTCGAATGCACGCCGGCCACCAGGTCGTGCGGCTCGTGGCTCATCCAGGTCTCGAGCGGTTCGTCGAGCGTGACGACCGCGTAGTCCTCGTGTTTCAGTTCGTGGCGCGGGTCGCGCGGATGCGGCTTGTACCGGATGTCGCCCACACCCTCGGCGCGCAGCCACTCGCGGATTTCGGCGGTGATCGACGCCAGGCTGGCCGGGTCGGTGAGTCCGGTGCCGACCAATGGCTGGCCGAGCACCAGCGCGCGGCGCGGGCGCAGCGCGGTGTCGGCGACCGCGTCGACCAGCGGCGGCAGCGTCACGGCCTTGTGCACCGCGTAGGGGTGCGGGAAGCCCTGGAGCACATAGATGCGGTCGCAGAAGGGCGCGTCGGCGCCGATGCGGTCGCCGCGGAAAGTCCAGTAGTCGAGCTCGGGGGCCGCGAGCCGGCGCAGCTTGCGCAGCCACTGGCCGGCGCGCCGCGCGGCGTCGAGCGGCTGGCTGACCATGCTGCCCAGCCCGTCGGGCAGGATGCGCGCCTGCATCGCGCGCGCCCCGCAGGCGCGCGGCAGCGCGCGCAGGAAGTAGTTGATCGCCTCGGTGTCGTAGACCGGGCTGTGCAGCACCAGTTCATCGCAGCGGCCGACCAGGCCGGCGACGAGCCGGATGTTCTCGCGCAGCCGGCGGTGCCGGCCGAAGCAGCCGGGCAGCGGCTCGAAGCGCGGCCAGGGCATCGCGGCCGCGGCGTCCCAGTCGGCCGTGCGCACCACCGGCGCGGCGCCGGGCCGGTACCACAGCAGCACCTGTTTCGCCCCGCGCTCGAAGTCCTGCGCGACGCGCCGCGCCGCCAGGTAGTGCAGCGGTGTGGCGACAAAGTAGACGGCGACGCGCGTCATGCGGCGGAACGGCCGGCGCGCCTCAGCCGAGCAGTTCCCACGCCAGCGGCGTGCCGGCCTCGACGTCGCGCGCGACGCGCCGCCCCAGCACCTGGTCGATGTGCTTCGGCGGCAGCCCCAGCCCGGGGCGCACGGCGCGCAGGTTGTCGCGCGTCAGCACCTCGCCGGCCTTCAGGTCACGCGCGATGTAGAGGCTGCGGCGGAACTGCTTGGACTTCTCCTCGGCCGCGGTGCCGCCGTAGAGCACCTGGCCGAGGCCCAGCCAGGCTCGCTCGGTCTCGGCGCGCAGCGTCGAGAACTCCTGCGGCTCGAGCGAGAAGCTCGAGTCGACGCCGCCGTCGGCGCGCCGCAGGGTGAAGTGCTTCTCGATCAGCGTCGCGCCGAAGGCGACCGACGCGACCGCGACGCCGCAGCCCATGGTGTGGTCGGACAGGCCGATCTCGCAGCCGAACATCTCGCGCATGTGGGCGATCGTGCGCACGTTGGAGTTTTCCGGCGTCGCCGGGTAGGTGCTGGTGCACTTCAGCAGGATCAACTCGCGGCAGCCGGCGGCGCGCGCCGTGCGCACGGCCTCGTCGATCTCGGCCACCGTCGCCATGCCGGTCGAGATGATCATCGGCTTGCCGGTCGCGGCCACGCGCCGGATCAGCGGCAGGTCGGTGTTCTCGAACGAGGCGATCTTGTAGGCCGGCACGCCCAGCGTTTCGAGGAAGTCGACCGCGGTCTCGTCGAAGGGCGAGCTGAAACAGTGCAGGCCGTGCTGCGCCGCGCGTTCCATGATCGGCGCATGCCAGGCCCAGGGCGTGTGCGCCTTCTCGTACAGCGCGTGCAGCTGCTGGCCGGCCCACAGGCTGTTCGGGTCCTCGATCACGAAGCCGGGCTTGCGCACGTCCAGCGTCATCGTGTCGGCGGTGTAGGTCTGCAGCTTGATCGCGTCGGCGCCGGCCGCGGCGGCGGCATCGACGATCGCCAGCGCGCGCTCGAGCGACTGGTTGTGGTTGCCCGACATCTCGGCGATCAGGTAGGGCCGGTGGGCGGGGCCGATGGGGCGCTGGGCGATCTGCATCATGGCGTGGCGTCGAGGGGCTTGGTCAGCAGGCGGCCGTCGCCGGTGTAGCCGGCGCGGCGGAAGAGCTGCTGCGAGGCCCGATTGTCCGCCAGCACCTCGGCCTCGAGGCGCCGCAGGGCCGGCTGCTCGCGCCGCAAGCGGGCCTCGCCGCACGCCAGCAGCGGCGTGCCGAGGCCGAGGCCGGTCAGCGCCGGGTCGAGGAAGATCGACACGCGGGCCGCGGCCGCATCGAAGTCGAAGCGCAGCACGCCGACCGGGCGCGGACCGACCTGCCCGATCCACAGCCGCCGTGTCGGCATCGCCAGCGACGCGGCGAACCAGTCGCGGTGTGTCTGCGGGTCGATCTCGCGCGGGTCGGCCGAGACCGCGCGTGTCGCCGGGTCGTTGCGCCACTGCAGCATGCGCTCGCAGTCGCCGCCGTCGGCCGACCGCAGGCTCAGGTGGTTGGTCAGCAGGGCCAGCGCGACACGCAGCGCGCCCTGACCGTCGACCAGCCGGCGTCCGGCCGCGGCCATCGCCGCGCGGCGGCCCGCATCGGCCAGCAGCGCAGCGATCGCCGCGGCCAGCCCGGCCGGATCGGCCAGCGGGTCGCCGTTCCACAGCGCGACCGCGCCGCGCTCGGCCAGCGCCGGCAGCACCGCCAGCTGGTTGGCGGCCACCGGCACGGCCAGCGTCGGCACGCCGAGGCAGCAGCGCTCCCAGTTCGCGCTGCCGCCGGCACCGATTTGCAGGCCGTGGCGGGCATGGAAGCCGGCCAGGTGCGGCAGGTCCAGCGACAGTTGCAGCGCCGGGTCCGCCGCCGCCAGCGCCCACAGCCCGTCGAGCCGTGCATGCGCCGAGGTCGCGACGGCCTCGATCGGGCCATGGAACACGCGGCGCGCCGCCGCGACGACGGCCGCACTGAGGCCGCGCGCATCGCTGCCGCCCATGAACACGCCGAGGCTGCGCACCGGATCCTGCAATGCCGCGGGTGGCGCGCCGGTGTAGACGCGGTCGAGCAGGGCGTAGCGGCAGCCGGCGAGCAGCCGCGCCGGACGCCGCAGCACCGCCGCGTAGCGCGCGGCGGCGTCCGCGCCCTCGTTGGTGTCGATCACCAGCTCGGCGTCGAGGGGTCGGTCGGCGAGGTCATCGATCACCGCGACGCGCAGCCCCGCGGCGGCGGCGGTGGCGTGCCAGCGCGCGTCGAGTGCGTAGTCGTCGACCACGGCCCAGTGCGCGCCGGGCCAGGCGGCCAGGCAGGCGGCCGCATCGGCCTGCGGGTCCGGCAATGCACCGACCGCGAACGCCGGCAGCCCGGCATCGCGCAGCCAGCCGTCGAAGGGCGGGCCGAGCTCGGGCAGCGCGACGCCGACCTCGGCGCCGAGCGCGCGCAGCGCCAGCGCCAGCGCGATGTCGCGCTTCAGGTGGCCGGCGCCGATTTGCGGCGAGGCCACCGAGCGCAGCAGCACCCGCGGGGCGGCGCCAGTCGGCACGGCGGGGGCGTTCATCGGGCCGCGGCCGCGGTCACTGCGGCCCTCAGGCGCGCAGCTCCTTCTGCCGCACCTCGCGGTTCAGCTCGGCCCAGTGCGGATGGGCCTGGACCAGCGCCAGCACCTCGAGCCAGGGCGTGTCGAGGGCGCGCGCGCCGAGCGCGGCATAGATGGTCTGCAGCAGCGCGAGGTCCTGCGGCGTGTCCAGCGTCCAGCGCTGCTCCGAGGCGTCGACCGGGGCGCGCCAGCCATGCAGCGCGAAGCGCTCGGGGTGCTCGTAGAAGAAGGGCGTGACATGCTCGCGCTCGTGCGGCGCCTGCGCCTCGGCGTCGGCCTGCAGCAGCGCGGCGCTGCGCACGAGCTCGGCATCCAGGCCGCGCGGGAAGCGGCGCTCCAGCGTGTTGGACAGGTAGTCGCAGGGCGCGCCGCCGGCCAGCAGCTCGGCGTGGCGCGCCAGCATGTCGTCGATCACGCCAGCGTCGATCAGCGGGCAGTCGGAGGTGATGCGCAGCACCGCGTCGCCATCCAGCAGGCGCGTCGCGGCGGCATAGCGCGCGAGCACGTCCTCGACCGGCCCGCGCACGACCGGCACGCCGAGGCGCGCGGCCTCGGCGACCAGGGCGTCGTCCTCGGCCAGCGTGGTGGTCGCGATCAGCACGCCGCGCAGGCAGCGGCTGCGCCGCAGCCGCTTGATGACCTGTGCCAGCACCGTGTCGTCGCCCAGGCGCATCAGCACCTTGCCCGGCAGCCGGGTGCTGCCCATGCGGGCCTGGACGACGGCGTCGACCTTCATGCGGCCAGCGTGCGCAGCACGCGGTCGATCACCTCGTCCTGCTGCGCATCGCCGAGGTCCGGGTAGAGCGGCAGCGACAGCGTCCGGCCGGCATAGCGCTCGGCCTGCGGGAACTGCCCCGGTGCGAAGCCGAGCGCGCGGTAGTAGGGCTGCAGGTGGATCGGGTAGTAGTGGACGTTGACGCCGATGTCGGCGCCGCGCAGCGCGGCGAACACCGCGTCGCGCCGGCCGTCCGGCAGCTGCACCGCGTAGAGGTGCAGCGCGCTGTCGCGGTCATCGAGCCGGCGCAGCGGCTCCACGGGGGTGCCGGCGAAGGCGGTGTCGTAGCGCGCTGCCAGGCGGCGCCGCGCCGCGGCCATCGCATCCAGGCGCTCGAGCTGCGCGCTGCCGAGTGCCGCCTGCAGATCGGTCATGCGGTAGTTGTAGCCGAGCGCCTGCTGCTCGTAGTACCAGCCCGGCGCGTCGCGCCGCTCGAGCTGCGCGGCGTCGCGCGTGACGCCGTGCGAGCGCAGCAGCCGCAGCCGTTCGGCGAGCGCGTCATCCTGCGTCAGCGCGAGGCCGCCCTCGCCGGTGGTGATGATCTTGACCGGATGGAAGCTGAACACCGTGACGTCGGCAAATCGTGCGCCGACCGGGTGGCCCTGGTAGGCCGCGCCGACCGCGTGCGAGGCGTCGTCGATGATGCGAAAGCCGTAGCGATCGGCCAGCGCGCGCATCGGCGCCAGGTCGGCCGGCTGCCCGGCGAAGCCGACCGGGATCAGCAGCTGCGGCAGCCGGCCGGCGCGCGCCGCGTCGGCCAGCTTGGCTTCGAGCGCCGCCACCGACATCAGCGCGGTCGAGGCGTCGACGTCGACGAAATCCACCTCGGCGCCGCAGTAGCGCGCGCAATTGGCCGACGCGACGAAGCTGATCGGGCTGGTCCACACACGCGAGCCGGGGCCGATGTCGAGCGCCAGGCAGGCCAGGTGCAGCGCGGCGGTCGCGTTGCTGACGGCGATGCCGTGGCGCGTGGCATGGCGCGCCGCGAGCGCCTGCTCGAAGCGCGGCACCGCCGGGCCCTGGGTCAGCCAGCCCGAGACGAGCACGGCCTGCACCGCCTCGATCTCGTGCGCGGTGATGCTCTGGGTCGAGTAGGGGATCATCGGCCGCGGCGCTTCAGACCCCGAGCCGATCGAGCAGCGCGCGCACCGCGGCGACGTCGAGCACGTCGGGGTTGTCGCCCGAGCTGTACTCGAAGGCGGCGTCAACCGGGCGGCCGCGTTGGCCGAGCGCGTTGACGGCGTAGTCCGGGTGCTGGTGGAAGGCGATCGAGGGCTGGATCACGAAGTGGTCGTCGAACTCGAGCGTCAGCCGGGCGTCGTCGCGCGGCACCATCACCTCGTGCAGCTTCTCGCCGGGGCGGATGCCGATGATGCGCTGCGGCAGCGCCGGCGCGATCGCCTCGGCGAGCGTCGTGATGGTGGACGAGGGGATCTTGGGCACGTAGACCTCGCCGCCGAACATGCGCGCGAAGGCCTGCATCACGAACTCGACGCCCTGGTCCAGCGTGATCCAGAAGCGCGTCATGCGCGCGTCGGTGATCGGCAGATCGGTCGCGCCCTTGGCGATCAGCTGGCGGAAGAAGGGCACGACCGAACCGCGCGAGCCGACCACGTTGCCGTAGCGCACGACGCTGAAGCGCGTCGGGTTGCTGCCGGCCATGTTGTTGGCCGCGACGAAGAGCTTGTCCGACGCCAGCTTGGTGGCGCCGTAGAGGTTGACCGGGTTGGCCGCCTTGTCGGTCGACAGCGCGACCACCTTCTTGACGCCGGCGTCGAGCGCGGCGTCGATGACGTTCTGCGCGCCGTAGATGTTGGTCTTGATGCACTCCATCGGGTTGTACTCGGCCGCCGGCACCTGCTTCAGCGCGGCGGCGTGCACCACGTAGTCGATGCCCGACATTGCGCGCTTCATGCGGTCGGCGTCGCGCACGTCGCCGATGAAGAAGCGCAGCGCCGGGTGCTCGAACTCCTGCTGCATCTCGAACTGCTTGAGCTCGTCGCGCGAGTAGACGACGAGACGGCGCGGCCGGTGCTGGGCCAGCACGCGGCGCACGAAAGCCTTGCCGAAGGAACCGGTGCCACCGGTGACGAGGAGGCTCTTGTCGTCGAACATGGGATGCACTGCCTGAAAGAGAGAAGAAATCGAACCGGCCTTCAGCCGCCGAGCGTACCCGAGTTCGATGCGGGCGCGGCCGCGCCGCGGCCTGCCAGCACATCGGCGTAGACCGCGCGGTTGCCGTCGACCATCGCATCCACCGAAAACTCATCGAGCACCAGCTGCCGCCCGGCCGCGCCATAGCGCCGGCGCAGCGCCGCGTCGCCGAGCAGGCGGACCAGGTGGCCGGCCAGCGCGGCAGCGTCGCCGGGTTCGATCAGCTCGCCGTTGACGCTGGGGCGCACGATCTCCGGGATGCCGCCGGCGCGGCCGGCGACGATCGGCACGCCGCAGGCCGCCGCCTGCAGCAGCGCGACCCCCAGGCCCTCCATCTCGGCCGGGTGCACGAGCACGTCGATGCAGGGCAGGATGCGCGCGAGGTCGCGGCGGAAGCCGGGGAACTGCACGCGCTCGGCCAGACCCGCGTCGCGCACCTGCGCGCGGATCGCCTCGAGCTCGGGGCCCTGCCCGAACAGCAGCACGCGCGTGCGCGGCTGCGCCGCCAGCACCGCCGGCAGTGCCGCGAGCAGCGTGCGGTGGCCCTTGCGCGGGATGAACTGCGCGGCCATCGCGAGCACCGGCTCGCCGTCGGCGAGGCCGAACTCGGCGCGCAGCCAGCCGCGGTCGGCCGGCTCGGGCCGGTAGGCCTCGGTGTCGACGGCGCTGTGCACGCAGACGACCTGCTGCTCGCTCAGGCCCTCGGCCAGCAGCACGCGGCGGATGCCTTCGGAGATCGCGACGACCTGGGCGTAGAGCCGGTACTTGCGCGCCACCCACCAGCGCGGCTCGGGGTTGTCGACGCGGCGGCTCAGCACCGCCGGCACGCCCTCGCGCCGGGCGGCGAGGCCACCCCACAGGTCGCTGCCGCGGCGGCTGTGCAGGTGCACGAGGGCCGGGCGCTCGGCGCGGATCAGCGCGCGCAGCCGGCCGATCAGGCCGACGTCGAGGTCGCCGCGCATCGGGATCTCGTGCACCGGCACGCCGAGCGCGCGTACCGCACCGGCGATCGCACTGCCTTCGGGGCAGGCCAGCACCGGCTGCTCGCCGCGCGCCTGCAGGCCGCGCAGCAGGAAGACCACCTGCAGCGCACCGCCGTAGAGGTGCATGCCGGACTCGACGTGCAGGGTCTTCATGCCAGCAGCGCCAACGCGGTGTCGGCCACGCGCTCGGCCTCGAAGGCGCGCATGCAGTCGTAGCGGCCGTTGCAGGTCGGGTGGCGGCGGCAGGGCGAGCAGTCGAGTTGCTCGTAGAGCACCACGCTGCGCGGCGCGAGCGGGTCGCGGTAGGGGCAGGTCGAGCCGAACAGCGCGACGGTGGGCACGTCGAGCGCCGTGCCCATGTGCGTCAGGCCGGTGTCGACGCCGACCAGCAGCGCCGCCCCCTCGATCGCCGCGACCGTCTCGTCGAGCTTCAGCGCGCCGGCCACGTTCAGCAGGCCGGGCACGCCGGCGGCGATGCGCTCGGCCGCCTCGCGGTCGTCCGGCCCGCCGAGCAGCACCGGCACCAGGTCGGCGTCGCGCAGCCGTGCGGCCAGCGCCTGCCAGCGGTCCTCGAACCAGTGCTTCTGCGGGCGCGTCGTGAAGGGGCAGAGCACCGCATAGCGCGTCGCGGGCAGGCGTGCGCGGGCGCGCTCGCGCGGACCTGCGCCGACCGCGAGGTCCATGCGGAAACTGCCCTCGGGCGCGCCGAGGTGGCGGGCCAGGTGCCGGTACTCGGCGCCGATCGGCCGCGGGCCGACGTCGGGCGGCGGCACGACGCGCTCGGTCGCGAGCCGGTGGCTGTGCTCGTGGCCGATCAGGCTCACGCGCCGCGGCGCGCCGCTGAGCCATGCCCAGACGGCGCTTTTCAGCAGGCCCTGGGTGTCGAGCACGAGGTCGAAGCGCCGCTCGCGCAGGCCGCGGCGGAACTCGCGCAGCCGCCGCCACAGATCGGCATAGCGGCGTGCGCGCCACAGGGCCAGCCATTCGCCGCGCGGCCAGACGATCACTTCGTCGAGCCGCGGGTTGTGCGTCAGCAGCGGCGCGGCGGCCGGTTCGACCAGCCAGGCCAGGTGGGCGTCGGGGTGGCGGGCGCGCAGCGCCGGGATCAGCCCTGAGGCCATCACCACGTCGCCGATCGCGCTGAGGCGGATGACGAGGATGCGCGTCACGCGTCCTCGAGGCGGTGCGGCGGGTAGCTGTCCCAGCCCTGGCAGCCCGGGCATTGCCAGAAGTGCTGCTGGGCCTCGAAGCCGCAGGCGGCGCAGCGGTAGCGACGCTGAGGCCGCGCGGCGCCGGTGACGACGCGCTGCAGCCCCTCGGCGTCGGCCGGCGACGGGGCCTGGCCCTGGGCCAGCAGCTCGCCCAGCAGGGCGCCGGCAGCCGACAGGCTGGGATGCTGGAGCAGGTGGCTGCGCGTGAGCGCCAGCCGGGAGGGGGCGTCGGTTTCGAGGGCCAGCAGTGCGGTCAGCAGGTCGGTGCTCGGCGCGCGCGCATAGACCGACTGCAGCTGGGTGCGGGCCGCGCCGGTGTCGCCGCACTGTCGGGCACTCGCGGCGTAGTCGCCGGCGATCAGCGCGAACGCGGCGGGCTGGACCGCGAGCAGCTCGTCCCAGGCGGCCAGGGCGTCGCGATGCCGGCCGGCCTGGGCATGCCGCTGGCCGGCCAGCACGCGCGGCCGTGCGGCCTGCGGTGCCGCGTCGCGGGCGCGGGCGAGGGCAGCCTCGGCTTCTTCGGGGCGGCGGCGTGCATCGGCCTCGAGCGCGAGCTCGCAGGCGTAATGCGCGATGCGGCTGGCAAAGGAGCCGGCGCCGGCGGCCTCGAGCTTGCGCGCGGTCTCGGTCGCGCCGGCCCAGTCGCGCGATCGCTCCTGCAGCGTCAGCAGCTCGAGGCGCGCGTCGGTGTCGAACACCGTGCCTTCGAGCGCGCGGAAGGCGGCCTCGGCGCGGTCGAAGAGGCCGGCCTTCAGGAAGTCCTGCGCCAGCGCGTGCTGGGCGCGCTCGCGCTCGGTGGCCGACAGGTCGCCGCGGCCGAGCAGGTGCTGGTGCACGCGCACCGCGCGCTCGTATTCGCCGCGGCGGCGGAACAGGTTGCCGAGCGCGAAGTGCAGGTCGGCGGTGCCGGGGTCGTGCTGGGCGGCCTCGATGAAGGCGTCGATCGCCTTGTCCTGCTGCTCGTTGAGCAGCAGGTTCAGTCCCTTGTAGTAAGCCTTCGGCGAGTCGTTCTGCTCGCGTTTCCACTGCTTCAGGTCGAAGCGCGAGGCCAGCCAGCCGAACGCGAACGCGACCATCAGGCCGAGCAGCGCCAGCGGCAGCGAGGTCAGCGAATCAGACTCCATCGCGCGGCGGGTGCTCGGCTTCGGCGGGGCGCCCGGCCTCGCGCCGCAGCGCCTCGGCGTCGAGCAGGGTGGTGGCGGTCTCGCGCTGTGCGCTGCGCTGCTGCTGGGCCAGACGGCGCTGGCGCCACCAGCTCGGCAGCATCGCGCTGATGCCGAGCGCGCAGCCCAGGCCGAAGGCGGCGAGCACGATGAACACCATCGGGGCGCGCCACTCTTGGCCGAAGAACCACTTGACCGCCGCGTCGTGCTGGTTGTTCAGCGCGAAGGCGAACAGCGCGAAGAACAGGGCGGCCCGCAGGAGCCAGATCAGCGCACGCATCGCCGCGGATTCTATCGGCGCGGCTGCGCCGCGCCGGCCGTCAGCTGCCCTCGCCGCTCCGCACGTTGCCGCGTTGCGCCTCGACCTCGGCGGTGCGGGCGTCGACCGCCTCGCGCAGCGCCTTGCCCGGCTTGAAGTGGGGCACGAGCTTCTCGGGGATCAGCACCTGCTCGCCCGAGCGCGGGTTGCGGCCCATGCGGGGCGGCCGGCGGTTGATCGAGAAGCTGCCGAAGCCGCGGATCTCGATGCGGTGGCCGCGCGCCAGCGCGTCGGTCATCGCGTCGAGGATGGTCTTGACGGCGAACTCGGTGTCGCGGTGGGTCAGCTGGCTGAAGCGCTCGCCCAGCAGGGCCACGAGGTCGGATCGGGTCATGGGGCGGGGCGGTTCGGCGGGTGAGGGTCGTCGGGTCGGCCTGCGCGCATGGCCTCGGGCGAGCACATGCGCGCAGGCCGAAAGCCCTCGCGGGCTTCCGGCTGCGCTCTTCGTCTCAGTTGTTGCCCTGGTCCAGCTTGGCCTTGAGCAGCGCGCCGAGGCTGGTGGTGCCGGCGTTCTCGCGCTCGGAGCTCTGCTGCAGGCGCTGCATCGCTTCCTGGTTGTCGGCCTGGTCCTTGGCCTTGATCGACAGCTGGATCGAGCGCGTCTTGCGGTCGACGTTGATGATCAGCGTGGTGACCTCGTCGCCTTCCTTCAGCACGTTGCGGGCGTCCTCGACGCGGTCGCGGCTGATCTCGCTGGCGCGCAGGTAACCGGTGACGTCATCGGTCAGCTGGATCTCGGCGCCACGCGCATCGACCGTCTTGACCTTGCCCGTGACCGTGGCGCCGCGGTCGTTGACCGAGGTGTAGGTCGCGAACGGGTCGCCGTCGAGCTGCTTGATGCCCAGCGAGATGCGCTCGCGCTCGACGTCGATCGCCAGCACGATGGCCTCGACTTCCTGACCCTTCTTGTAGTTGCGCACGGCGGTCTCGCCGGCCTCGTGCCAGGACAGGTCCGACAGGTGCACCAAGCCGTCGATGCCGGCGGCCAGACCCACGAACACGCCGAAGTCGGTGATCGACTTG
>CAYLKR010000038.1:0-18978 GCA_964384225.1 uncultured Methylibium sp.
CGATCATGCCGACCATCTCGCCGCCGTAGTGCAGCGGCATGCCGAGGAAGGTGTCCAGCGCCGTGTGGCCCTTCGGCAGCCCACCGCCGCTGCGCGGGTCGTTCGGTGCATCGTTGGCGATCACCGGCGCGCCGGTGGTCAGTGCGGCGCCGAACAGCGTCTTCAGGTTGCGGAACTCGATGCCGTGGCGGCGCTCGCGCTCGACCATCGCCCGCGACGCGTCGTCCCAGGCGATGTTGGTCATCGTGAAGATCTTGAGGAAGGGCGCGCCGGCATCGTCGCGCCAGACCTCGGCGATGAAGCCGTACTCGCTGCCGCCGAGCGCCAGCAGGTCGGGCAGCAGCGCGTCGAACACCCGGTGCGGCTCGGCGCTCGTGACGAAGCTCGACTGGATGCGCCGGATCACCGGCCCGATCGCGTCGATCGAAGGAGGCGGGGGTGCGGCGGCGTTCACGGCTGTCGGGGGGCGGGCGGGTCATCGTAAGCGATCGGCCGTGCCGGGACCGGCCGATTCCGTGCCGTGCGTCGCACACCGCGCGCTCCGGGTGGTGACCCACCGTGTCGGCGCGCGTATGCTGGCGAAAACCGTCCACGACCATGGCCATCGACCCTGCCCTGCGCTCCCTCGACATCGACCTGCCGGCCTGCCCGCAGGCCCTCGTGCAACTGTCGCTGCTGATGCACGACGAAGACGCCAACCTGCAGTCCATCAGCGCGCTGATCGAGAGCGACATGGCGCTCGCCGCCGCGGTGGTGCGCACCGTCAACTCGGCGATGTTCGGGCTGCTGCGGCGCGTCGAGTCGGTGCCCGAGGCGGTGCGCTACCTCGGCACGCGTGAGGTCTCGGCGCTCACCTTCGAGATCGGCCTGCGCGGCGCCTTCCCGCCGAGCACCCAGCTCAACGCGCTGTGGGACCGCGCCAGCCGCCGCGGCCTCGCGATGGGCCGCGCCGCGCCCACGCTCGACATCGACCCCTGGCTCGCGCACACCGCCGGCCTGTTCGCCGAGGGCGGCCAGGCCGCGCTGCTGGCGCACGACGCACCGGGCTACGCCGCGATGATCGCCCGCCACCCCGACGAGCTGCTGCGCCTGGACGCCGAGACCGCCGCCTACGGCCTGAACCATGCCGCGCTCGGCGGCGCGCTGTGCCAGTCCTGGGGCCTGGCGGGCGACGTGGCCGCCAGCGTGCGGCTGCGGCCGCTCGCGCTGCGCACGCTGGCCGACGCGCTCGGCGCGCAGACCGGCTTCGTGCCCGGCGACACCGAGGAGGAGTGGCAGCAGGAACCGCCGTCGGTGCAGAAGCTGCTCGCGCTCGGCGCCGTGGTCGACGCGGCGATCGCCGGCGGCAACGAGGTCGTGCTCGCCCACTGCAGCCTGGCGCTGGCGCCGGGCGCCGGGCTGGACCCGGCCCGGCTTCAGGCGGCGGCCGCGGCGAGCGTCGAGCGTCTCGCGAAGAACGCCGCCGGCTGAGCGCCGCGCGCCCTGCGCCTCACGCGCGCAGCGGCAGCTCGCGCCAGCGCCGCCCGGTCAGCGCGAACAGCGCGTTCGCGACCGCCGGCGCCACCGGCGGCGTGCCGGGCTCGCCGACGCCGGCCGGCGGGTGCTCGCTCGGCAGCAGGTGGACCTCGATCGCCGGCGCATCGGCCAGGCGCAGCAGCGGCTGGTCGGGGTAGTTCTTCTGCTGCACCGTGCCGTCGACGATGTCGATGCGGCCGTGCAGCGCGGCGCTCAGGCCGAACAGGATGCCGCCCTCCATCTGCTGCGCGACGATCGCCGGGTTGACGACCGTGCCGCAGTCGGCCGCGCACACCACGCGGTGCACGCGCGGCACGCCGCCGCCCGCGGGCAGCGAGACCTCGACGACCTGCGCGACGATGCTGCCGAAGCTCTCGTGCAACGCCACGCCGCGCGCGCGGCCGGCGGGCGCGGGCGTGCCCCAGCCGGCGCGCTCGGCGGCGAGCTTCAGCACCGCGGCGTGGCGCGGCAGGTCGGCCAGCAGCGCGAGCCGCCAGGCCACCGGGTCCTGGCGGGCAGCGTGCGCGCATTCGTCGACGAAGGCCTCGCTGAAGAAGGCGTTGTACGAGTGGCCGACGCTGCGCCAGTAGCCGACCGGCACGCCGCTCGCCGTCGCCGCATGCGCGACGCGCAGCGCCGGCAGCGCATAGGGCAGGTCGTAGAGGCCCTCGACCGCGGTCTTGTCCGGCGCGTCGATCGGCCCGGCGAGGTGGGGCAGGCCGCGCTCCAGCCAGCGCGGCGTGATCGCGTCGGTGGCGCAGACCGCGCGCAGCGCCAGCGGCTTGCCGTCGGCGCCGAGGGTGGCCTTCAGCACCGCGGCGGCGGCCGGGCGGTAGAAGTCGTGCGTGGTGTCCTGCTCGCGCGACCACAGCAGCTGCACCGGCCGGCCGCCGCATTCCTGCGCGACCTCGACGGCCTGGGCCACGAACTCGGCGTCGAGCCGCCGGCCGAAGCCGCCGCCGAGCAGCGTGACGTGCAGCGTCACCGCGTCCTCGGCCACGCCGGCGGCGCGCGCGGCCTGCGCGCGGGCGATGCCGGGCACCTGGGTCGGCGCCCAGACGGTGACGCGGCCGACCTCCACCTGCGCGGTGCAGTTGATCGGCTCGAGCGCCATGTGCGCGAGGTAGGGCGCACGGTAGACCGCCTCGACGACGGTGGCGCCCGGCGTGGCCTCGGCCGCGTGCACGTCGCCGTGCGACACGAAGGCGAAGCCACCGTCGGCGCCGAAGGCCTCACGCGCGGTGGTCTCCAGCGCGTCGAGGATCGCCGCGGAGTCGACGCGTCGGCCGGACGGCGGCGCGCGCCATTCGATGTCGAGGGCGTCCACCGCCTGCCGCGCATGCCAGCTGGTGCGGGCGACCACCGCGACGCCGGCCGTGCCGCCGGCCCAGGCGCGCAGCCGCACGATGCGCTCCACGCCGGGCCGGCGCCGCACCGCGTCCTCGTTGGCGATGGCACCCGGCGCGCCGCCGAGCTGCGGCGCCATGCGCACGGCCGCATGCAGCAGCCCGGCCGGCCGCACGTCGATGCCGAACAGCGCGCGGCCGTCGCACTTGGCGGCCAGGTCGGTACGCGGCGCCGGCGTGCCGATCAGCGTCCAGGCCTCGCGCGGCTTCAGGCTCACGCTGCCGGTGCGCGTGCCGGCCGCCGCCTGGGCCAGCTCGCCGAAGTGCGCGCTCGGCCCCGAGGCATGGCGCAGCAGGCCCGCCTCGACCGTGATCTCCTCCTTCGGCAGCCGCCAGGCCAGCGACGCGGCGCCGACCAGCTGGGCGCGCGCCGTGGCCGCCGCCAGGCGCAGCGGTTCCCAGGCGTCGGCGATGCTGCTCGAGCCGCCGGTGACGCTGATGCCGAGCTCGCGCGCGAGTTTCGCGACCATCCATTCGCCGGCCTGCACGAGCCCGGTCTCGCGGCCGGGCTCCTTGTCGCGCAGCTGGAAGGGCAGCTGCGCGACGAACATCGCCACATTGCCGTAGATCGCATCGGGGCCGGGCTCGACGAGCTGCACGCGCGCCAGCGGGAAGTCCAGCTCCTCGGCCACCAGCATCGCCAGCGCGGTGTGCACGCCCTGGCCCATCTCGGCGCGCGGCATCGCGAGCTGCACCGCGCCGTCGGCGCCGATGCGCAGCCAGCCGTTCAGCGCCACCGCGCCGGCCTCGCCGGCGAGCAGCTCGCGCCCGCCGAGCCGCGAGCGCGGCGGCAGCAGGCTCCAGCCGACGAGCAGCGCGCCGCCGGCCGCGGTGCCGCCGAGCAGCAAGGAGCGGCGTTTCATGCCCTGCGCCGCGTCGTTGGCGGCGCGACCGGCGCCAGCGTGGCCGCGGCGCTGTGGATCGCGGCGCGCACGCGCGGGTAGGTGCCGCAGCGGCACAGGTTGGTGATCGCCGCGTCGATGTCGGCGTCGCTCGGCCGCGGCGTCTTCGCCAGCAGCGCGGCGGCGGCCATCAGCATGCCGCTCTGGCAGTAGCCGCACTGCGGCACCTGATGCTCGGCCCAGGCGCGCTGCAGCGCATGCGGCGCATCGGGCCCGCCGAGGCCCTCGACGGTCTCGATCGCGCGGCCCTGCACCGCCGACAGCGGCGTCACGCAGGAACGCACCGCCTCGCCGCCGAGCCGCACGGTACAGGCGCCGCAGGCCGCGACGCCGCAGCCGTACTTGGTGCCGGTCAGGTGCAGCAGGTCGCGCAGCACCCACAGCAGCGGCATCTCGGGCTCGGTGCCTTCGGGCAGCGGGTGGGGGCGGCCGTTGACGAGGAGGTCCATGTCGCAGGCTCAGCTGCCGAGGGTCAGCGTCGTGGTGACTGCGCCCGCGCGGCCGGCTCGCGCACGCAGCGTCAGCACCGTGCCGGCCGGCGCCGACACCAGCCACTCGCCGCGGCCGCGGTCGGCCATCGGCTCGCGGCTGGGCAGGAAGGCGAGCTGCGAGTTCTTCGGCGCATGGCCTTCGAGCTGCGGGCCTTCCTCGCGCGGCAGGCCGCCGAGCAGGCGCGCGCCTTCGGGCAGCTCGATCTCGAACAGCAGCGGCCGCACCTGCTTGCGCTCCAGCGCGCGGCGCGTGACGGCCGCGCTCAGGTAGCCGGCGTTGGCGACGTCGAGGCGCACGCGCCAGTGCGTCTCGCCGCCGACATCGCCGAGGCGATCGGCGGTCGCGGCCAGAACCTCCAGCTTCGGCAGCGCGAGCGCCAGCGTCTCCAGCCAGACCGGGAAGCGCGCCGCCTCACGCTCGCGCAGCGCCGGCGGCGGGTTGCGCCAGAAGTTCATCTTGTCCCAGCCGCCGATCTCGACCGGCCCGAGCTGCGGATGGTCGAAGGGCCGCCAGTCCACGTAGGCACGGCCCTCGCACTGCGTGTCGCTCCACTTCAGCAGCTTCAGGTCGTCCTCCACCGGGTGGTCGCGGTACCAGTCGATCCACTTGTAGCTCTCGATCCCGGCTTCCTTGTTGGGCGACCAGATCTCGACCACCCAGAACAGCGCGCCGAGGTGCTCGTAGAGCCAGTCCTGGGTGCCGCTGATGACGTCCTTCGGGTGGTACTTGAACTCGTGCCAGATGCTGACCGCCGGGTAGCCGGTGAGGCGCTCGCCGATCGCGCTGAGGCGCCGGTACAGCCACAGGTCCTCGGGGATCATGTCGTCGTCGGAGCAGGTGCCCATCGGCCGCAGGATCACGCCGCTGTGGGTGTGGAAGCTGACCGCCGCGCCGATGTTCGGGTGCGAGACGACGAAGTCGACCATCGCCCGCACCTCGGGCTCGCTGACCGGGTAGGGCCCGGCGCCGAGCTGTTCGTGCTCCTGGCGCCAGCCCGCGGGGAAGTTGCGGTTCAGGTCCAGGCCCTCGCGGTCCGGGTTGATGCGGAAGGCCAGGCCGTCGTGGTTGGTGATGCGGCCTTCGGGCAGCAGGCGGTAGTAGCGGCCGCCGAAGTCGCCCGGCTCGCGGGGCACCAGCAGGCGCGGCTCGTCGGGGTACGGCTTCCACGGCCCGTGCGGGTCGGCGATGCGCATGCTGAGGATGCGGCCGTCGCCGTCGACGTCTTCGACCGTCAGGCCTTCGACCACCGGCTCGTCGAAGGGGTAGGGGCGCGTTGCGCTGCGGATGTGGCGGGGGCTGTCGGCCAGCGCCAGCTCGGCGCCGTCCGGGTTGAGCCGCGGCACGAGATAGACGCAACGCGTGTCGAGCAGCTCGCGCACCTCGCGGTGACGCGGGTGCGTCGTGTCGTCGAAGGCGCCGGCGAGCTGGTGCAGCCAGTAGAGGATCGCGGTGCACGCGGTCAGCTCGGCGGCGTGGATGTTGCCGTCGACCCAGAAGGCCGGCTTGTCGGTGTCGGCGCCGGTGGCGCGGTTCGTCGCCACCACCAGCCAGATCGGCCGGCCTTCGTGGCTGCGGCCGAGTTCGCGCAGCTCGATCAGCCCGGGCCGGGCCTCGGCATAGGCCTGCAGCAGCGCGGTGAGTTCGTCATGGCGGGGAAAGCGGCTGAAGTCGGGTGTGGGGAGGGCGGCGTGGGGCATGGCAGGGCCATTGTGTGCGTCGAAAACGCATCGGGGCACCCGCAGGTGCCCCGATGCGTGTCAGCGGGCCTTGCTCAAGGCGCGATGAACTCGAACACCACCTCCGGCGCCGTGTCGCCGGCTTCGAGGCCGGTCAGCGGCGCTGCAAGCGTCGGGTAGCCGTCGGCCGCGGCGGTGATCGTGTAGTCCGCCGTGGCATCGGGCGCGCCTGCCGTGAAGGTGTAGCCGGCGGTGCCGGACACCCAGGGCAGGCTCACCGGCGCGCCGGCCGCCAGCGTGAAGCTGAAGCCGGTGCTGGTGTCGGCCTCGACGCCCAGCGTCTGGCTGGCGACCTCGATCGTCGTGCCGCCGACCGCCTGGCGGGCGGCGACCACCGCCACGAGGTCGGCATCCGCCGTCACCGAGCCCGGCACCTCGATGCTGCCGGTGTTGGCCGGCACGGCGAGCGCGCCGACCTCGATCGTCGTGTCGTCGTCCGGGATCACCACGTCGGTCAGTGCCGCGTTGGCCAGCGCCGGCGCGGCGACGACCACGTCGTAGCTGCCGGCGACCATCGGCCACAGCACGAAGACGCCGTTCTCGTCGGCGACGGTGGACTTGACGACCTCGCCGTCGACCTGGGCCGAGACGAAGGCGCCGGCGGCCACGCTGCCGCGGATCGCCGAGACCTCCTCGAAGTAGCCGGTGATCACCGGCTTGAGCAGGTACATGCCCGAGTTGCCGGCCATGACGACCGACTTGCAGGGGTCGAAGTCGAGCACCAGTTCGGCGGTCTCGCCGGGCTCGATGGTCATGTGCACGTTGAGCTTCAGGCCGCTCTGCTGTGCGCTGGGCGTGCGCAGCGCGACGACGCTGTCGTCCTCCAGCGTCAGCTGGTTCGCGAACGGCGCGCCGCCGCCGGCGTTGGCGGCCAGCACCAGCCGCACCTGCTGGTAGTCGCCGGCTTCGAGCGGCAGCGTGCCGAGGTTCTCGAACACGCCATTGCGCAGGGTCATCAGGTCGATGCGCAGCGGCGTGGCGAGGACCAATTCCTCCCAGCCGCCGTCGCCGTCGGCCGCGCTCGCGCTGCGGTGCACGCGCACGCCCTCGATGGTGACGAACACTTCCTTGTAGCTGCAGCTCTGGCCGTCGGTCAGGCGTACCGCCAGCGCGCCTTCGCGGCTGCCGCTGCCACCGCCGCCGCAGGCGGCTACCAGCAGCGTGGTCGCGGCCAGCGCCGCGGCGCCGGCCCAGCGGCGCCAGCTCGAACCCAGGGTCCCGATCGATGTCATCTTCATCTCCTTGTCGTGGTGCGGGCCGCGAGGCCCGGCGAGGCAGCATCCCATCCAACGCCGCGGTCAGCGTATCGGGCTGCAACGGCGGGCCGCCATCCCGCGCCTGACGAGCCAGCCTTGTTACAAACCGGACGGCCGGTCACACCGGCAGCGGCTCGCCACCCCGGAACACGCGCAACTCGCCCGGGGAGAACGCGCTCCAGGGCTCGTCGGTTGTCAGGGGTTCGGTGACGATCAGCGCGACGCGGTCGTCGGGCCCGGTCTCCTGCGCGAAGTCCACCGTCAGGTCGGCGTCCTGCAGGCGCACGCGGCCGAACGGCGCGCGGCGCACCAGCCAGTGCAGCTGGGTGCTGCAGTGCGCCCACAGCGCGTCGCCATGGCCGAGCAGGAAATTGAAGGTGCCGTGGCGCGCGATCGGCGCGGCCAGCTCGCGCAGCGTCTCGGTCAGGTGCTCGACGCTCGGCAGCGAGGCGTGGTTCTTCGCCAGCTCCTGCAGCAGCCAGCAGAAGGCGCGCTCGCTGTCGGTGTCGCCGACCGGGTGGAAGGCGGCGTGCAGCTTGGGGTGGAAGTCCTTCAGGTCGCCGTTGTGCGCGAACACCCAGTAGCGGCCCCAGAGCTCGCGCACGAAGGGGTGGGTGTTCTCCAGCGCGACGCGCCCCTGCGTGGCCTTGCGGATGTGCGAGATCACGTGCTCGCTGCGGATCGGGTAGCGGCGCACCATCTCGGCCACCGGCGAGGTGGCGGCGCTGTGGTGGTCGACGAAGCAGCGCAGCCCCGGGCCTTCGAAGAAGGCGATGCCGAAGCCGTCCTTGTGCTCGGCCGCGCGCGTGGCGAAGCCGGTGAAGCTGAAGACGATGTCGGTCGGCGTGTTGCCGTTCATGCCGAGCAGCTGGCACATGGGTGGATACCGGGGCGGACAGGACCGCCGCCAGTATCGCCGTGCCGGCGCGCCCGACGGCCTAAGGGAACGCCGGCACTTCCGGCTCCAGCCCTTCGAAGCGGGCCTCCGGATCCTTCTGCGCGACCAGCGCCTCGATCTCCTGCACGCGCGACAGCGGCACGTCGACCATCAGCAGGTACTGGCCCTGGGCCAGCGCGCCCTCGAAGCGCACCAGCCGGTGGCTGGGCGCGGCGATGCCGATCATGCTCGACGACCAGGCCCCGAACGCGCCGCCCAGCAGCGCCAGCACCGCGGCCATCGCCGACTGCGGCGAGTTCAGCGCCGCCATCAGGTCGCCGGCCTGCCAGCCGGGCGTGGCGAGCACCGCGCTGATGGCCTGCCAGCCCGAAGGCGTGCCCTCGACGATCGGGAACAGCATCGCCGCCGCGAAGCCGATCACCGCGCCGGCCAGCCCGCCGACCACCAGGCCGAGCTGGGCCGAGCGCAGCAGGTCGCTGGTCTGCAGCAGGTTGGCTTCGTGCAGGCCCTGCATGTCGGCGCCGTCCTTGGCGACGAAGTGGATGTGCTCGTCGCCGACGCGCGCGAGCAGCAGGTCGTTCATCGTGCGGCGGGCGCTGGCAAGGTCGGGCAGCAACCAGTAGATGCGTCTGCGCATGGCGAGCCTCCGTGTCGTGGACGGTCGGCCGGGCCGACCCGGTGAGCCGCTTATACGCCTGCCCGTACATGCGTCGCAACGAGGGGCAAGGCGGCGCGATGCACGACCGGGCGGCCTGTCTATGATCCGGCGTGCAGTGACGGGAGCCGCCTTGACGGACGGGACGACGGAGGAGGAGCCGCGCGCGCGTCCGCGCCGCGTGCTGCTGCTCGGCGCCACCGGCACGATCGGCCGCGCGACCGCGCGGGCGCTGGCGCAGCGCGGCCATGAGGTGACGTGCATCGTGCGCCCGCGCGCCGGCGTGCGCGGCACGCTCGGCCCCGGCGACAGCGCCCGGCTGCTGGCCGGCAGCACGCTGCGATTCGCCGACGTGCGCGACCCCGCCTCGCTCGTGCGCGACGGCCTGCGCGGCGAGCGCTTCGACGCTCTGGTGAGCTGCCTCGCGTCGCGCACCGGCGCGCCGGCCGACGCCTGGGCGATCGACCACCGCGCCAACCTGAACGCGCTCGACGCCGCGCGCACCGCCGGCGCCACGCAGGCGGTGCTGCTGTCGGCGATCTGCGTGCAGAAGCCGCGCCTGGCCTTCCAGCACGCCAAGCTGGCCTTCGAGCAGGCGCTGATCGGCTCGGGTCTGGACTATTCGATCGTCCGGCCGACCGCCTTCTTCAAGTCGCTGTCGGGCCAGGTCGATCGCGTGCGGCGCGGCAAGCCCTTCCTCGTGTTCGGCGACGGCCGGCTGACCGCCTGCAAGCCGATCGCCGACGAGGACCTGGCCGACTTCCTGGCCGGCTGCCTCGACGACCCGGCGCGCCGCAACCGCGTGCTGCCGATCGGCGGGCCGGGTCCGGCGATCACGCCGCGCGAGCAGGGCGAGGCGCTCTTCGCGCTGATCGGCCGCGCGCCGCGCTTTCGCGAGGTGCCGCTGGCGCTCCTCGATGCCGTGATCGGCACGCTCGGCGCGGCGGGCCGCGTGCTGCCCCGCCTCGCCGAGAAGGCCGAGCTCGCGCGCATCGGCCGCTACTACGCCACCGAATCGATGCTGGTGCTGGATGCGGCGAGCGGCCGCTACGACGCGGATGCCACGCCATCCACCGGGACGCGCACGCTGTTCTACCATTACGCGCGCCTCGTCGCCGGCGAGGCGCCGCCCGAGCGCGGCGATCACGCGGTCTTCTGAACCTGCTCGACCGAGGAGCCCCAATGGAGCCCACCGTCTTCACCCGCATCCTGCGCCGCGAGCTGCCGGCGGCGATCGTCTGCGAGGACGCGCTCAGCTTCGCCTTCATGGACGCCGGCCAGCTCAACCCCGGCCATGTGCTCGTCGCGACCCGCGAGCCCTACGAGACCCTGCTCGATGCCGACGCGGCCGCAGTGGCCGCGCTGTTCGCCACCGTCCACCGCGTGGCGCGCGCCGTGCAGACCGCCTTCGCGCCCGAGGGCCTGACGATCCTGCAAGCCAACCGCGCCGCCGGCTGGCAGACTGTGCCGCACCTGCACGTGCATGTGCTGCCGCGCTGGCACGACGACGGCGTCGGTCTGGTGTGGCCGCGCAAGAACCCGCCGCTCGACGAGCTGCGCCGGCTCGCCGCGCTGATCGTGGTCTGACGGGGCGTCGCGAGGTCGCGGCACCCCGGTTGCACCGCGGCGCTCAGGCCGTGCCCGGGTGCGCCGCCATGCGCCCGAAGCGGCCGCGCTGGAAGTCCTCGAAGGCGCGGCGGATCTCGGCCTCGGTGTTCATCACGAAGGGGCCGTGGCCGACGATCGGCTCGTCGATCGGCTCGCCGGCCAGCAGCAGCGCCACCGCTTCGCCGTCGGCGTCGACCTCGATCTCCTCGCCGTCGCGTCCGAGCAGCGCGAACTGCGCCTCACGCAGCGGCGCATCGCCGTTCAGCGTCAGGGCGCCGCGCAGCAGCACCAGCGCGGCCGTGTGGCCGGCCGGCAGCGCCAGCCGCGTGCGGCCGCCGGCGGCGAGCCGCAGGTCCCAGACCTCGATCGGCGTGTGCGTGCGCGCCGGGCCGGCATGGCCCTCGAAGGCGCCCGCGATCACCCGGAGCCGGCCCGCACCGCCCGGCAGCGCCACGCTCGGGATCTGCGCGTCCAGCAGCGTCTGGTAGCCCGGCGCGGACATCTTGTCGCGCGCCGGCAGGTTGACCCAGAGCTGCACCATCTCCAGCGTACCCCCGCGGGCCGTGAAGGCCGGCGAATGGAACTCCTCGTGCAGGATGCCGGCGGCGGCCGTCATCCACTGCACGTCGCCCGGGCCGATCAGGCCGCCGGCGCCCGTCGAGTCGCGGTGCGCCACCTCACCCTCGTAGACGATGGTCACCGTCTCGAAGCCGCGGTGCGGGTGGACGCCCACGCCGCGCGGCCGCGGCGCCGGCTCGAAGCGCGCCGGGCCGGCGTAGTCCAGCAGCAGGAAGGGGCTCAGCGCTGCCCCGTGGCGGTCGTAGCTGAACAGCGAGCGCACCGGAAAGCCGTCGCCGACCCAATGCGGGCGTGGCGCGCTGTAGACCCCTTGCACAGGCTTCAGCATCGGATGCTCCTTCATGGCCCTGCGATTGCGTGGCAATGCGGGGAGATGGGGGCGGAGTGGGGTGTCGCAAGGGCGCGCCGATCGAGGACGTTCGGCAGCTCGCGGCCAGAAGCCGACCCGACGACGGGTCGGGGCCGCCATCCGCCGCCCGATCTGCCCGAGCCGCGCCCGGCGGCGCTCCGCTACATTGCTCCATGCCCCAGCCCGCCCACCGCCTCGCCGCCGCCCTCCTGGCCTTCGCCCCCCTTGCGGCCTCGGCCCTGGACCTCGCCGGGCCCAAGACCCTCACGTTGCACGGCCGCGACGGCCGGGCCACGGCGATCGGCACGGTCCGTTTCGAGCCGCGGGCCGACGGCGCGACGGCCTTCGCGATCGAGCTGGACCGCGCGGTGATGAAGGACCACTTCCTGTCGATGCGCGAGTTCAAGTGCGCCGACGGCGACGGCGAGATCACCTGCCATGTCGCCTACCCGTACCAGCAGCCGGGCGTGGTGCGCGGCGGCGACCTCGCCTGGCTCGAGCATGCGCTGCTCTTCCTGTACAAGCAGCCGCGCGACTTCGGCGCCAAGCTGCGCAACGGCCTGTACTTCAAGCTGGAGGCCACCGACAAGGGCCTGGTCGGCACACCGCAGGCGATCGACCTCACGCTGATCGGCGTGCCGCCCGACGACCTGACGGTGCCGCCCTACAAGCCCGCGCTGCGCGACGACATCGCGCCCGGCTCGCGCTGGGTGACCCGGCTCACGATCGACTGATCCCGGCTCGCACCGCCCGGGAAACCCGGCGCCGGCCGGGCGGGCGCGCCGGTGTAATGATCGCGGCGGCTGCGCGACAGAGCCTCTCGTCAGGGCGCTGGCCGTCGGCCGCCGCCCGCGCACCCTGGAGCCCGCCCGATGCACGACACCCTGCCCCTGCTCGTCACCACCGACTTCCCGCCGCTGATGCGCGAGCGGCTGGAGACGCTGCAGGTCAACCTGGGCTACCGCTGCAACCAGAGCTGCCTGCACTGCCACGTGGGCGCCAGCCCGCAGCGCACCGAGGCGATGGACGGCGAGACCGCGGCGCTGGTGGTCGAGGTGCTGCGCGCGCGCCGCGTCGCCGTGCTCGACGTGACCGGCGGCGCGCCCGAACTGAACCCGCATTTCCGCCCCCTGGTGCGGGAGGCCCGCGCGCTCGGCGTGCGGGTGATCGACCGCTGCAACCTGACCATCCTGTCCGAGCCCGGCCAGGAGGACCTGGCCGACTTCCTGGCCGCCGAGGGCGTTGAGGTCACCGCCTCGCTGCCCTGCTACTCGGCCGCCAACGTGGACCGCCAGCGCGGCGACGGCGTGTTCGCGCGCAGCATCGACGGCCTGCGCCGGCTCAACGCGCTGGGCTATGCCGACGGCGCCAGCGGCCTCGTGCTCAACCTCGTCTACAACCCGCAGGGGCCGTCGCTGCCGCCGCCGCAGGCCGCGCTCGAAGCCGACTACAAGCGCGAGCTGCTGCAGCACTTCGGCGTGCGCTTCGACCGGCTGTTCGCGCTCGCCAACATGCCGATCCAGCGCTTCGGCAGCACGCTGGTCAGCCAGGGGCGTTTCACGGACTACATGGCGCTGCTGCGCGGTGCGCACCGGGAGGAGAACCTCGCCACGGTGATGTGCCGCAGCCTCGTCAGCGTGGACTGGCAGGGCTGGCTGCACGACTGCGACTTCAACCAGATGCTCGGCCTGCCGGCGCGGCTGAACGGCCATGCCCGCGCCCACCTGCGCGACCTGCTGGCGCACGACGCGGCCGGCACGCCGATCCGTGTGGCCGACCACTGCTGGGGCTGCACCGCCGGCCAGGGCAGCAGCTGCGGCGGCGCGCTCGGCCACTGACCCTCGAACGACGCCACGCCCCATGAACGCCGACACCCACGCCCTGGTCCGGGACTACTACGGCCGCCAGCTGCAGGGCACGCAGGACCTCAGGACCACCGCCTGCTGCGATGCGAGCGCGGTGCCGGCGTGGCTCAAGCCGCTGCTCGCGAACATCCACCCCGAGGTGGCGGCGCGCTACTACGGCTGCGGGCTGGTCTGTCCGCCGCTGCTCGAGGGCCGTCGCGTGCTGGACCTCGGGTGCGGCGCCGGGCGCGATGCGTACCTGCTGTCGCAGCTCGTCGGCGCGGGCGGCGCGGTGGTCGGTGTCGACATGACCGACGAGCAGCTCGCCGTCGCCCAGGCCCATCGCGGCTGGCATGCGGAGCGCTTCGGCTTCGACAACGTGCGCTTCGAGCAGGGCTGGATCGAGCGCCTCGCCGAGCTGCCGCTGGCGCCCGGCAGCTTCGACGTGATCGTCTCCAACTGCGTCGTCAACCTCTCGCCCGACAAGGACGCGGTGCTCGGCGGCGTGAGGCGGCTGCTGGCCCCGGGCGGCGAGTTCTACTTCTCCGACGTCTATGCCGACCGGCGCGTGCCCGAGCGCGTCGCCCGCGACCCGCTGCTGTACGGCGAATGCCTCGGCGGCGCGCCGTACTGGGGCGACTTCCTGTGCCTCGCGCAGCGCCACGGCTTCGCCGACCCGCGGCTGGTCGAGCACCGTCCGCTGGCCGTCACCGACCCGGCGCTCGCGGCGCGCACCGCCGGCGTCGGCTTCCACAGCGCGACCTGGCGGCTGTTCAAGCTCGACGGCCTGGAGAGCGCCTGCGAGGACTACGGCCAGGCCGTCGTCTACCGCGGCACGCTGCCCGAGGCGCCCGACGCCTTCGTGCTCGACGCCCACCACCGCATCGAGGCCGGCCGCGTGTTCCCGGTGTGCGGCAACACCTGGCGCATGCTGCACGACACGCGCTTCGCGCCGCATTTCGAGTTCATCGGCAGCTTCGAGCGCCATTACGGCCTGTTCCCGGGTTGCGGCGGCGCCTCGCCCTTCGCGGGCACGCCGGAGTGTGGCGGCGCCGACGCCGGCGCCTGCTGCTGAGGCACGGGGCCGTGCCGTCGACGCCCGCCGTGCCGCCGTGGCGCCGCCCGCTGGCCTGGGGCCTGGCGGCGGCGGTGGTCGTCGCGCTGCTGCTGTACCGCCACTTCGACCTCGGCCGGCTGCTGACGCTCGACGAGCTCAAGGCCAGCCGCGACGCGCTGGCCGGCCTGGTCGAGGCCCGCCCGCTGGCCACGCTGGCCGGCTACTTCGCGGTCTACGTCGCGGTGACCGCGCTGTCGCTGCCCGGCGCGCTGGTGCTGACGCTGGCCGGCGGCGCGATCTTCGGTTTCTGGACCGGGCTGGTGGTCGTGAGCTTCGCGTCGACGCTGGGCGCGACGCTGGCCTTCCTGGTGGCGCGCTACCTGCTGCGCGACGCGGTGCAGTCGCGCTTCGGCCGCCAGCTCGCGCCGCTGAACGAAGGCGTCGCGCGCGACGGCGTGTTCTACCTGCTGACGCTGCGCCTGGTGCCGGCCTTCCCCTTCTTCGTCGTCAACCTGCTGATGGGCCTGACGCCGATGCCGGCCTGGCGCTTTGCCTGGGTCAGCCAGCTCGGCATGCTCGCCGGCACCGCGGTCTACGTGAACGCCGGCACCCAGCTCGCGGCGATCCGCTCGGCCGGCGACGTGCTGTCGCCGGCGCTGTGGCTGAGCTTCGCGCTGCTCGGGCTGTTCCCGCTGGCGGCCAAGTTCGCGGTCGACGCGCTGCGCCGGCGCAAGGTCTATGCGGGGTGGACGAAGCCGCGGTCCTTCGAGCGCAACCTCGTCGTCATCGGCGCCGGTGCGGGCGGCCTGGTGACGGCCTACATCGCCGCGGCGGTGAAGGCCAAGGTCACGCTGGTCGAGGGCCACCGCATGGGTGGCGATTGCCTGAACACCGGCTGCGTGCCGAGCAAGGCGCTGATCCGCTCGGCCAAGACGGCCCGGCTGATCGCCCGCGCCGCCGAGCACGGCATCGCCGGGGCCAGCGGCCGCGTGGACTTCGCGGCGGTGATGCAGCGCGTGCAGCGCGTCGTGCGCGAGATCGAGCCGCACGATTCGGTCGAGCGCTACACCGCGCTCGGCGTCGAGGTGCTGCAGGGCCATGCGCGCCTCGTCGATCCATGGCGCGTCGAGGTCGTGCTGCACGACGGCAGCCGCCGCACGCTGACCACGCGCCACATCGTGATCGCCGCCGGCGCGAGCCCCTTCGTGCCGCCGATCCCCGGGCTGGCCGGGGCCTGCCTGACCAGCGACACGGTGTGGGGCCTCTCGGCGCTGCCGCGGCGACTGGTCGTGCTCGGCGGCGGGCCGATCGGCTGCGAGCTGGCGCAGGCCTTCGCGCGGCTCGGCAGCGAGGTCACGCAGGTCGAGATGGCGCCGCGCCTGCTGGGTCGCGAGGACCCCGAGGTGGCCGAGCTCGTCGCCGCGTCGCTGCAGGACGACGGCGTGCGGGTGCTGACCGGCCACCGGGCCGTCCGCGTGGAGGCGGCACAGGGTGAGAAGCGGCTGATCGCGCAGCACGGCGACGCCGAGGTCGTGATCCCCTGCGACGAGCTGCTGTGCGCGGTCGGCCGCCAGCCGCGCACCGCCGGCTACGGGCTCGAGGCGCTCGGCATCGCGCTGACCGCGCGCGGCACGATCGAGACCGACGCCTGGCTGCGCACGCGCATCCCGAACATCTACGCCGTCGGCGACGTCGCCGGGCCCTACCAGTTCACCCACACCGCGGCGCACCAGGCCTGGTACGCGGCGGTCAACGCGCTGTTCGGGCGCTTCCGGCGCTTCCGCGCGGACTACTCGGTGATTCCCTGGACCACCTTCACCGACCCCGAGGTCGCGCGCGTCGGCCTGTCCGAGACCGAGGCGCGCGAGCAGGGCATCGCCTACGAGCTGACGCGCTACGGCCTCGACGACCTCGACCGCGCGATCGCCGACGGCCGCGCACGGGGCTTCGTCAAGGTGCTCACGGTGCCCGGCAAGGACCGCATCCTCGGCGCGACCATCGTCGGCGAGCATGCCGGCGACCTGCTCGCCGAGTTCGTGCTCGCGATGCGCCACGGCCTCGGGCTGAACAAGATCCTCGGCACCATCCACAGCTACCCGACGCTGGCCGAGGCGAACAAGTACGCCGCCGGCGAGTGGAAGCGCGCCCATGCACCGAAGCGGCTGCTCGACTGGCTGGCGCGCTACCACGCCTGGGAGCGCGCATGAGCGGCGTGCCCGCGCTCGCGGTCGTGGTGCCGGCGCTGAACGAGGCGGCGACGATCGCCGACACGCTGCGTGCGCTGCAGCCGCTGCGCGCGCGCGGCGCCGAGATCGTCGTCGTCGACGGTGGCAGCGACGACGGCACGGCCGCGCGCGCCGCGCCCTGGGCCGACCGCGTGATCGCCGCGCCGCGCGGCCGCGCCCTGCAGATGAACGCCGGCGCCGCCGCGGCCCGCGCGGCGCGGCTCGTGTTCCTGCACGCCGACACGCTGCTGCCGCCGGACGCCGACGCGCTCGTCCATGCGGCCCTGGAGCGTGGGCCCTGGGGCCGCTTCGACGTGCGCATCGACGGCGCGCCGCGCCTGCTGCGCGTCGTCGCGGTGCTGATGAACCTGCGCTCGCGGCTCAGCGGCATCGCCACCGGCGACCAGGCGATCTTCGTGCGCCGCGAGGCCTTCGACGCGGTCGGCGGCTTCCCCGCGCAGCCGCTGATGGAGGACGTCGAGCTGTCGCGCCGGCTGCGCCGGCTCGCCCGGCCTGCCTGCCTGCGCGAGCCCGTGCGCACCTCCGGGCGGCGCTGGGAGTCGCGCGGCGTGTGGCGCACCATCGTGCTGATGTGGTCGCTGCGCTGGCGCTACTGGCGCGGCGTGCCGGCCGAGGTGCTGGCGCGCGAATGGCGATGAGCGCGCCTGCACGGCCGCGGCGAAGGGTGCGCCCATGAGCATGTCGGTGCCGGTCATCGTGTTCGCGAAGGCGCCGCGCGCCGGCGAGGCGAAGACGCGGCTCGCGCCGGCCCTCGGCGCGCAGGGGGCGGCGGCGCTGGCTGCGCGGCTGCTCGACCACGCGGTGGCCCAGGCGCTCGCGGCCGATTGCGGGGCGGTGTGGCTGGTCGGCGCTCCCGACGCGAGCGACGTGGCCTTCCAGCGCCACGCGGCGCGCGTGCGGCTCGCCGGCCAGGGCGGCGGCGATCTCGGCGCGCGCATGCACCGCGCCTTCGGGCAGGTTTTCGATGCCACGCCCGGTGCGCTTGGCGCGCTGCTGATCGGCAGCGACGCGCCGGCGCTCGACGCCGCCGCGTTGCGCGCGGCCGCGGCGGCGCTGGCCGACCACGACGCGGTCTTCGTGCCGGCGCTCGACGGCGGCTACGCGCTCGTCGGCCTGCGCCGGTCGCAGCCGGCGCTGTTCGACGGCATGCCCTGGAGCACGCCGCAGGTGATGGCGCTGACGCGCGAGCGGATCGCGGCCCTCGGGCTGCGGCATGCGGAGCTGCCGCCGGTGGCCGACATCGACGTGCCGGCCGATCTGGCGCAGCTGCCGGCGGGCTGGACGGCATGAACACGCAGCGGCTCGTGCTGGCCGGCGCCGGCCACGCCCATGCGCAGGTGCTGCTCGACTGGCTGCGTGCGCCGCTGCCGGGCGTCGAGATGGTGCTGGTGTCGCCGCAGGCGCGGGCGCCGTACTCGGGCATGCTGCCCGGCTGGCTGGCTGGCCGCTGGCGCGACGACGAGATCGCGATCGACTTCGCCGCGCTGTGCGCCGCCTGCGGCGCGCGCTGGATCGCCGACGAGTTGGCGGCGCTCGACCCCGACGGCCGGCGGCTCACGCTCGCCGGCGGCGCCACGCTCGACTTCGACCAGCTCTCGCTGAACGTCGGCTCGACGCTCACCGCGCCGGATGCCGGCGCGGCCACGGTGCTGGCGCTGCGCCCGCTCGCGGCGCTGCAGTCGCGCTGGACGGCCTGGCTGCAGCGCTGGCGCGACGGCGCGGCGGGCGCGCCGGCCTCGGTGCTGGCCGTCGGTGGCGGCGCGGCCGGCTTCGAGGCGCTGCTGGCGGTGCTGGCACGGCTGCGTGCGACGCGGCCCGACCGGCCCGTGTCGGCGCGACTGCTGACGGCCGCGCCGCGGCTGCTCGATGGCTTCGCGCCCGGCGCGGTGCATGCGGCCGAGCGTGCGCTGGCGCGCGCTGGTGTCGCGCTGCAGACCGGCAGCGCGTGGTCGCCCGGGGCCGCGGCCGACGCCGACCTGCTGCTGTGGGCCACTGGTGCCGAGGCCCAGCCCTGGCAGCGCGACGCCGCGCGGCGCGGCACGCTGGCGGTCGGCGAGCGCGGCTTCGTGCAGATCGACCGGCAGCTGCGCTCGCTGTCGCACCCGTGGATCCACGCGGCCGGTGACTGCGCCGCCTGGGCCGAGCCGCTGCCGAAGTCCGGCGTCTACGCGGTGCGCATGGGGCCGGTGCTGTCGCGCAACCTGCGCGCCGCCTTCGGCGATGGCCGCCCGGCCGACTACCGGCCGCAGCGCCGCGTGCTGGCGCTGCTGGCCACCGCTGACGGGCGCGCGATCGCCGCGCGCGGCGGTCTCGCCGCCGAAGGCCGCTGGGTGGCGCGCTGGAAGGACGCGATCGACCGGCGCTTCGTCGAGCGGCACCGCGTCGGGCCGCGGGCCGGCGCCGCGCCGGGGACGGCCGGGGGCGCGCGGTGAGGG
>CAYLKR010000039.1:0-18850 GCA_964384225.1 uncultured Methylibium sp.
GGGCGGGCCTCGGGGCGCGGCGCCGGCGCGACGTCGAAGGCCGAGCGCTGGCCGGCCCGCGCGCCGTCGGCGGCACGCGCCGCCTGGCGCTCGACCAGCAGGTCGGCGAAGCCGGTGCCGGCCGGGCCGGTCTCGGCGGCGATGCCGGGCAGCAGGGACGCCGGCGCGGTGCCGAGCGAGGGGGTCGGGTGCAGGTTCATGGGGTGCGTCTCAGCAGGTGCCGAAGGCCGCGGCGGCGCCGCGCTGCCAGGCCATGCGCGAGGCGAGCTCGTCGCCGGCCTTCTGTTCGAGGCGCTGCTGCACGAGAGCCGCGTCGGCACGGCGGCGCTCGACGAGCTTCTCCACCGAGGCGACGCGCAACTCCGCGGCCAGCACGGCGGCCTGGGCCGCGTCCGCCGCGCTGCGCGTGAGCTCGGTGTTGCGCCGCTGCTGCGCGACCGCGTCGTCCAACCGCGTCATGAAGCCCTGGTAGCACTGCATCAGCTCGAGCGCGCCGCTGCGCTGGAAGGCGGTGCCGAAGCGCCGCGCATAGTCCTCGCGGTAGCCGGCGAGCTGGGCGGCCTGGGCCTCGGCCGCCTGCAGCGCGCCGAGGCGGCGCTGGCGTTCGGCGAGCGCCTGGTCGCGCTCGGCGCGGGCTTGTTCGAGCAGGCTGAGGAGCGGCTGCAGCGGGTCCATTCAGGGCTTTCGTTCGGGCGATCGGTGGGTCGGAGTCACAGGCCGGTGAGCTGGCGCAGGCGCGACACGCTCTCGCCGAGGCGCGCAGCCTCGTGCATGTCCTGCTGCAGCAGCGCGCGCATCGCGTCGTGCTTCTGCACCGCGAGGTCGAGTTCGGCATCGTTGCCGGGCGCGTAGGCGCCGAGGGCGATCAGGTCGCGCGCCTTCTGGTGGCGCGACCACAGCTGGCGCAGCTTGCGCGCGGCCTGCTGGTGGGCGGATTCGGTGACGTTGTGCATCACGCGCGAGGCCGAGCGCTCGATGTCGATCGCCGGGTAGTGGCCGGCCTCGGCGAGCTCGCGCGACAGCACGATGTGGCCGTCGAGGATCGCGCGCGCGGCGTCGGCGATCGGGTCCTGCTGATCGTCGCCTTCGCTGAGCACGGTGTAGAAGGCGGTGATCGAGCCGCAGCCGTTGAGGCCGTTGCCGCTGCGCTCCACCAGCTGCGGCAGCTTCGCGAAGCAGCTCGGCGGATAGCCCTTGGTGGCCGGCGGCTCGCCGATCGCCAGCGCGATTTCGCGCTGCGCCATCGCGTAGCGGGTCAGGCTGTCCATCAGCAGCAGCACATGGCGGCCCTGGTCGCGGAAATGCTCGGCGATCGCGGTCGCGTAGCTCGCGCCCTGCATGCGCGTCAGCGGCGGCGCGTCGGCGGGCGCGGCGACCACCACCGCGCGCTTCAGGCCCTCGGTGCCGAGGATGTCCTCGATGAATTCCTTCACTTCGCGGCCGCGCTCGCCGATCAGCCCGACGACGATGACGTCGGCCGCGGTGTACTTGGCCATCATGCCCAGCAGCACCGACTTGCCGACGCCCGAGCCGGCGAACAGGCCGATGCGCTGGCCGCGGCCGACGGTCAGCATGGCGTTGATCGCGCGCACGCCGGTATCGAGCGGCTGGCGCACCGGGTCGCGGTCCATCGCGTTGATCGGGCGGCGCACCAGCGGCTCGTTGCGCACCGCGTGCAAGTCGAGAGGGCCGAGCCGGTCCATCGGCTGGCCGTGCGAATCGACCACGCGGCCGAGCAGGCCGTCGCCGATCGGCAGGTGGCGGGTGCGGTCGAGGCTGCGGCGCCAGGGATGGCTGGCGGCGCCGAGGCGCGGCGGTGCGGTCGGCACCGAGCGCGGGACGACGCGCGCGCCGCTGGCCAGGCCGTGCAGCTCGCCGGTGGGCATCAGATACGCGCGGTCGCCGGAGAAGCCGACGACCTCGGCCAGCACCGGCGGCTGGCCGTCCATGCGGACCTCGCAGACCGAGCCGACCGGCACGCGCAGACCCGCCGCTTCGAGCACGAGGCCGGCGACGCGCACCAGCGTGCCCTGCAGTTCGAGCGGCGCCGGGCCGGTGGCGTGGGCCTTCAGATCGTCCAGATAGCGTTGCCAGGCGCCCGGCGCGGCCGGTGCCGGTGCGGCGGCCGGCGGCACCCAACGTTCGATCGGCGCGTTCATGGGGCGGCCTGGGTGTGGGCCGCGCCGTCCGCGTACGGGCTCGGCCGGCCCATCGCGCCGGTGGCGCGTTGCCAGCGCGCTTCCACGCTCGCGTCGACCACACCGACCTCGCTGTCGACGATGCAGCCGCCGCGCGTCAGCGCCGCGTCGGCGATCAGGCGCGCGCCGCGCTCCGCCATCGCCTCGCCGGCATGCGCCTGCACGAGCGCGAGATCGTCCGGATGAAGGTGAACGGCGATCTGCTGCGCGGCAACCAGCGTCGCGGCCAGCGCCTCCTGTGCCACCTGCGCGATCAGCTCGGGTCGCTGTGCGAGCTCGCCGCGCACCACCTGGCGCGCCAGCGCGATCGCGACCTCGGCCACCTGGCCGGCGAGCGTCTGCTCGAGCTCGTCGAGCTGGCGCCGGTAGGCCTGGGTCACGTGGCCCATCTGGGCCGTGACCTGCTGGGCATAGCTCTGCTTGAAGCCGTCGAGCGCGACCAGGCCGTCGCGGTAGCCGTCGTGGTAGCCGGCATGGCGCGCGGCCTGCAGCTGGGCTCCGACCTCGGCCGGCGTCGGCGCGGCCGGCTCGGCGGCGGCGGGGGCAGGCGCGGCGGCCGCGGGCTCGCCGAAGCCGCCGGGCGTCCAGGCCGCGAAGGAGTGCAGCTCCTCGCGCGGGATGAAGCGCGCGTAGGCGTTCGGCGCCGCGCCGGGCGCCGGCGTGCCGCGCAGCGCGTCGAGCTCGTCGTGCAGGCGGCTGCGGCTGTTCGGGTCGCGCCGCGGCGCGGAACGGTCAGAGGAACTGGTCATCGCCGCCGCCGCCCAGCACGATCTGGCCTTCGTCGGCGAGGCGACGCACGACCTTCAGCATTTCCTTCTGCTCGGCCTCGACCTCGCTGACGCGCACCGGGCCGCGCGATTCCAGGTCCTCGCGCAGCGTCTCGGCGGCGCGCGTGGACATGTTGGTGAACACCTTCTCGCGCAGCTCCGGCGTCGCGCCCTTCAGCGCGATCAGCAGCGACTCGCTCTGCACTTCCTTCAGCAGCGCCTGGATGCCGCGGTCGTCGATCTTCAGCAGATCGTCGAAGGTGAACATGTTGTCCATGATCTTCTGCGCGAGGTCGGGGTCGGCCTCGCGGATGTAGTCGAGCACCGAGGTCTCGACCGCCGAACCCATCATGTTGATGATCTCGGCCGCCGGCTTGACGCCGCCCATCATCGACTTCTTCATCCGCTCGCCGCCGGCCAGCACCTTGCTCATGACCTCGTTGAGGTCCTTCAGCGCGCTGGGCTGGATGCCGTCGAGCGTGGCCACGCGCACCATCACCTCGTTGCGCTGGCGTTCGGTGAAGTTCTTCAGCACATCGGCGGCCTGGTCGAACTCCAGGTGCACCAGGATCGCGGCGACGATCTGCGGGTGCTCGTTGCGCAGCAGCTCGGCCACCGAGGCCGGGTCCATCCACTTCAGGCTCTCGATGCCGGAGACGTCTCCGCCCTGCAGGATGCGGTCGATCAGCAGGTTGGCCTTGTCCTCGCCGAGCGCCTTGCGCAGCACGCTCTTGACGTACTCGTCGGTGTCGTTGACCAGCGTGCTGGTGTCGGCGGCGGCGGCCGAGAAGCGCTCGAGCACGCCCTCGACGCGCTCGCGCGGCACGGTCTTGAGCTTGGCGATGGTCTCGCCGAGGCGCTGCACCTCCTTGGGCGCGAGCTGGCGGAAGACCTCCGCCGCCTCCTCCTCGCCGAGCGACATCATCAGGATCGCGGCGTCCTCGAGTCCCTGTTCGTCCATGGTCTTGTCTCAGGCTTCCTTGGCGACCCAGGCGCGCACGATGTTGGCGACCGCCGCGGGGTTGTCCTTGGCCAGCGTGCGGGCCAGTTCGAGCCGGTTGTCGGCGCCCGGCGCCTCGAGCTGCGGCAGGCCGCCGGCGGCGGGCGTGGGCAGCGGCTGCACGTCGTCGACCACCGCATTCAGCCGCGGCGCCGGTGCGGGCTGGGCCGCCTTCAGCGCCGGGCGCACCGCACCCAGCACGACGATGAGCGCCAGCAGCGTCAGGGCGCCGGGCACGGCCAGCGTGCGCACCAGGTCCTGGACCTCGGGCTGCTGCCACAGCGGCGGCACGGCCTCGACCGGCGGCGTCTCGACCTTGAAGGGGGCATTGATCAGCTTGACCGAGTCGCCGCGCGCCTCGTTGAAGCCGATCGTCTCCTTGACCAGCGCGGTGAGCTTCTCGAGCTCGGCCTCGGGGATCGGCGTGACGGTGGTCTTGCCCTTGGCGTCGGTCACCGAACGGTGGTTCACCACCACCGCGGCGTTCAGGCGCTTGACGGTGCCGGTGGCGTTGCGCGTCACGCGCACCGTCTTGTCGACTTCGTAGTTGGTGGTCGCTTCGCGGCGGCTCGCGCCGCCTTGCGTGCCGGCGGCCGCGGCGGTCAGGGTCTGGGCCGGGCCGACGATCGGCGCCGAGGCCGGCACCGGCGGCTGGTTGCTCGCCGCGCCCGGCACGCCGGACGGCATGGCGCTGGCGCCTGAACCCGACTCGGTGGTCTGCTCGCTGCGGACGGTGGCCGGCACCGGCTTGCCGTCGGCCCCGAAGCCCTGGTTGGGCACGTACTCCTCGGAGGTCGACTCGGTCTGCGAGAAGTCGATCTCCGCAGTGACCTGGGCGCGCAGGTTGTCGCGGCCGAGCACCGGCTCGAGGATGTCGGCGACACGGCGCGTGTAGTTCGTCTCGATCTGCTGGCGGTACTGCAGCTGCTGGGCGTCGAGGCCGTTCGCCGTGGCGTCGGGCTCGGCGCTGCCGGACAGCAGCGCGCCGGTGGCGTCGAGCACGCTCACCGCCTTGGGCGCGAGCTCGGGCACGCTGGACGACACCAGGTGCACGATGCCGGCGATCTGCGCGCGGTCCAGCGTGCGGCCCGGGTGCAGCGTCAGCAGCACGCTGGCGCTGGGCTTCTGCTGCTCGCGGAAGAAGCCGTTCTGGTTGGGCAGCGCGAGGTGCACGCGCGCGGCCTGCACCGCGGCCAGGCCCGAGATCGAGCGCGTCAGCTCCCCCTCTAGGCCGCGCTGGAAGGTCAGCCGCTCCTGGAACTGGGTCTGGCCGAACTTGGCGTTGTCCATCAGCTCGAAGCCGACCACGCCGCCCTTGGGCAGGCCGGCCGACGCGAGCTTGAGGCGCACGTCGTGAACTTTTTCCGACGGCACGAGGATCGCGCTGCCGCCTTCGGCGTGCTTGTAGGGCACGTTCATCTGCGAGAGCTGCGCGAGGATCGCGCCGCCGTCCTTGTCGGACAGGTTGGCGTAGAGCACCTTGTAGTTGCCCTGCGACGACCACACCGACATCGCCATCGCGATGCCGACCAGCGCGGCCAGGCCCAGGCCGAGCATCGCCTTGCGGCCGGGCGGCAGCGCGGCCAGGCGGCTGCCGAAGCCGGGTTCGGCCTCGCGGCCGGCGCCGGCGAGGGCCATGGGGGAAGCGGGTGCCAGTGCGGTGTCCATCGGTTCAGGGCGTCGCGTCTGCAGGGTTTCGTGGTTCGTTTGCAGGCATGCCCGGTCGAACTCCAGCGGGCCTGCCTCGGCATTGTTGGTTGCGACTTGAGCGGGAAAAGCGGCAAACAAGCCAGCCAAACCGGCCCAGTTCGCTCTGATGCAACGCCGGGGGCGGCCTAGGATGCCGACCCATGGACATGAAGCTCAAGCCCTTCGACTTCGCGCAGGCCGCGGCCCGTGCGGGCATGCCGCAGGTCGCCGAGCGCGTGCGCCAGAGCACCGCGGCGCAGGCTGCGCCGCAGGCGAGCTTCCAGACCAGCTTCAGCGCCGCGCTCAAGCAGGTCAGCGCCGCCCAGCTGGAGGCGAGCGAGCTGCAGAAGCAGGTTCAACTGGGCAACCCGACCGTCAGCATCGAGCAGACGATGGTCGCGATGCAGAAGGCCCAGATCGGCTTCCAGGCAACGCTGCAAGCCCGCAACCGGCTGGTGCAGGCCTACACGGACATCATGCAGATGCAGGTGTGACGGAGGTCACGGCGACAGCAGGTCGGAAGCACCGCAGAGTCTGAAGATCCTCGCCGGCCCCGGCGGCACAGGCAGCCGCGTATCGAGCAGCCCGGGGCTTCCCTGCCAGCAGTCCACCCGCAGCAACAGCGCGACGAAGCCCGCGTCGACCGCGGTCACCTCGGTCAAGTCGAGCTGGACCGTTTGCCCCTCGCGCAGACACTTCGCCAGCGCCTCACGCAACGACGGCAGCGCCTCGGCGCACCACGCGCCGCCCAGCTTCAGCACGGTGATGGCGCCGCGGTCAGCGCTCGTGATCCGCGCCTGCTGCGCCGCGGACGGCGACGCGCGCTGCCGTCGGAGCGCCAGCGCGAGCGGCAGCACCTGCGTCGCCATCAGGTGCGCCAGCCTCAGGCCGTCGCGGGCATAGCGGCGCCACAGCGCAGGCTCCTGGCCGATCCGCCACAGCCATTCGAGCCCGAGCCGCGCCACCGCACGCGGCGCGCGTGCGACGCTGCCAGCGACGAAGTTAACAACCGCGCCGAGATGGCTGACTGCCATCGGCCTCAGGCGGTCGAGGTTGTGCTCGATCCACGCCTGGCCCTTCTTCGCGCCCAGCGCGACGACGAGGAACTCTGTCCCACTGGCGTTGATGCGATCGAGGCGGTCGCTGCCGCTCATCGCCTCGACGGACCCGAAGCCGGGCGCGTCGAAGCCGACGCAGCGCATTCGCCCGGCATCGGCAGCGAGCCGCTCACACGCGCGCTGCGCCACGCCGTCCGGCCCGCCGAAAAAGTACACACGAAGCGCCCGCGGTCCGTCGCGCAGCGCCTGGAATAGATCCGAGCCCGCCACCCGTTCGTGGATCGGAAGCCCGACGAGGCGCGCGGCCCAGACGATCGGCATGCCGTCGGCGAGGCTGAGGTCGCTGCGCAGGACCGATTGCCGGAACGGCCGGTCCCGCTGCGCCGTCGCGACGAAATTGACATTGGGCGTCGACACGAAGCAGCGCCGACCATGCTCCACGCTTTCTAGCAGTGCGGCCACTGCGCCGTCGAGCGTGACGGCGTCGAACACCAGCCCCAGCAGGGCATAGGTGTCGCGACCGAGATCCAGCGGGGGCCGCCCCGGCCGCCGCACCACGAGCAGCTCATGCTCAGGATGCGGCATCGTCACCCGCGGACGGGACGTACCGTCCGGCCGGAGCACCGGCAGCTCATCCGGCGCGGCCGACGATCGCCGCCGTTGCCATCAGCTCTTCCAGCAGTGCCATCGACACCCGCCCCGACACCGCGTAGGGGTCGAGCACCGGCTTCTCGCTGTACTTCAGCACGATCGACGGGTTGACCTTGGCGAGGTTGACCTGGCCCATGGTCCAGCCGGCGAAGCGGCGCTCGGTCACTTCCTCGAAGTGCAGCACGGCCACGTCGCGGTGGCGTGCGTCGCGCACGATGTCGGCGTAGAGCGCATTGACGGCGTCGCGGCCGCCTTCGAGCACCTGCATGAACACGTCGCCGCCGTGGCACAGGATGCCGGTGATGCCCAGCCCCGGGTTGTGGCTGCGGCATTGACCGAGGATGGCCTCGATGACCTCGGGCGTCACCGGCTCGCAGGCGCGGCTGGCGTAGAGCAGTCGAACCAGCACGGTCAGCCCTTCTTCTGGTTGACGAGCGCGAGGAACTCGCGCCGCAGGTTGGCGTCCTTCAGGAAGCTGCCGCGCATCACGCTGTTGATCATCTTGGAATCCAGGTCGCGCACGCCGCGCCACTGCATGCAGAAGTGGTCGGCCTCCATCACGACGGCCAGACCGTCGGGGCTCATCTTGTCCTGCAGCAGGTCGGCCACCTGGGTGACGGCCTCTTCCTGGATCTGCGGCCGGCTCATGATCCACTCGGTGAGCCGCGCGTACTTCGACAGGCCGATCAGGTTGGAGTGCTCGTTGGGCATCACGCCGATCCACACCCGGCCCATGATCGGGCAGAAGTGGTGCGAGCAGGCGCTGCGCACGGTGATCGGGCCGACGATCATCAGCTCGTTCAGGCGCTCGACGTTCGGGAACTCGGTGACGGCCGGCTGGGCGGTGTAGCGGCCCTTGAACACCTCGTTGACGTACATCTTCGCGACGCGGCGCGCGGTGTCCTGGGTGTTGTGGTCGTTCTCCGTGTCGATCACCAGGCTGTCGAGCACGCCCTGCATCTTGCCGGCCACCTCGTCGAGCAGCTGCTCGAGCTCGCCCGGGCGGATGTAGCCGGCGATGTTGTCGTTGGCGTGGAAGCGCTCGCGGTCGGCCTTCAGGCGTTCGCGGATCCGCACCGACACCGGCGTGCCTTCGTCGTCGGCGGCGAGCGGGGGCTCGACCGCGTGCAGCGGCGTGCCGAGGGGCTTCGGAGCGTTCATCGTCCGCATCCTAACGGTTCGCGCCGACCGCCATGTGCAATAGGGACTCCAATTCCTGCAGCGTGCCGGCCTCGTGCAGCGGCTTGTCCTCTCGTAGTCGCAGCATCCGGGGGAAGCGAACCGCGATGCCGCTTCGGTGTCGCGGGCTGCGCGCGATGCCCTCGAAGCCGAGTTCGAACACCAGGCTGGGCACGACACTGCGCACCGGGCCGAATTTCTCCACGGTGGAGGCGCGAATCACGCGGTCGACCTGGCGGAATTCGTCGTCGGTGAGGCCGGAATAGGCCTTGGCGAAGGGCACGAGCTGCAAGGGCTGCGGCTCGGCCTCGCTCGGTGGCGGCGGCGGGCGGCGCGCGGCGATCGCTTCGACGACGGCCTGCGCCTCGGCGGCGTCGCGCGGTGCGCGGCTCCAGACCGCGAAGCTGTAGTCGGTGTAGACGCTCGCCCGGCGGCCGTGGCCGGCCTGGGCGTAGACGAGCACGCCGTCGACGCTCATCGGGTCGAGCTTCCACTTCAGCCAGACGCCGCCGGCCTTGGTGCGGCCGGTGCCGTAGCGCGCCTCGCGGTGCTTGAGCATCAGTCCCTCGACGCCCTGCTCGCGTGCGCGGTCCCGCAGCGCGGCGAGGTCGGCCCAGCGAGCCCCTTCGAGCCGCGGCGACAGCGCCAGGCCGCTGCCCCGCACCGCGGCCTCGAGCCGCCGCCGGCGCTCGAGCTGCGCCTCGCCGCGGCGGTCGATCCCGTCCGATTCGAGCAGGTCGTAGGCGACGAAGCGCACCGGCTGCTCGGCGAGCAGTTTCTTGCCGACGGTCTTGCGCCCGAGGCGCTGCTGCAGGCGCTGGAACCCGCCCGGCCGCGCATCGCCGTCGGGCCAGACCAGCAGCTCGCCGTCGAGCACGGTGCCGGGCGGCAGCGCGCGCGCCGCGGCCTCGACCTCGGGGAAGCGCTCGGTCACCAGCTCCTCGCCGCGCGACCACAGCCAAACCCCGTCGCCGCGCCGCACGAGCTGGGCGCGGATGCCGTCGTACTTCCATTCGACGAGCCAGTCCGATGCCGCGCCGAGCCGCGCATCGAAGCCATCGACGCCGCCCTCCACCGCATGGGCGAGGAAGAAGGGATAGGGCTGGCCGGCCTCGCGCGCGGCGCCGGCCTGCGGCGGCGCGACGAGCGCGGCGAAGTCGGCCGCCGCGGGCGCGCGGTCGATGTCGGTGTAGCCCATCATGCGCTGCGCGACGAGCTGCGGGTCGATGCCGGCATGCCCGGCCAGCGCGCGCTGCACCAGCAGCTTGCTGACGCCGACCCGGAAGCCGCCGCCGACCAGCTTGACGAACAGGAAGCGACCGGCCGCGTCCAGCCCTTCCCAGGCCGCGCGGACCGCCGCCGCCTGCGCCGCGGCGTCCAGTCGGCGTAGCGGCAGCAGGCGCTGCTCGATCCATGCCGCGAGGCCCAGGTCCTCGTCGCGCGGCGCCGTGGCAGGCAGCATCAGCGCGATCGTCTCGGCGAGGTCGCCGACGGCCTGGTAGCAGGCCTCGAACAGCCAGTCGTCGATGCCGGCGGCCTCGCAGGCGAGCGCGCGCAGCGTGGCGGTCGGCAGCACGCGGCGCGGCCGGCCGCCGGCGAGAAAGTAGGTCGCCCAGGCGGCGTCGGCCGCGTCGGCCTCGGCGTAGTAGCGGCGCAAGGCATCGACCTTCGCGAGCGTCGAGGTGCTGGCGTCGAGCTCGGCGTAGAGGTCGGCGAACCTCTTCACGACGGGGCCTCCGCGGCCGCGTCGAGCGCGTCGTCGCCGTACTCGGTGCGGAAGCTCCCCGCCTGCAGGCCCTGCTGCTGCAGCCAGCGCACCATCACCGCCTCGTAGCCGTGGGTGACGATGACGCGCTCGCAGCCGGTGGCGGCGATGGCGTGCATCAGCCCGGGCCAGTCGGCGTGGTCCGACAGCACGAAGCCGCGGTCCACGCCCTGACGGCGGCGCGCGCCGCGCAGCTGCATCCAGCCGCTCGCGAAGGCGTCACTGGCCTCGGCCAGCCGGCGGGTCCAGGCGCTGCCGGCGACGCTCGGCGGCGCGATCACCAGCGCGCGGGCCAGCTCGGTCCTGTCGGTCACATCGTTGAGCAGCCGCGTCGGCGGCAGCGCGACGCCGGCCTCGCGGTAGGCGCGGTTCAGCGGCTCGACGGCGCCGTGGACGAACACCGGACCGATCGACGCGTCCACCCCGGCCAGCAGCCGCTGCGCCTTGCCGAAGCTGTAGCCCATCAGCAGGCTGGGGCGGCCGGCGGCGGCATTGGCGGCCCACCAGGCGTCGATCTCGGCGAACACCTCGCGCTGCGGTCGCCAGCGGTAGATCGGCAGGCCGAAGGTCGATTCGGTGACGAAGCAGTCGCAGCGCAGCGGCTCGAAGGGTGGGCAGGTCGCGTTGTCGTCGCCGGCGCCGGACACGAAGTAGTCGCCCGACACGACCCACACGCGCCCGCCATGCTCGAGCCTGACCTGCGCCGAGCCGAGCACGTGGCCGGCCGGATGCAGGCTGATGCGCACGCCGTGGTGCTCGACCACCTCGCCGTAGGGCAGCGCCTGCAGGGTCACGGCGCCGAGCCGCGCGCGCAGCACACCGGCACCGGGGGCTGCGGCGAGGTAGTGCGCATGGCCGCCGCGCGCGTGGTCGGCATGGGCATGCGTGACGACGGCGCGCGACACCGGCCGCCAGGGGTCGATGTAGAAGTCGCCGGGCGGGCAGTACAGGCCTTCGGGGCGTTCGACGACGAGGTCGGTGCTCATCGCAAGGTGGGCAGTCGGACGGCGCAGCGGACCCGCGAGCTTATCGCCGGCTCCGACGCCATGGTCCGCCGGCCACCGCGGCGTCGGCGGGCAAAGCCGCCCTGCGATGCGCGGTCTTGCCGATACCGCGAGGCGCGGGCGCGACCCCGGTGGCAGGATGCTCGGCGCAACGAAAGGAGGCTGTCTTGACCATCGATCGTCGCCAACTGCTCGTGGCCGGCAGCTGGGCCGCCGCCGTGCCGGCCTGGGCCGGGTCGACCGCTGCGCGCGCTGCCCAGGCCGTGCCCTCGGGCTTCCGCGTCACGTGGTTCGACGTGTCGTCGCCGCGGGGGCGCGTCGGCGCGCGGGACATCACCTCGGCCGGCGACGGCACGTTCTGGTTCTGCGGCCAGCGCAACGGCACGCTGAACCGCTTCGATCCGCGCGACGGCAGCGTGCGTGCCGTGGACCTCGGGCCGGGCGCGCGGCCGCACGGCGTCGTACGCGGCCCCGATGGCGCCGCCTGGGTCACCGAAGGCGGCCAGAACGGCCTCGCCCGGGTCGATCCGAAGACCCTGCGCGTGCAGCTGTGGACGCTGCCGGAACGCTACGCCAACGCCAACCTCAACACGCCGGTGTTCGACGCACGCGGCCAGTGCTGGTTCACCGGGCAGAACGGCGTCGTCGCCCGCTTCGACCCGAAGACCGAGCGGCTCGACGCCTGGGAGGCGCCGCGCGGGCGCGGGCCCTACGGCATCACGCGCACGCCCGACGGCGGCATCTGGTATGTCTCGCTCGCCGGCAACCACCTCGCGCGCATCGACACCGAGGCCACCACCGCAGCCGCGCTGCAGGTCCGCATCGTCGAGCCGCCGACACCGGGCCAGGGTGCGCGCCGCGTCTGGTCCGACAGCCAGGGCCGGCTGTGGATCAGCGAGTGGAACAGCGGCAACGTGTCGATGCACGACCCGCGCGACGGGCGCTGGGGCGTCTGGAAGCTGCCCGGCGAGCGGCCGCGCTGCTACTCGGTCTGGGTCGATCCGCAGGACAAGGTCTGGCTGACCGACTTCGCGGCCAACGCCATCGTGCGTTTCGATCCGGCGAACGAGCGCTTCACGAGCTTCCCGTCCGACCGCGACGGCGCCAACGTGCGCCAGATGGACGGCGTGGCCGGCCAGGCCTGGGGCGGCGAGAGCGGCACCGACCGGCTGGTGCGCATCGAGTACGACGTCGCCGCATGAGCAGCGACTGGCGCCGCCGCGTCGGCGGGCTCGCGGCCGGCGCGCTGGGCGCCTTCGCCGCGGGCGTTGGCGCAGCGCCTGCGGCCGGCGAAGCGGGCGGACGGCTCTTCGAGGCGCACTGCGCCTCCTGCCATGCGCTGGAGGCCGCTGCGCCGGCCGGTGCCGGGCCCCAGCTGGCCGCGCTGGGCGGCCGGGCGCTGGCGGGCGACCCGAGCTTCGACTACTCGCCCGCGCTGCGCGCCGCCCGCGTCCGCGGCGAACGCTGGGACGCCGCGGCGCTCGACCGCTTCCTCGCCGATCCCGAGGCGGCCTACCCCGGCACGTGGATGGGCGCGAACGGCCTCGACGAGCCGGCGGTACGCGCCGCGGTCGTCGAGTTCCTGCTGCGCGTCGCGCGCTGAAGCGGCGGGCCTGCCCGTCACGGCCTCAGTAGCGCCCGGTCGCCCCGGCCAGCCGCAGGTAGACGCTCGCGGCCCAGGCCACGAAGCCACGCCGCAGCCAGCGCCGCCAGCCGGCCAGCGGCGGGGCCGCCGTCACCTCGGTGGCGGCCGCGAAGTCGCGCTCCAGCTGGCGCGCAAGGGTCGCGACGAAGCCGCGGTCGCGCACGGCGACATTGGCTTCCAGGTTGACCAGCAGCGACAGTGGGTCGATGTTGGAGCTGCCGACCGTGGCCCAGCGCTCGTCGACCCGCGCCACCTTCGCGTGCAGGAAGGCCGGCGTGTACTCGTAGATGCGCACGCCCTGGGCCAGCAGTTCGTCGTAGAGCACCTGGGCCGCCAGCGCCGCGAAGCGGTAGTCGACCTTGCCCTGCAGCAGCAGCCGCACCTGCACGCCGCGCCGCGCGGCGGCGATGAGCGCGCGGCGGAACTCGCGGCCCGGGTAGAAGTAGGGCGAGACGAGATCGATGCGCTGGCGCGCGCCGCGCAGCGCATCGATGTAGTGGCGTTCGATGCTGCGCCGCTGGCGCAGGTTGTCGCGCACGATCAGCGCGGCGCGCACCGGCGGCAGCGCCGCCTCGGAGGGCGCGCGAGGCGGCGCCGGGCGCATCGACAAGCGGAGGCGGTCGAGCAGGCGGCGCGCGCCGGCCACCGGCTCGCCGCTGCGGGCGATCTGGCGCACCTCGTCGCGCCAGTCGCGCCCGAACATCGCGCGCGACCACATCGCACGCAGCGTGTGCTCGATCGGCGCGACGACCGGCCCGCGCAGCCGCACCGCGTAGTCGAGCCGGGGCGTGTCGGTCCAGCCATGGTTCAGGTCGTGGCGGTCGTCGATCAGGTTGATGCCGCCGGCGAAGCCGACCTCGCCGTCCACCGCGCACAGCTTGTGGTGCAGGCGCCGCAGCGAGCCCGGCTGCAGCCAGCTCCACCATCCGTGCTGGGGCCGGAACACCGCCAGCGCGACGCCCGACGGCTCCAGCCAGCCGCGCACCTCCTCGAGCGCATGCTGGCTGCCGAAGCCGTCGACGACCACCCGCACGCGCACGCCGCGGCGCGCGGCGGCCGCGAGCGCGTCGGCGATCGAGCGCGCCGCGCCGTCGTGGTCGAAGATGTAGGTGGCGACCCAGACCTCGTGCAGCGCGCGGGCGATCGCCTCGCGCATCGCCGGGAACAGCTCGTCGCCACCGCGCAGCAGCGCCACCTCGTTGCCACCGGTGTAGACGGCCCGCGGCTGGGCGTACCAGGCTTCGGCGGCGGGGCCCGGCGGCGGGGCGGTGGCGCTCGCGCGCTTCACGGCTCAGCCGTCCAGCATGAACTCCGCCACCAGCGGCAGGTGGTCGGACATGCGCGCCCAGGTCGCGCCGCGCGGCACAAAGGTCGACGCGCAGCGCAGGCCGCGCGTGTAGACGCGGTCGAGCGCGAACACCGGCGCGAGCGACGGGAAGGTCAGGCTGCGCCGGCGACTCGCGGGGCCGCCGGCCGGCGCGACGGCGCGCCGCAGCCCGGCCTCGCGCAGCGGGCCGTCGAGGCGCTCGCCCCAGTCGTTGAAGTCGCCCGCCACCAGCAGCGGCGCGGCCGGGTCGAGCTCGCGCTCGACGAACTCGGCCAGCCGCTCGACCTGCCGCACGCGGCTCGCATGGGCCAGGCCGAAGTGGATCACGACGACCTCGACCGCGAGGCCGTGCCAGTGCACCGGGACATGCAGCAGGCCGCGCTGCTCGAATCGGTGGTCGGAGACGTCGCGCTGGCGCGGCTCGCCGATCGGCCAGCGCGACAGCAGCGCGTTGCCATGCTCGCCGTGGCGGGTGATGGCATTGGTGCGGTACGCGACGTCGTAGCCCTCGGGCGCCAGGAACTCGGCCTGGCCCTCCTGCGGCCAGCCGAACCAGGTGCGCTCGAAGCGCCGCTGGTCGCGCCGGTGGAACTGCCGCACCTCCTGCAGGCAGACGAGGTCGGCGTCGAGCGCCTCGATCGCGAGCCCGAGGTTGTGGATCTCCAGCCGCTTGAGCGGGCCGACGCCGCGCACGCCCTTGTGGATGTTGTAGGTCGCCACGCGCAGCCGGCGTTCGTCACCGGGCGGCAGGACGCTCGACTGCCAGGGCTTCAGCATCGCTCAGCCCGCCGCGGCGAAGCGTGGCAGCTGCAGCACCGCCTCGGCATTGGACGGCGAGAAACAGCGGTCGGCCGCCTCGCGCCACGGCAGCCAGGCGTGCTGCAGGTGCTCGCGCGGCGCCAGCCGCACCGCCGTGCCCGCCGGCACCTGCAGGCCGAACACATGCTCGGTGTTGTGCGTCACGCCGGGCGCGTAGCGATGCCGCCAGCGCGGGTAGATCTCGTAGACGTTGGTCAGGCCCCAATCGCGCAGCGCGGCCAGCGGCACGCCCGCGGGGCCGATGACGATGCCGGTCTCCTCCTCGACCTCACGGCGGCAGGTCTCGACCAGTGCTTCGTCGGCCGTGTCCTTCGAACCGGTCACGCTCTGCCAGTAGCCCGGTGCGTCGGCGCGTTCGAGCAGCAGCACCTCGAGCGCCGGCGTGTGGATCACGACCAGCACGGACTCGGGGACCTTGGGCGGGCGGGACGTCGTCATGTCGCGATGGCAGCAGGCATGAAAAAGGGGCGCCGAATGGCGCCCCCGGATTGTGCGGGAGGTGTCAGGCCTGCGCCGCCTGCGGGTTGCGCAGCCGGATGTGCAGCTCGCGCAGCTGCTTCTCGTCGACTGCGCTCGGCGCATGCGTCAGCAGGTCCTGCGCGCGCTGGGTCTTCGGGAAGGCGATCACGTCGCGGATGCTGTCGGCCTTGGCCATCATCGTGACGATGCGGTCGAGGCCGAAGGCCAGTCCGCCGTGCGGCGGCGCGCCGTACTGCAGCGCGTCGAGCAGGAAGCCGAACTTGGCCTGTGCCTCCTCGGGGCCGATCTTCAGCGCGCTGAAGACCTTGCTCTGCACCTCGGCGCGGTGGATCCGCACCGAGCCGCCGCCGAGCTCCCAGCCGTTGAGCACCATGTCGTAGGCCTTCGCCAGGCAGGCGCCCGGGTCGGTGTCCATCAGGTCCTCGTGGCCGTCCTTCGGCGCGGTGAAGGGGTGGTGCACCGCGGCCCAGCGGTCGTTCTCCTCGTCGTGCTCGAACATCGGGAAGTCGACCACCCACAGCGGCGCCCACTTGTCCTCGAAGAGCTTGTTGGCCTTGCCGAACTCGCTGTGGCCGACCTTGACGCGCAGCGCGCCGATCGCGTCGTTGACGACCTTGGCCTTGTCGGCGCCGAAGAACAGCAGGTCGCCGTTGCAGGCACCGGAGCGCGCCAGGATCTCGGCGATCGCGGCGTCGTGCAGGTTCTTGACGATCGGGCTCTGCAGCCCCTCGCGGCCCTTGGCGACATCGTTGACCTTGATCCAGGCCAGGCCCTTGGCGCCGTAGATCTTGACGAACTCGGTGTAGGCGTCGATCTCGCTGCGGCTCATCTCGCCGCCGCCGGGCACGCGCAGCGCGACGACGCGGCCGCCCTTGGCCTGCGCCGGCGCGGAGAACACCTTGAAGTCGACGTCCTTCATCACGTCGGTCAGCTCGGTGAACTCCATCTTCACCCGCAGGTCGGGCTTGTCCGAGCCGTAGCGGTGCATCGCCTCGGCGTACTTCATCACCGGGTAGCCCGGCAGGTCGACGCCGATGGTGTTGCGGAAGACCGTGCGGATCATCCCCTCGAACATGCCGCGGATCTCCTCCTCGTTCAGGAAGGAGGTCTCGATGTCGATCTGCGTGAACTCGGGCTGGCGGTCGGCGCGCAGGTCCTCGTCGCGGAAGCACTTGGTGATCTGGTAGTAACGGTCGAAGCCGGCCACCATCAGCAGCTGCTTGAAGAGCTGGGGGCTCTGCGGCAGCGCGAAGAACATGCCCTCGTTGACGCGGCTGGGCACCAGGTAGTCGCGCGCGCCCTCGGGCGTGCTCTTGGTCAGCATCGGCGTCTCGATGTCGATGAAGCCGTTGGAATCCAGGAACTTGCGCACCTCCATCGCCACGCGGTAGCGCAGCATCAGGTTCTTCTGCATCGCCGGACGGCGCAGGTCGAGCACGCGGTGCGTCAGGCGCGTCGTCTCGCTGAGGTTGTCGTCGTCGAGCTGGAAGGGCGGCGTGATGCTGGGGTTCAGCACCTCGAGCTCGTGGCACAGCAGCTCGACCTTGCCGGACACGAGGTTCGCGTTCTCGGTGCCGGCCGGGCGGGCGCGCACCTTGCCGACGATCTTCAGGCAGTACTCGTTGCGCACGCCCTCGGCGGCCTTGAACATCTCGGGGCGATCGGGGTCGCAGACGACCTGCACCAACCCCTCGCGGTCGCGCAGGTCGATGAAGATCACGCCGCCATGGTCACGGCGGCGGTGGGCCCAGCCCATCAGGGTCACGGTCTGGCCCATCAGCGCTTCGCTGACGAGGCCGCAGTAGGTGGTACGCATCGGGTGCTCCGGGGATCGGTCTGGTTCGGGCGCCGCGCGGGGCGGCGGGTCGGGCGCTGTCAGGCTCGGGCCAGGGGCTTGAACGCTCGCCTCGCGTTCAAGCGGTGGGATTTCGCGGCACGGCCGGCAGCGCCGCCGGCGGCGCGACCACGCCCATCGAGATGATGTACTTCAGCGCCTCGTCGACGCTCATGCGCAGCTCGATCACGTCGGCCCGCGGCACCATCAGAAAGAAGCCGGAGGTCGGGTTGGGCGTGGTCGGCACATAGACGCTGAGGTAGTCGCCGTGCAGGTGCTCGGCCGCCTCGCCGCCGGGCTTGCCGGTGACGAAGGCGATGGTCCAGGCGCCGGCGCGCGGGTACTGCACCAGCACCGCCTCGCGGAAGGCGTTGCCACTGCTCGAGAACAGCGTGTCCGAGACCTGCTTGACCGAGCTGTAGATCGACTTGACGATCGGGATGCGGTGCAGCAGCCGCCCGCCCTGGCGCAGCCACCACTGGCCGACGATGTTGGCGGCGAACATGCCGGTCAGCAGCAGCGCGGCCAGCATCACGATCACGCCGAGGCCGGGGATCTGCTTGAGCATCTCCAATGTCGCCGACGCGCCCTGCGGCAGCACCGCCTGCGAGGCGCTCAGCAGCCAGGCAAACAGGCCATCGAGCAGGCCGAGCACCGCATGCAGCACCCAGATCGTGACGGCCATCGGCAGCCAGACCAGCAGGCCGGCGATCAGGTACTTCTTCACGGGCGGGCTTCGGTGGTGCGTGGCGCGCCGGCCTCAGTGGCAGGCACAGGCGCTGCCGCAGCCGCCACCGGTGGCGGCGGGCGCGGCCGCTGGGCTCGGCGCTGCAGCCGCTGCGTCGGGCTTGGCGGACTCGGCGGCCGCCGCCGCGGCGGGCGGCTTCGGCGCGCCGCCGCTGTTGCGGAAGTCGGTCGCGTACCAGCCCGAGCCCTTGAGCTGGAAGCCGGCGGCGGTCAGCTGCTTCGTGAACGCCTTGGCGCCGCAGGACGGGCAGGTGTCGAGCAGCGGATCGGAGAGTTTCTGCAGCACGTCCTGCGCATGACCGCAGGCGTCGCAGCGATAAGCGTAGATCGGCATGGCTAAATCGTTGAAAACAAACGCGAAATTATAAGGGCCGCCCCGTGGGGCGGCCCTGGGCAGGGCGCAGCGGCCTCAGTGCGCGTGTGCCGCGGCGTGGTGCGAGCGGTGGTTGGCGATCAGCTGCGGCGCCAGCGAGCCGATCACCATGAAGACCGCCGAGGCGAAGAAGCCGACCAGGTTAGGCGGCACCATCGCGTCGGCCGCCACCAGGTCGGCCGTGTACCAGCTGCCGATGCCCATGACGATCGACAGCAGCGCGCCCTGGGTGGTCGCGCGCTTCCAGTAGGCGCCGGCGACCAGCGGCACGAAGGCGCCGGCCAGCGTCACGTTGTAGGCGTTCTGCACCATCT
>CAYLKR010000040.1:0-18254 GCA_964384225.1 uncultured Methylibium sp.
GGGATCGCGAAGCCGATGCCGGCGCTCGCGCCGCTGGTGCTGAAGATCGCGGTGTTGACGCCGATCAGCCGGCCGGCCGAATCGAGCAGCGGCCCGCCGGAGTTGCCGGGGTTGATCGCCGCGTCGGTCTGGATCGCGCCGCGGATCAGGCGGCGGGTCACCGACTCGATCTCGCGGTTGAGGGCGCTGACGATGCCGCGCGTCAGCGTCTGGTCCAGGCCGAAGGGGTTGCCGATCGCGTAGACCTGCTGGCCGACGAGCAGGTCGCGGCTGCGGCCGATCGGGATCGGCTTGAGCTTGTCGCGCGGCGCGTCGATGCGCAGCACCGCGAGGTCGCGGTCGGGGAAGGCGCCGACCAGTTCGGCCGGCCAGCTGCTCTGGTCGGCCAGCGTCACGCGCGCCGCATTGCCGCCCTGGATGACGTGGAAGTTGGTGACGATGTGGCCGCGCTCGTCCCACATGAAGCCGGTGCCGGTGCCGCGCGGGACCTGCGTCACGTCGGTGGAGAACAGCTCGCGGCCGACCTCCAGCGTCGTGATGTGCACGACCGACGGCGACACCGCCTTGAACACGTCGACATGCTGGCGCTCCTCGGTGGTCAGCGGGCCGCGCGGCGTCACGGCGCGGGGCTGGGCATCGGGGCGGGGCGTGGCGGCCAGCGCCAGCAGGCTGGCACACAGCAGGGCGCCGGCGGCGAGGAGGGCGAAGCGCGCGCGGCGCCAGTGCGGGGGCAGGGCGAGGGTCATCGTTCCGGTGTCCTTCGGCATGAGGCCGCGAGCCGCTGGGAGCGCGGCCGGAGGCGGCGGGTTCCGCGAGGCCTTGCGCTATCGTGCGGCAATGCCGACCGCGCCCGCCTCATCCCGCCACGACCGGCTCGATGCGCTGCGCGCCGTCGCGATCGTCTGGATGGCGCTCTTTCATTTCGGGTTCGACCTCGCGCATTTCAAGCTGATCGACGCCAACTTCCGGGTCGACCCGTTCTGGACCGTGCAGCGGACGGGCATCGTCAGCCTGTTCCTGTTCTGCGCCGGCCTCGGCCAGGCGGTCGCCACCGCCCAGGGCCAAAGCTGGCCGCGCTTCTGGCGCCGCTGGGCCCAGGTGGCGGCTTGTGCGCTGCTGGTCAGTGCCGGAAGCGCGCTGATGTTCCCGAAGAGCTGGATCAGCTTCGGCGTGCTGCACGGCATCGCGGTGATGCTGATCGTCGCGCGCCTGAGCGCCGGCTGGGGCCGCTGGCTCTGGCCGGCAGGGCTCGCGGCGGTGCTGCTGCCGCAGTTCGTCCAGCACGCCGTCTTCGACACGCGGCTGACCAACTGGGTCGGCCTCGTCACGCACAAGCCCTACACCGAGGACTACGTGCCGCTGTTGCCGTGGCTGGGCGTGCTGTGGTGGGGCCTGGCGGCCGGGCGCTGGGTGATCGCGCAGCGCCCGGACTGGCTGGCCGGGCCGCTGCCGGCGCCGCTCGGCCCGCTGGCGGTGCTGGGCCGCTGGAGCCTGAGCTTCTACATGGTCCACCAGCCGGTGCTGATCGGTGCGCTGCTGGCCTGGCTGCACATCGCCGGCAGGGCCTGAACGGAAAGCGCACCACGAGGCGACCGAACGCGCAGCAAAAAGGCGCCCCGCAGGGCGCCTCGAGCCGGAAGCGGACCGACCGTCACTCGAACTTGTAGTCCGTCTTCGCCTTGGTCCGCAGCTCCTCGCGGAAGGCCGCGAGCTTCTGCTGCTCAATGCGCTGCGCGATCTGCGCCTTGACTTCCTCGAAGGCCGGGAACTGGACGTCGCGCACGTCCTCGAGTTTCAGCACATGCCAGCCGAACTGCGTCTGCACCGGCGCCTCGGTGATCGCGCCCTTGGCCAGCGCGGTCATCGCCTTGGAGAACTCGGGCACGAAGTTGCCGGGCTGGGCCCAGTCGAGGTCGCCACCGTTCTGCGCCGAGCCGGTGTCCTTGCTCGACTTCTTGGCGAGCTCCTCGAAGTTCGCGCCGCCCTTGAGCTGGGCGATCAGCGCCTTCGCCTCGTCTTCCTTCTCGACGAGGATGTGGCGCGCGCGGTACTCCTTCTCGCTGCCGGCCTGGGCCTTGACCTTGTCGTACTCGGCGCGCTGCTCGGCCTCGGTGACCGGGTTCTTCTTGCGGAAGTCGGCGTCGAGCTCGCGCAGCAGGATGCCCTGGCGCGCGATCTCCATCTGGGTGCGGTACTCGGCGCTGGCGGCCAGGCCACGCTTCTCGGCCTCCTGCACGAAGATCTCGCGCAGCACGACCTCGTCCTTGACGCGCTTCTCCAGGTCCGGCGGCAGCTGCTGGCCCGACCCCTGGGCCTGGCGCTGCACCTGCTGCAGCAGGGCGTCGGCACGCGCCTTCGGCACCGCCTTGCCATTGACGATGGCGATGTTCTGGGCGGCGGCCAGCGCCGGGGCGAGCAGGGCCGCGGCCACGGCGACGGACGACAGGCGGGCGGCGAGGGAGGGGAGTGACTTCAAGGAGGAACCTCGGATGGCGCGGGATGGTCAGGGGCCCGGGTTCGCCGCCGGGGCGGCGGGCCGGTCAGCCCGGCGTCGGCGGCGCCTCGTCGGGGGCCAGCGTCGTCAGGGCGAGGGCATGGATGCCGCGCGGCATCCATCGGGCGAGGGCATCATACACAAGGCGGTGCCGCGCCACGCGGCCCAGCCCGGCGAAGCGCGCACTGACGATGCGGACGCTGAAATGGCGGCCTTCGCGGGCGCCGGCATGGCCCGCATGCAGGTGGCTGTCGTCGGTGACTTCGAGCGCGTCGGGCGCGAGTGCGGCGCGCAGCACGGCCTCCAGCGCGGCGGCGTCGGGTGCGTTCATGCCGTCTCGTCGCCGGCCGGCGTGAAGGCCAGCGACGCCGAGTTGATGCAGTAGCGCTCGCCGGTCGGTGCCGGTCCGTCGTCGAACACATGGCCGAGGTGGGCGCCGCAGTCCATGCAGCGCACCTCGACGCGCAGCATGCCGTGGCTGCGGTCGGTGACGCGCTCGATGATCTCGGCGCGCACCGGTTCGGTGTAGCTCGGCCAGCCGCAGCCGGCGTCGAACTTGGTGTCGGAGCGGAACAGCTCGGCGCCGCAGCAGACGCAGCGGTAGCTGCCGTCCTGCCAGTGGTCCCAGTACTTGCCGGTGAAGGCCCGCTCGGTGGCGGCGTGGCGCGTCACCTCGTACTGCGTGCGGTCGAGCTGGGCGCGCCAGTCGGCGTCGGACTTCTTGACTTTGTAGTCGCTCATGATGAACAGGACACCTCGATCGTTTGCGCCCAGTCGGGCGGGAAGTCGGCGTAGGCCGAGTGCTCGGGCTGTTCGTCGTAGGGCCGCTCGAGAACTTTCAGCAGCGTGCGCGTTTCCCCGAAGTCGCCGGCCTCGGCGGCGCGGATCGCGGTCTCGCACAGGTGGTTGCGCAGCACGAACTTCGGGTTGACGCGGTTCATGCGCGCCGCGCGCTCGGCGTCGCTGCTGCCCTCGGCCTCGAGTCGGGCGGCGTAGCGCGCGGCCCATGCGTCGAAGCGCGCACGGTCGAGGAAGAGGTCTCTCACGGGCGTCGCATCGGTCATCGTCCAGCCGGCCAGCCGCCGCCAGGCGATCGTGTGGTCGGTCGTCTCGGCGGCCAGCAGCGCGAGCCAGTCGTCGATCAGCGCGCGGTCCTCGTCGCGCTCGGCGGCGAGGCCCAGCTTGGCCCGGTAGCGTGCGGTCAGCGCCGCGGGGAAGCGCTCGCGGTAGACCTCGATCGCCTCGACCGCCTGGTCGGCCACGGCCTCGTCGACCGGCGCGTCGCCGGCGATCAGCGGCAGCAGCGCCTGCGCCAGCGCGCCGAGGTTCCAGAACGCGACGCCCGGCTGGCGGGCGTAGGCATAGCGGCCCTGGTGATCCGAGTGGTTGCAGACATGCCCGGGGTCGAAGCCGTCGAGGAAGCCGAAGGGCCCGTAGTCGATCGTCAGACCCAGGATCGACAGGTTGTCGGTGTTCATCACACCGTGGCAGAAGCCGACCGCCTGCCAGTCGGCCAGCAGCTCGGCAGTGCGCCGCGACACCTCGGCCAGCAGCGCCGCGTAGCGGTTCGGCGCATCGGCGCAGGCCGGGTAGTAGGCGTCGATCACGAAGTCGGCCAGTGCGCGCAGTTCGGCCGGCAGGCCGTGGTGGGCGAAATGCTCGAAGTGCCCGAAGCGCACGAAGCTCGGCGCCAGCCGCGTGACGACCGCCGCCGACTCGAGCCGCTCGCGCCGCACCGGCAGCGGCGAGCCGATCACCGCCAGCGCGCGCGTCGTCGGGATGCCCAGGTGGTGCATCGCCTCCGAGCAGAGGAACTCGCGGATCGACGAGCGCAGCACCGCACGGCCGTCGCCCATGCGCGAGTAGGGCGTCAGGCCGCTGCCCTTGAGCTGGATCTCGGTCGGCCCCTGCGGCGTGTCGAGCTCGCCGAGCAGCAGCGCCCGGCCGTCGCCGAGCTGGCCGGCCCAGACGCCGAACTGGTGGCCGCTGTAGACGGTGGCCAGCGGCTCGGCGCCCTCCCAGGGCGCGCCGCCCGACAACACCTCGAGGGCGCGCCAGTCGGCGCGCTCCGCCCAGTCGGCCGGCCAGCCGAGCGACGCGGCCGCGCTGTCGCTGGTGGCGACCCAGCGTGGCTCGGGCAGGGGCTGCGCCGCGAGCCGCGTGTGGAAGGCCGGGCCGAGGCCGGCATAGCGGTTGCGCCAGCGCAGCGCTCGGTCCGGGGGGACGGCCGGCGCCTGCGGCTCATGGACGGCATTCATGGAGGCAGTCTAGCGAGCGCTACCCGACCGTCGGCCCGCTAGGGCTAACCCGCAAGCGGACGGCGGTGTGGCCCTCCTTATGATGAGTCGCAACAACGACAGGAGGCTCGAACATGGCACAGCTGATGGGCCGGATGATGCAGATGCCGCTGCTGATCTCGTCCTTGATCGTCCACGCGGCGCGGCACCATGGCGACACCGAGATCGTCTCCAAGCGCGTCGAAGGCGACATCCACCGCTACACCTACGCCGCCGCCGAGTTGCGTGCGCGCAAGCTCGCGCAGGCGCTGGCGCGACTGGGGTGCACGGTGGGCGACCGCGTCGGTACGCTGGCCTGGAACGGCTACCGCCACTTCGAGATCTATTACGGCAGCTCGGGTTCGGGACTGGTGTGCCACACGATCAACCCGCGGCTGTTTCCGGAGCAGATCGCGTGGATCGCGAACGACGCCGAAGACCGCGTGCTGTGCTTCGACCTGACCTTCCTGCCGCTGGTCGAGAAGCTGGCGCCGCAGCTTCCGTCGGTGCGCCACTTCGTCGCGATGACGGGCCGCGCCCACATGCCGGCGCAGACCGCGATCCCTGGGCTGCTCTGCTACGACGACCTGGTGGAGGCCGAGGACGGTCGCTACACCTGGCCGGAGTTCGACGAGAACACCGCGTCGAGCATCTGCTACACCTCGGGCACGACCGGCAACCCCAAGGGCGCGATCTACAGCCACCGCTCGACGGTGCTGCATGCCTTCGGCGTCGCGCTGCCCGACGTGATGGCCGCCTCCGCGCGCGACTCCATCCTGCCGGTGGTGCCGATGTTCCACGTCAACGCCTGGGGCATCGCCTACGCGGCGCCGATGGTCGGCGCGCGGCTGGTTTTCCCCGGGCCGCACCTGGACGGCAAGTCGCTCTACGAGCTGTTCGAGGCCGAGCGGGTGACCTTCAGCGCCGGCGTGCCGACGGTCTGGCTCGGGCTGCTGAACCATGTGCAGCAGCATGGCCTGAAGTTCAGCAGCTTCCGCCGCACGGCGATCGGCGGCTCGGCCTGCCCGCCGGCGATGATCCGTGCGCTGGAGGAGGACTACGGCGTCACCGTCACCCACGCCTGGGGCATGACCGAGCTGTCGCCGGTCGGCACCGCGGCGGGCTTCCGTGCCAAGCACGCCGGCCTGTCGGCGAGCGAGCGCCGGCACCTGTCGGAAAGCCAGGGCTGGGCGCTGTACGGCGTGGACATGGCGATCCTCGGTGACGACGGCCAGGCCTTGCCCTGGGACGGCAAGACCTCGGGCGACCTCGTCGTGCGCGGGCCCTGGGTGATCTCCAGCTATTTCAAGCAGCAGGGCTCGCCGCTCGTCGAGTGCGACGGCAAGTCCTGGTTCCCGACCGGCGACGTCGCGACGATCGACCCCGACGGATTCATGCGCATCACCGACCGCAGCAAGGACGTCATCAAGTCCGGCGGCGAGTGGATCAGCTCGATCGAGCTCGAGAACATCGCCATGTCGCACCCGGCGGTGCACGAGGCGGCGGTGATCGCCGCTGCCCACCCGAAATGGGACGAGCGGCCGCTGCTGGTGGTCGTGAAGAAGGCCGGCGCCGAGCTGAGCCGCGAGCAGATCCTCGGCCACTACGAGGGCCGCATCGCCAAGTGGCAGATCCCGGACGACGTGGTCTTCGTCGACGAGATCCCGCACACCGCCACCGGCAAGATCCAGAAGCTCAGGCTGCGCGAGCAGTTCAAGGGTCACCGTCTGCCCGGTTGCTGATCCCACCCGCCACGATCGCCGGGCCGACCGGGCGTTCGGCGCCGCAAGCCGTCGAGCTCGTCCCGGCGACGCTGCGCCGCTGAAGCGTGAAGGCCTTGCGGTGCTGCCGGTCGAGCAGACGTTGACGATCGCGCCCGGCGCGGCCGACGGCTGCTGCGTGATGGATCATGGACGCATCGTCTTCGACGGCGGGCCGGAAGCGCCGGGCGCGAACGCTCGGGTCCGCAGGGAGTGGCTCGAAGTCTGAGGCCGCGCGGCACAATCGAGATCCCGACGCATGCCACCGAAACCGACGATGACGAACGCACGCCTCGACACGCTGGTCTGGCTGCTGATCTACGGCGGCGCGCTGCTGGCGATGGTTGGCCTGTGGACTCTCGACGCAGCCCCTGCCGTCGGCACGGCGCTGATCGCCACCGGCGCCGTGGACGCCGCCGCGGGCGGCGCGCTGATCTGGTGGCGCTCGCGCCGGCCCGACGCGCCGGCCGCACAACCCTCCGACGACAAGCGACCGACATGATCCACCACCTCGTCTTCTGGACCCTCAAGAACCCGGCCGAGGCGCCGCGCTTCAAGCAGTTGCTCGAAAGCTGCGCCAACGTCGTGCCCGGCATCCAGGCCTTCGATGTCGCGATCCGCAGCGACGGCCTGGAGGCCAACGTGGACGTCGCGCTGGTGTCGGTGTTCGCCGACGCCGCCGCGCTGCAGGCCTACCAGCAGCATCCGCACCACCAGGCGGTGGCGGCCGAGCTGGGGGTGATGCGCGCCTCGCGCCACGTGCTGGACTTCGAGCGGCCCTGAACCGCGCCGGCCCGCGCGCCGCCGTGCGCGACTTGTGCGCGATGATCGAGGCCTGAGCCTGCCGGTGATGGACTTTCCTGCCCGCATCCCCTTCGTCGAGCAGCTCGGCGTCGAGCTCGTCGCGGTCGGCGACGGCGAAGCCGAGGTCGCGCTCGCGCTCGGCGCGCAGCACTTCAATTCCTTCCGCGTCGCCCACGGCGGCGTGACGATGACGCTGCTCGACGTCGCGATGGCGCATGCCGCGCGCAGCGTCAACCGCCACCGACGCAACTTCGGTCCCGGCGTCGTGACGATCGAGATGAAGACGAGCTTCATCCGCCCCGGGCTCGGCCGGCTGCGCGGCATCGGCACGCTGCTGTCGCGCACCGCGACGCTGGCCTTCTGCGAGGCGCGCGTGCTCGCCGAGGACGGCACGCTGTGCGCGCACGCCACCGGCACCTTCAAGTACATGAGTGCGCTGCCGACCGGCGCGCGCGACGCGACGCCGCTGCAGGGCCGCGAGGCCGGCGGCTCGGATTAGCCATCCTGTCCGGAGGCCGCGATGACGACGATCAACCAGCGCATCCTGCTCGTCTCGCGCCCCGAGGGCGAGCCGAGCGTCGACAACTTCCGCCTCGACGAGCAGCCCGTGCCCGAACTGGCCGAGGGTCAGGTGCTGGTGCGCCACCGCTGGCTCTCGCTCGACCCCTACATGCGCAGCCGCATGAGCGAGGCGCGCAGCTACGCGCAGCCGCAGCCGCTCGGCGAGCCGATGATCGGCGGCACCGCCGGCGAGGTGGTGGCGTCGCGCCATCCGCGCTGGGCGGTCGGCGACGCCGTCGTCGGCATGGGCGGCTGGCAGCTCTACCAGGTGGTCGACGGCGAGCAGCGCGGTGCCTTGCGCAAGGTCGACGTGACGCGGATCCCTCTGCAGGCCTACCTCGGCGTCGTCGGCATGCCCGGCGTGACGGCCTGGTACGGCTTGACGAAGATCATCGACCCGAAACCGGGCGAGACGGTGGTGGTCAGTGCCGCCAGCGGCGCGGTCGGCAGCGTCGTCGGACAGCTCGCCAAGGCGCGCGGCGCCCGGGCCGTGGGCCTGGCCGGCGGGCCGGAGAAGTGCGCCCATGTCGTGGAGGAACTGGGCTTCGACGCCTGCATCGACCACCGGCTGCACCCGGACCTGAAGTCGCTGTCGGCGGCGCTGAAGGCGGCCTGCCCGAGCGGCATCGACGGCGTGTTCGAGAACGTCGGCGGGCTGATCCTCGACGCCGCGATGCTGCGAAGCAACCCCCATGCACGCATCGCGATGTGCGGGATGATCGCCGGCTACAACGGCGAGCCGATCCCGATGCGCCACCCGCAGCTCATCCTGGTGAACCGCATGAAGGTCGAGGGCTTCATCGTCAGCGAGCACATGGCGCTGTGGCCCGAGGCGATGCGCGAGCTGGGCGAGCGCGCCGCGGCCGGCACGCTGCGCTGGCGCGAAAGCATCGCCGAGGGACTGGCCAGCGCGCCGCAGGCCTTCCTCGGGCTGCTGAAGGGCCGCAACTTCGGCAAGCAACTCGTGCGGCTGGGCTGAACCCGGCGGGCGGCACGGCGGTCGAAGCAGGATGGACGCGGTTGTCGTGAACCGTCAGGGCGAGGAGTTCCGCGAGGACCTGCGCCCGCTCGCCGCCGGGCAGGGCAATGCCGCGGCGCGCCGCGTGCTGAGCGCCGCCGAACTCGCAGCGCTGACCACGCTGTCCGACATGCGTTCGCTCGCCGCGCTGGCGCAGACGCTCGCCGTCACCGCGGGCGCCATCGCCTTCGGCCTGGCGCTCTGGCCCAGCCCCTGGGTGCTGCTCGCGGTGGCGGTGGTCGGCGTGCAGCAGCATGCCTTCTTCATCCTCGCGCACGAGGCGGCGCATTACCGGCTGGCGACGCGGCGCGGCCTCAACGACTTGCTCGGCCGCGCGATCGGCATGGCCGGCGGCATCTCGATGCGCACCTACCGCGTGATCCACCGCCTGCACCACAACCACCTCTACGGCCCGCAGGACCCGGACACCGCGATCCACGGCGGCTACCCGCGCGGCGTCGGCTACCTGTGGCGCAAGCTGGCCGAGGACCTGGCGGGCTGGAACGCCTGGAAGACCTTCGCCTACTTCTTCGGCGCGCCGGCGATCCGCGACGAGGCCGGCGGCGACGCCGCGCGCAGCCAGCGCCTGCTGAACGACACCTCGGCGCAGCTGCGGCGCGAGGCGCGCGCCGACCGCTGGTGGGTGGCCGGCGCGCAGCTCGCGCTGCCGCTCGCGGCCTGGGCAGCGGGCGGCGCGCAAGGCCTCGCGCAGTACGCGGTGCTGTGGCTGCTGCCGCTGCTGACCGTGCTGCAGCCCATCCTGCGGCTGCGGGCGATCTGCGAGCATGGCGCGGTCTCGGACCTGTCCTCGCCGCTGACCGCGGCGCGCTGCAACCTGACCGGCCGCGCGGCCAGCGGGCGCTGGTCCGACACGCTGCTGAACCTGGCCGGCCGCGCGCTGCTGTTCCCGCATCACGTCAACCACCACCTCGAGCACCACCTCTACCCGGCGGTGCCGCACTACCACTTGCCACAGCTGCACCGGCTGCTGGCGGCCAAGGGGGCGCTGGACGGGGCGGAGGTGCGCGACCTGTCGGCGACCTTCGCCCGCGTGTTCGCGCCGCGCACGCGCCGCCCGGCGCCGGAGGCGGTGGCGTGATCCGTCGCTGGCGTGGCCGCACGGCGGTCATCACCGGCGCGGCGTCGGGCTTCGGCCTGGCGCTGGCGCGGCTCGCCGCGCAGGAGGGCATGCAGGTCGTGATGGCCGACGTGCAGCCGGACGCGCTGTCGGCGGCCGCCGCCGAGCTGGCCGCTGCGGGGGCGACCGTGCTGCCGTTCCGCCTCGACGTGAGCCGTGCCGCCGAGGTCGAGGCGCTGGCGGACGCCACGCGCGAGCGTTTCGGCGTGCCTCACCTGGTCATCAACAACGCCGGCATCGGCGCCGGCGGGCTGATCTGGGAGCACAGCGCCGCCGACTGGGAGCGTGTGCTCGGCGTCAACCTGATGGGCGTCGCGCACGGCGTGCGCGTCTTCACGCCGATGATGCTCGCGGCGGCACGCGCCGAGGCCGACTACGAAGGCCACATCGTCAACACCGCGTCGATGGCCGGCCTGGTGAACCTGCCCAACATGGGCGTCTACAACGTCGGCAAGCATGCCGTCGTGAGCCTGAGCGAGACGCTCCACCAGGACCTCGCGCTGGTCACCGACCGCATCGGCGCCTCGGTGCTCTGCCCCTACTTCGTGCCGACCGGCATCGCGCGCAGTGCACGACCCGGGGCCGACGCGACCGCCAGCCAGCGCGTCGCGCAGGCGATGCTCGAGAAGGCCGTCGACGCCGGCAGGCTCAGCGCCGCCGACGTGGCCCGCGCGGTGTTCGCCGCCGTGGCCGAGGGCCGCTTCTACATCGTCAGCCACCCCCAGGCGCTCGCTGCCGTGCGGCAGCGCATGGACGATCTGCTGGCCGGCCGCAACCCGGGCGACCCGTTCGCGGCGCGGCCCGAGATCGGCGAGCGGCTGCGCGCGGCATTGCGCGACGGCTGAATCGGGCGGCACACTGCCGCCCCATGACACGAGTCGTCGCGGCCTTCCTCTTCTCCCGGCACATGCGACCCGGCCTGCTGCTGTGCGCCGCGCTGAGCGCTGCCGCGGCCGCCGCGCCGCCGGTCGAGACGCCGGCGCGGCTGCGCGTCGGCATCGAACGTGTCGAGCTGCCCGGCAACGAAGGCATGGGCCTGGTCGGCACGACCTACCTGCTGGAGCTCGCCCCCGACCTGTGGCTCGGCCCGGCCGCCTACGGCGCGATCAGCGGGAAGCGCGGCGGCCTGTTCACGCTCGGTGTCGAGGGGGCCTGGCGCAAGGCGCTCGGCGGGCCGTTCGCGGTGGAACTGGGCTACTACGCCGGCGGCGGCGGGGGCGGCGCGGCGCCGGTCGGTGGCGGGCTGATGCTGCGGCCGCACGTGGACCTGCTGTGGCGCAGCGGCATCGGAGAGATCGGCCTGTCGTGGTCGCAGGTGCGCTTCGCCAATGGCGAGATCGACAGCCGCCAGCTCGGCCTGGTGTGGAACGTCGACACGCGCTTCCGGCACCTGCCGGCCGCAGAAGGCCGCTGGGACGGCAGCCGCGGCAGCGGCCTGGGCTTCGACCGTATCCAGGCGGTGCTCGGCGCCTACCGGCCGGGCAGCGGCCAGCGCCAGCTCGACGGCGACCCGCTGGCAAGCCGCATCGGCTATGCCGGTGCGCGAGCCGAACGCGACTTCGCCGCGGGCCCGTTCGGCACCTCGGCGTACTGGGGGCTGGAGGCGACCGGCGCGGCCAGTGGCGGCGTGTCGGGCTATGCCGAGTACCTGGCAACGATCGGCGCCGAGACGCGCAGCGGCGGCTTCGATCTCGGCGCACGGCTGGCGCTCGGCATGGGCGGTGGCGGCAGCGTCGACACCGGCGGCGGCCTGCTGTGGAAGGCCGGCGCCTATGCGGTCCTGCCACTGTCGCCGAGCTTCGGCCTGACGGTCGAAGGCGGCTACGCGCGCGCGCCGCAGGGGAGCTTCCGCGCGCCCTACGGCACGCTGGCGCTGAACTGGCGGCTCGAGCCTGCCACCGGCGCGGCGGGCGCGCCGGCGCGCATGGAGTGGGTCGGCGGCATCGAAAGCTACCCGGCCGCGCGCCGCGACGGCAGCACGCGCCGGCTGCAGGCGGTGGCGCTGCGCGTCAACCGCTGGATCGCGCCCCAGTTCTATCTCAGCGGCCAGGCGCACAGTGCGCTGGGCGGCGAGGCGGGCGGTTATTCGGTGGGGCTGCTCGGCGCGGGTTGGCGCGCCGAACTCGCGCCGCGCTGGCATGGCGGCATCGAACTGCTGGCCGGCGCGGCCGGCGGCGGCGGCGTCGACACGGCCGGCGGCGCGATCCTGCAGCCGATGGGCTACCTCGGCTACGAGCTGCAGCCCGGCGTCGCGCTGCGCGTCGGTGCCGGCCGCATCCGCGGCTGGCGCGGTCCGCTCGACGGCAGCGTGGTGGAGCTGTCGCTGGCCTACCGCTTCGGCGTCGCCGGGCGCTGAGCCCCTCAGCAGCCCAGCCGCGCCGCCTGCAGCGGGCGGCCGGTGTCGGCATCCGTGACCACGAAGAGCACCTGCCGCGGCATCGGCCCGCTGACCGGATCGGGCCCGCTGCGCGGTGTGAAGGCGATCGGCGTCTCGCCGACCTCGGCGACCGACTGCAGTTCGCGCACCACGCTGTCGTGGTGCAGCGTCGCGCCGCTGTTCTCACCGCTGCGCACGCGCGTCACGTGCCCGTCCTCGGTGACGGCCCAGTAGCCGGCAAGCCGCGCCGGTGCGCCCGGCAGCCGGCTGACCTGGGCACGGTAGGTGCCGGCGCCGCGCGTCAGCGTCAACGCCACGCGCGCCGGCGCCGATACGGCGGGCAGCGCCGGCCATCGGCGGTAGTCCTCGCCGTTCACCAGCACCTGGGGCGTGTAGACCGAGTTCGAGCGTCGCCGCGCGGCCGCGTCGTACTGCCGGCGGGTCCACGCTGCGCTCGCGAAGCGGTCCGTCCAGCCGAGCCGGTCCCAGTAGTCGACGTGGAAGGCGAGCGGGTACACGCCGTCGCGGCCCTTCAGCGTCGACAGCCAGCGATCCGCCGGTGGGCACGAGTTGCAGCCTTCGGAGGTGTAGAGCTCGACGACCAGCGGCTCGGTGGCCGCGGCGCGCGCCTCGCAGACGGCTTGGCCGACAGCCGGCGCTGCGCCGACGAGTGCGGCGACCAGCAGCGAAGCCGCATGGAGGGAGGGCAGGGGCATGGCGATCCTCGGCATAGGGCGATGGACCTGTGTCGGCCGGGGCCCGCGCTTCCTTGCACAGCACGGCAGCGTGGCACACTGCGCCGCCCATGCCGACCGCGCCCGTCCCCTTCCGCGTCGCCGTGATCGGCGCCGGCCCGGCCGGGCTGATGGCGGCCGAGGCGCTGGCCGCGGGTGGCCCCACGGTCGACGTTCACGACGCGATGCCCTCGGCCGGCCGCAAGTTCCTGCTGGCCGGCAAGGGCGGGCTGAATCTGACGCATGGCGAGGCGCTCGAGCCCTTCCTGGGCCGCTACGGCAGCCGGCGCACAGCGCTCGAGGCGCTCGTCCGCGACTTCGATCCCGCCGCGCTGCGCGCCTGGGCCGGCGGGCTCGGCATCGAGACCTTCGTCGGCACGTCCGGCCGCGTGTTCCCGAAGGACCTGAAGGCCGCGCCGCTGCTGCGCGCCTGGCTGCACCGGCTGCGCGAGGCCGGCGTGCGCTTCCACCAGCGCCATCGCTGGCTGGGCTGGGATGCCGATGGCGCGCTGCGCTTCGCCACGCCCGACGGCGAGCGCCTGGCGCGCCACGATGCGACGGTCCTCGCGCTCGGCGGCGGCAGCTGGGCGCGGCTCGGCTCGGACGGCGCCTGGGCGCCGTGGCTGGCCGCGCGCGGCGTCGAGGTCGCACCGCTGGCGCCGTCGAACTGCGGCTTCGACATCGGCTGGAGCGAGTTCCTGCGCAGCCGCCACGCCGGCGCGCCGATCAAGCCGGTGGTGCTGCGCTTCGACGCCCCGGACGGCAGCCGCTTCGAGCGCCAGGGCGAGTTCGTGCTGACCGCCGGCGGCATCGAGGGCAGCCTGGTCTATGCCGCGTCGGCGCTGCTGCGCGACGCGATCGCGGCCCACGGCGCCGCGACGCTGACGCTCGACCTGCTGCCCGACCGCGATGCGGCCTTCGTCGCCGCCGAGGTCGCGCGCCCGCGCGGCAGCCGTTCGCTGGCCACCCACCTGAAGAGCCGGCTCGGCATAGACGGCGCCAAGGCCGCGCTGCTGCATGAGGTGCTGGGTCACGACGGCATGCACGACGCGCAGCGCCTGGCGGCCGCGCTGAAGGCGCTGCCGCTGACGCTGAAGGCCGCGCGCCCGATCGACGAGGCCATCAGCTCGGCCGGCGGCGTGCGTTTCGAGGCGCTGGACGAGCGCCTGATGTGCCGCGCGCTGCCCGGCGTGTTCTGCGCCGGCGAGATGCTCGACTGGGAGGCACCGACCGGCGGCTACCTGCTGACGGCCTGCCTCGCCACCGGCCGGGCGGCCGGGGAGGGCGCGCTGGCCTGGCTGGCCGAGCGGCGACAATAGCGCGATGACCGCCACGAAACCTGTCCACCTCGTCCGCCCGCAGGCCCTGCACGCTTCCATCGAGCGCTGGAGCGTCGACGCGGTCGAGGCCCTGTTCGAGCTGCCCTTCAACGACCTGCTCTACCGCGCCCAGCAGGTGCACCGCGAGCATTTCGACGCCAACGCGGTGCAGCGCTCGACGCTGCTGTCGATCAAGACCGGCGGCTGCCCGGAGGACTGCGGCTACTGCCCGCAGTCGGTGCACTACGACACCGGCGTCGACGCCGACAAGCTGATGGACGTCGCCAAGGTCCGTGAGGCCGCGCAGGCGGCGGTGGCGGCCGGCGCCTCGCGCTTCTGCATGGGCGCGGCCTGGCGCGAGCCGAAGGATCGCGACATCGAAAAGGTCGTGGAGCTGGTGCGAGAGGTCAAGGCGCTTGGGCTCGAAGCCTGCTGCACGCTGGGCATGCTGAGCAGGCCGCAGGCGCAGGCGCTCAAGGAAGCCGGCGTCGACTACTACAACCACAACCTCGACACCGCGCCGGAGGCCTACGGCCGCATCATCAGCACCCGCGTCTACGAGGACCGGCTGGCGACGCTGGCCCACGTGCGCGAGGCCGGCATGAACGTCTGCTCCGGCGGCATCGTCGGCATGGGCGAGAGCCGGCGCGAGCGCGCCGGGTTGGTCGCACAACTCGCCAACCTCGACCCCTATCCGGAATCGGTACCGATCAACGAGCTGGTGCAGGTCGAAGGCACGCCGCTGGCCGGGACCGACAAGCTCGACCCCTTCGAGTTCGTGCGCACCATCGCGGTCGCGCGGATCACGATGCCCAAGGCCTATGTGCGCCTGTCGGCCGGCCGCCAGCAGATGGACGACGCGATCCAGGCGCTGTGCTTCCTGGCCGGCGCCAACTCGATCTTCTACGGCGAGAAGCTGCTGACCACCGGCAACCCGGACGTCGCGCGCGACGAGGCGCTGTTCGAGCGGCTCGGGCTGCGGGCGGTCTGAGCGCCGGGGTCAGAGCTTGGACACGTAGCTGCGCATCTCCTTCTCGGAGTGCGCCCGCAGGGTCTGCGTGCGGACGTTGCCGAGCGAGGCCATCTTCAGTGCCGTGGTCATCACGGCGTCTTCCGGACCCTCGACGATCAGCACGAGGTCGTAGGGGCCTTCGGTCCAGTGCACGCTCCTGACGGTGATGCCGTTGGCTTCGGCGAGCTGCTTGTAGGCCTGGAAGCGGTCGGGTGAATCCTTGATCGTGCGGGCGCCCTGGTCGGTGAAGTTCGCCAGGGTGATGAAGGTGGGCATGAGCGTTCTCCGCTGCGCAGCGCCGCATCGCGCTGGTGCGCGTGTCCGGGGAGGCGCTGCGGGCCCGGGCACCGCGTTGGGGAGCTGCGCACCAGAGTCCTAGATTCGGCGCCGCGCGGCCCGAACGCAAGCCGCGCCCCTAGCACAGCAGGACCAAACAGGCAGCCTGTCAGCCGCCCCTACACTCGCCGGCTTTCGTGAACCCGCCCCGCGCCGCGGGGCCGATGCCTTGGACAAGATCCTGTTGCAACTGGCGGCCGAACTGAAGGTCCGGCCGGCCCAGGTGGGCGCCGCAGTCGAGCTGCTCGACGGCGGTGCCACCGTGCCCTTCATCGCCCGCTACCGCAAGGAGGCCACCGACGGCCTCGACGACATCCAGCTGCGCGAGCTGGAAGCCCGCCTGACCTACCTGCGCGAGCTCGAAGACCGCCGTGCGGCGGTGCTGAAGAGCATCGACGAGCAGGGCAAGCTGACGCCAGAGCTGCTCAGCGCGATCGAGGCCGCGCCGACCAAGCAGGAGCTCGAAGACCTTTACCTGCCCTACAAGCCGCGCCGTCGCACCAAGGGCATGATCGCCCGCGAGGCGGGGCTGGAGCCGCTGGCCGACAAGCTGTTCGGCGACCCGACGCTGGAGCCGCTGGCCGAGGCGGCCGGCTTCATCAACGCGGAGGCCGGCTTCGCCGACGCCCACGCCGTGCTCGACGGCGTGCGCGACCTGCTGGCCGAGCGCTGGGCCGAGGACGCGGTGCTGGTGCAGGGCCTGCGCGCCTGGCTGTGGAGCGAGGGGCTGCTGCGCTCGAAGAAACTCGACGGCAAGGACGAGCAGGACCCCGAGGTCGCAAAGTTCCGCGACTACTTCGACTATGAGGAGCCAATCGCCCGCGTGCCCTCGCACCGCGCGCTGGCGGTGTTCCGCGGCCGTACGCTGGAGATCCTCGACGCCAAGCTGGTGGTCGACGAGGAACTGCAGCCCGGGCAACCGTCGCAGGCCGAGGGCCGCATCGCGCGCCACCTCGGCTGGAGCGACGCGAAGCGCCCGGCCGACGCGCTGATCCGCAAGACCATCGCCTGGACCTGGAAGGTCAAGCTGAGCCTGAGCCTGGAGCGCGACCTGTTCGCGCGGCTGCGCGAGGAGGCCGAGAAGGTCGCGATCAAGGTCTTCGCCGAGAACCTGCGCGATCTGCTGCTGGCCGCGCCGGCCGGCAAGCGTGTGGTGATGGGGTTGGACCCGGGCATCCGCACCGGCGTCAAGGTCGCGGTGGTCAGCGACACCGGCAAGGTGCTGGACACCGCGACCGTCTACCCGCACGAGCCGAAGCGCGACTGGGACGGCGCGCTCCATATCCTGGGCCGCCTGTGCGCGACCCATGGCGTCAACCTGATCGCGATCGGCAACGGCACCGCGAGCCGCGAGACCGATAAGCTGGCCGCCGATCTGATCAAGCGCCTCCAGTCGCTTGCCCCCGGCACGGTGCTGGAAAAGGTCGTCGTCAGCGAGGCCGGCGCCTCGGTCTATTCGGCCTCCGAGTTCGCGAGCAAGGAGCTGCCCGAGCTCGACGTCAGCCTGCGCGGCGCGGTGTCGATCGCGCGGCGGCTGCAGGACCCGCTGGCCGAGCTGGTCAAGATCGACCCGAAGAGCATCGGCGTCGGCCAGTACCAGCACGACGTCAACCAGGCCGAGCTGGCGCGCACGCTGGACGCAGTGGTCGAGGACTGCGTCAACGGCGTCGGCGTCGACCTGAACACCGCCTCGGCGCCGCTGCTGGCGCGCGTCTCCGGGCTGTCGCAGGCGGTGGCCGCCGGCATCGTGCGCTGGCGCGACCAGCACGGCGCCTTCCGCAACCGCCGGCAGCTGCGCGAGGTGGCCGGTCTCGGCGACAAGACCTTCGAGCAGGCGGCTGGCTTCCTGCGCATCCGCGACGGCGACAACCCGCTCGACGTCTCGGGCGTGCACCCGGAGACCTACCCGGTGGTCGAGAAGATCATCGCCGCCGTTCAGCGCCCGATCGGCGAGCTGGTCGGCAACAGCGACGTGATCCGCAGGCTGAAGCCGGAAGCCTTCGCCGACGAGCGCTTCGGCGCGATCACCGTGCGGGACATCCTCGCCGAGCTCGAGAAGCCGGGCCGTGACCCGCGGCCCGACTTCAAGGTCGCGCGCTTCAACGACGGTGTCGAGGACATCAAGGACCTGCAGCCCGGCATGACGCTCGAAGGCACGGTCAGCAACGTCGCCCAGTTCGGTGCCTTCGTCGACCTCGGCGTACACCAGGACGGCCTGGTGCATGTGAGCCAGCTGTCGAACAAGTTCGTCGGCGACGCGCGCGAGGTCGTCAAGACCGGCGACATCGTCAAGGTCAAGGTGCTCGAAGTCGACCTGGCGCGTGGCCGCATCTCGCTGACGATGAAGCTCGACGCCGCGCCCCGGCCGGCCGGCGGCGGGGGCGGCTTCCGGCCCGCGGGGCGCGACGAGCGCCAGCGCGGCGGC
>CAYLKR010000041.1:0-18205 GCA_964384225.1 uncultured Methylibium sp.
GGCGCGGTGCGGCTGCCGGCGGCCGACGTGATCGTCAACCCCAACCAGCCGGGCTGCGGCTTCGCGAGCAAGGCGCTGGCCGGCGTCGGCGTGATGTTCTACGTGCTGCTCGCCACCCGCGCCGAGCTGCGTGCGCGCGGCGCGTTCTCGGAGGTCGCCAGCGCCGGGCCGCCCCGAGCCGGCGACGCGCCCCCTAGGGGGGCCGCTGCGCAGCAGCCCGTGGGCCGCGGTGGCGAACCGCGGCTCGACGCGCTGCTGGACCTCGTGGCGCTCGGCACCGTGGCCGACGTGGTCAGGCTCGACGCCAACAACCGCCGCCTCGTCGCCCAGGGCCTCAGGCGCATCCGCGCCGGGCGCATGCACGCCGGTGTGGCGGCGCTGTTCGCCGCGGCCGCGCGCGATCCGGCGCAGGCGAGCGCCTTCGACTTCGGCTTCGCGCTCGGGCCGCGGCTCAACGCCGCCGGGCGGCTGGAGAACATGACGCTCGGCATCGAGTGCCTGCTGTGCGACGACGCGGCGCGCGCCGCCGAGCTCGCCGGCCAGCTCGACGCGATCAACCGCGAGCGCCGCGAGGTCGAGGGCGGCATGCGCGAGCAGGCCGAGGCGATGCTCGACGCGCTGCTGCCGGGCGGCGACCCCCGGGACGGGGGCGCCGCGGCACCAGGGCCGCCGCCGGCCGTCGCGCTCTACGACCCCGGCTTCCACGAGGGCGTGGTCGGCATCGTCGCGGCGCGGGTGAAGGACCGGCTGCACCGGCCGGCCTTCGTGTTCGCACGCGGCCGCGACGGGCTGCTGAAGGGCTCGGGCCGCTCGATCGCCGGCTTCCACCTGCGCGACGCGCTGGACCTCGTCAGCAAGCGCGAGCCCACGCTGCTGCGCCGCTTCGGCGGCCATGCGATGGCCGCGGGCGCGACGCTGGCGGAGGCCGACTTCCCGGCCTTCGCGCAGGCCTTCGCGGCGGTGGCCGGCGAATGGCTGGACGACGCGACGCTGCAGCGCCGCGTGCTCACCGACGGCCCGCTCGACGCGCAGTGGTTCGCGCCGGCCACCGTGCAGGCGCTGGAGCGCGAGGTCTGGGGCGCGGGCTTCGAGCCGCCGCTGTTCGCCGACGAGGTGGAGGTGGTGTCGCAACGGCTGCTGAAGGACAAGCACCTCAAGCTCTCGCTGCGCCATGCCGGTGCGCTGCGCGAGGCGATCTGGTTCGGCCGCACCGAGCCGCTGCCCGACCGCGTGCGCCTCGCCTACCGGCTGAGCCTGGACAGCTGGCAGGGCCGCGAGCGCGTGCAGATGGTCGTCGAGGCGGCTGAAACCTGAGCGCGGCGCGGGGCAGGCGGGGCCGCTAAAGTCGGCGGCCATGAACCGCCTGCTCGCCCCGCTCGCCCTCGTCGTCGCCCTCGTCGTCCCGGCCCGTGCGGCCGAACCGCCCGTCGAGCCGCTGCGGACCACGCCGGTGGTGGAGGGCCTGGAGCACCCCTGGGGCTTCGCCTTCCTGCCCGACTTCGCGAAGAGCGGGCTGATGCTGGTGACCGAAAAGCCCGGCCGCCTGCGGCTGGCGCGCGTCGGCGGCAAGCTCTCGGCGCCGATCGAAGGCCTGCCGCCGGTCTACCACCGCTCGCAGGGCGGGCTGTTCGACGTCGCGCTGCACCCGCGCTTCGCCGAGAACCGCCTCGTCTACTGGAGCTATGCCGAGCCGGCACCGAACAACGAGCCGGGCAACAGCACCGCGGTCGCGCGCGGCAAGCTCGACGTCGACGGACTCAGGCTCACCGACGTGAAGGTGATCTTCCGCCAGGCGCCGAAGTTCGAGTCGACGGCCCACTTCGGCTCGCGGCTCGCGTTCGCGAAGGACGGCACGCTGTTCGTCACCCTCGGCGACCGCTACTGGCGCCGCGACGACGCGCGCACGCTCGACAACCACCACGGCAAGATCGTGCGCATCACCGACGAGGGTGCCGTGCCTCCGGGCAACCCCTATGCCGGCAAGCCCGGCGCGCTGCCGCAGATCTGGAGCATCGGACACCGCAACGTGCAGGGCGCGGCGATCCACCCGACCACCGGCGAGCTGTGGGCCCACGAGCATGGGCCTCAGGGCGGCGACGAACTGAACATCGTGCGCGCCGGCGCCGACCACGGCTGGCCGACGATCACCTACGGCCGCGAGTACATGACCAACTCGAAGATCGGTGAAGGCACCGCGCGCGCCGATGTCGTGCCGCCGCTGACCTACTGGGTGCCGTCGATCGCCCCCAGCGGCATGGCCTTCGTCGCCAACGGCACGCGCCACCCGGAGTGGCGCGGCCAGCTGCTGGTCGGCGCGCTGCGCGCGCAGCAGCTGCTGCGGCTCGAGCTCGACGGCGATCGCGTCGTGCGCGAGCACCGCCACCAAGTCGGCGCGCGCGTGCGCGACGTGCGCCAGGGCCCGGACGGCGCGATCTACCTCGCGACCGACCTGTCGCGCGGGCAGATCCTGCGCGTCGAACCCTGACGCGCGTCGCCGCAGGGCTTCGGCGATCACGATGCGCCTGCTGATCGTCGAGGACGACCGCCTGATCGGCGACGGTCTGGCCACCGGGCTGCGAGCCCTCGGCTTCGCGGTCGACTGGTTCACCGACGGCGCGCAGGCCGACGCCGCGCTCGCCACCACGCCCTACGACGCGGTCGTGCTCGACCTCGGCCTGCCCGGCCGCGACGGCCTGCACTGGCTGGCGCGCTGGCGCGCCGCGGCGCAGGCGCTGCCGGTGCTGATCCTGACCGCGCGCGACGCGGTCGAGCAGCGCATCCAGGGCCTGGACGCCGGCGCCGACGACTACCTCGTCAAGCCGATCGAGACCGCCGAGCTCGCCGCCCGCCTGCGCGCCGTGCTGCGCCGCAGCCACGGCCGCCCCGAGCCGCTGTGGACCCACGGCGCGCTCGAGTTCCGGCCGGCCGACAAGTCGGTGCGCTGGCGCGGCGCGCCGGTCGAGCTGACCGCGCGCGAGACGGCGCTGCTCGAGCTGCTGCTCGCCCACCCGCAGCGCGTGCTGCCCAAGGCCGTGATCCACGACAAGCTCTACGCCTTCGAGCAGGACATCGACAGCAACGCGCTCGAGGTCCATGTCCACCACCTGCGCCGCAAGATCGACCCGAAGCTGGTGCGCACGGTGCGCGGCGTCGGCTACGCGCTCGGCGCGGCCGAGGCGCTGGCGGGGGACGCGCCGTGACGCTGCAGCGCCGCGTGCTGCTGCTCCTGCTGGTCAGCGCGCCTCTGGTGTGGCTGGTCACCGGGCTGATCAGCCTGAACCGCGCGCGGCTCGAGACCAATGAGCTGTTCGACACCCAGCTGATCCAGCTCGCGCGCCAGGTGCAGGCGCTGCTTCCGCGCGCCGCGCTCGACGCGATCGAGCTCGGCGGCGCCGAGGCCACCGGCCCGACCGGCGACGCCGAACTGGAAGACCTGGCGGTGGCCGTCTGGGACCGCGAGGGCCGGCTGCTGCTGGTGGACCGCGAGGGCACGATGCTGCCGCACGACGCCCGCGCCTCCGGCTTCCACGACCTCGTGCTCGGCGGCGAGCCCTGGCGCGTGTTCTACCTGCAGGCGGCGAGCGGCGACTGGGTGGTCGCCGTCGCGCAGGAGGCGCACGAGCGCGACGAACTGGTCTGGGGGCTGGTGGCCGGCCAGTTGCTGCCCTGGGCGCTGACGCTGCCGGTCCTGTTGCTGGTGATGGCCGCCGCCGTGCGCCAGGCGCTGCGGCCGCTGCGCACCCTGGGCATCGAGATCGGCACGCGCGCCAGCGACGACCTGCGCCCGCTCGCCACCGAGGACCGCCCCGCCGAGCTGCAGCCGCTGGTGGCCGAGATGAACACGCTGTTCGCGCGCGTGCGCGACACGATCGAGCACGAGCGCCGCTTCACCGCCGACGCCGCCCACGAGCTGCGCACGCCGCTGGCCGCGCTGCAGGCGCAGTGGGACGCCGCGCGACTGGCCGGCACCGTGCCCGATGCCAGGATCGGCGAGGGCCTGGCACGCCTGTCGCGGCTGGTGTCGCAGCTGCTCGCGCTGTCGCGACTGGAGAGCGCGGCGCCGCAGGTGGCACCGATCGACTGGCGTGCCCTCGTCGGCCAGGCGGTCGACGAGGTGCTGCCGCTGGCTGACCAACGCCATGTGGAGCTGGCCTGCGACTGGCCCGCCGACGGCGCCGCGCCGCTGCCGCTGCAGGGCGACGCGGCGCTGCTCGCCGCACTGCTGCGCAACCTGCTCGACAACGCGCTGCGCCACGCGCCGGCCGGCAGCACGGTGACGCTGCGGCTCGGCACCGATGCGATCGAGGTGCTCGACGAGGGCCCGGGCGTCGCGCCCGAGCACCTGGCGCGGCTCGGCGACCGCTTCTTCCGCCCGCCGGGCGAGGCCGAAGCCGGCAGCGGGCTCGGCCTGTCGATCGTGCAGCGCATCGCGGCGCTGCACGGCTTGCGCGCCCGGTGGGGCAACCGCGAGGGGCGCAGCGGCTTCGCGGTGCGCGTCTCGCGCGCCGCGGCTTAGTTCGCGAGCTTCTCGCGTGCCTTGTCGATCAGCGCCCGCGCTTCCTCGCGCCGACCGGCGTCGGCGATCTGGCGGCCGGGGCGCGCCGGCGCCTGCAGCGCGCGCTCCAGGTAGACGATCGCATCGGCCGGCCGCTTCTGCTCGAGCAGGAACTCGCCGTAGAAGAAGTTCGGGTCGATGCCCTTGGGGTTGAGCTTCAGCGCTGCCTGCAGCAGCTCCTCGGCCTTCTTGCGGTCGCCGAAGCCGATCGGCCAGCCCGGCACCTTGTAGTACAGCACGCCGAGGCTGTTGTAGGCCGAGCCGTCCAAGGCCTCGGGCGCGATGCCGAGCGCGCGCTCGTACAGCGCCTTGGCGTCCTTCACGAGGCCGAGCGCGCCGAGGCCGCCCTTCTCGCCGGCCCAGGAGCTGACGACGATGCCCTCCCACACCAGCGGCTCGCTGCGGCCGGGGTTGGCCTCGCTGACCTGGTGGGCCTTGGCGGCCAGCGCCTCGAAGCGCTTCTCGCGCTCCTTGGCCGGCGTCTGGTACTTGACGACTTCCCAGTCGCGCTGGATCTCGGCGACGGCGTCTTCGACCGCGCCGGCCGCGGCTAGCTGGGCCATCGCCAGCGCCGCGCCGAGCGCGAAGCCTTTCAGGATCGTGTTCATCGGGGGTCTCCGTGAGAGAGGGTTCAAGAAGGGGCGAGCGCGCGCCGGTGGCGATCGAAGGCGCCGTCGAGCACGGCCGGCGCCGCGCCGTTGAGCCGCACGGCCAGCTTCTCGGGGAAGCCGAGGAAGCGCTCGGCGCGGCCGCTCGCGAGCAGCGCAACCAGCGCCGCGGCCACCGTCTCCGGGGCGTCGGCGGCCGTGCGGGTCGCGCGGTTGTAGGCCTCGACCTCGGCCGAGTTGAAGCCGGTGGCAGTGACGCGCGGCCCCAGGTACTGGACCTTGACGTGGCTGCCGGCCAGCTCGCGGCGCAGCGCCTCGCTGAAGCCGCGCAGGCCGAACTTGGCCGCGCTGTAGGCGCTGAAGCCCGGCAGCCCGAGCCGGCCGAGCACCGAGCCGACGTTGACCACCGCCGCGTGGCGCTGGCGCTGCAGCGCGGGCAGCAACGCGCGCGTCAGCAGCATCGGCGCGACGAGGTTGGTCTCGATCACGCCGACCAGGTGCGCCGGGTCGAGCGACTCGAGCCGCCCGAAGCTCGCGATGCCGGCGTTGTTGACCAGCGCGTTCGCATCCCACTCCAGCGCGGCGCGGCGGACCGCCTCGATGCCCTCGGGCGTGGTCAGGTCGGCGGCCAGCCATTCGATGCGGCGGTCCCCGCGCTGCGGCGCGATCGATCGCGCCAGTGCCGCGAGCCGCTGCGCATCGCGCCCGACGAGCAGCAGCCGCGCGCCGGCCGCCGCCAGCGCCTTCGCGCTCGGCGCGCCGATGCCGCCGGCCGCGCCGGTCAGCACCACCGAGGCCTGCGCCGGCTTCATGCCGCGGCCTTCTCGGCCGCCGGCAGCGGCAGGCCGCGGAACACGTCGCCGTAGAGCCGGTAGAAGGCGCGCGCGGCATGGACGATCGCGGCCTGGTCATCGGCGTCGTCGATCCGGTCCATCAGCAGCTCGAAGTGCGCGGTGTGCTCCTGGTCCAGCGTGCCGTGCGAGCGCAGGTAGCTGAAGGCGGCGTCGGGCAGCTGCAGGTGGGCCTGGATGCGGTCGGCCGCGGCGAGCGCGAGCGCGACGCTGCTGCCCTCCAGCACATGGACCATGCCGAAGAAGCCCAGCGGATTGCCGCGCGCGATCGTGTCGTAGGCATAGGCGACCATCACCTCGGTGGCGTGGCCGGGGCCGGCGGCGATCACCTGCGCCCGCGGCACGCCGCAGACGGCGAGGTCGTCGAGGATCCACTCGTCGTGGCCTTGTTCCTCCTCGACGTACTCGTCGAGCGCCGGCAGCAGCCAGGCGTGCTGCGGCATCGCTTCGACGCGCGCGCGGCAGGCCTGCAGCAGCGGCACCGTGTGGCGCACATGGTGGTAGGCCTCGGCGAGGAAGGCGCGGTAGCTGGCGAGCGAGACCTCGCCGCGCAGGCAGCCCTGGATGATGGGGGTGGCGATCAGCGCCGCGCGGTCGGCGGCGGTGTCGGTGACGAGGGTCTGGAAGAAGCTCATGCGGTGATGGGGTTCGTGAAGTGAAGGCGGGCGATCGCGTCGCGCTGCGGCCGGCCGTTGGCCGTCGCCAGCCCGCTCGCGGCCGTGAACGGATGCGGCGAGCGCAGCCAGCGCCGCACCCGGGCGTAGTCGGGCAGCGTGGCGTTGGCGGCGTCGACGGCGGCCTGCAGCGCGGCGTCGGGCAGCTGCGGGTGCGCCGGCCACAGCACAGCCGACAGCTCGGGCTCGCCGTCGCCGTAGACCACCGCCTGCGCGATCACCGGCAGGCCGCGCAGCGTGGCCGCGTGCAGCGCGCACTCGACCCACTCCGGCGACACGTTGCGGCCATAGGCGGTGATCAGCACCTGCTTCTTGCGGCCGCTCACATGCAGGTAGCCGTCGGCGTCGATCGAACCGAGGTCGCCGGTCGGCCACCAGCGGGGCATGGGCTCGGCGCTGCCGAGGTAGCCGAGCTGCAGCGCGCCGCCGATCTCGATCTCGCCGTCGGCGGCGATGCGGATGCGGGCATGCGGCAGCGGCCGGCCGGCGCTGCCGGGGCGGTCGGTGCCGGGCAGGTTGAGCGTCTGCACCGAGCCGCCTTCGGACAGGCCGTAGCCCTCGTGGGCGGGGATGCCGACGTCTCGCGCCGCGGCGAGCAGCGTCGCGCCGACCGCGGCACCGCCCACCGCCACGAGCTTGAGCGAGCCCGGCGCGCGCCGGCCCGACGCCGCCAGCCAGGCCGACCAGGCGCGCAGCATCTGCGGCAACAGGATCAGGCTGTGCGGCTGGTGCGCCTCGCAGGCGGCCTGCAGCCGGGCCGGATCGAAGCTCGACGAGCCGGTGAGCCCGACCTCGGCCAGCGGCGGCGCGATGCAGGTCGCGCCGCGCGCCAACGGCGCCATCAGCCCGGCGATGTTCTCCAGCAGGACGGCATAGGGCAGCGCGCTCAGGTGGCGCTCGATGCCGAGCGTGTCGGTCGCCGCGGCGACGCCCTCGGCGACGGCGGCCATCGCATCCGCGCCGAGGCACACGCCCTTGGGCGTTCCGGTGGTGCCGGAGGTGAAGGTGATCTTGGCGGTGCCTGCTGGCATCGCGACCGCGCGACCCGGCAGGCGGCTCCAGGCCAGGCCGAGACCGGCCGTGCCGAGCTCGAGCGGCGCACCGCCGGCGGCCGCGCCCGGCGCGGTGCACAGCGCGTCGACGCCGGCGGCGTCGATCGCGTGGCGGCGCTGCGCAGGGCTGAAGAAGCCGGGCAGCGGCACATGGACGACGCCGGCGCGCCGCGCGGCGGCATCGACCACCGCCCAGGCCCGGCCGTTGTCGAGCAGCGTCGCGAGCACCTGCACGCGCGCCGTGCGCAGGGCGTCGGCGAGCGCCGCGACCTCGGCGTCCCAGGCCGCGTCGGCCCGAAAGTCCGCGCTCATGCCCTGGCGAGCCGGGGCGCCAGCCGGCGCAGCGCCAGCGGCAGGCTGCCGGCCAGCACCAGCGGGCGGTGGTCGTAGTAGCGGCCCCAGTCGGCGGCTTCGGCGCCGAGCCGCGCCGGGTCGGCGATGCCGAGGGCCACCGGCTGCACGCCCATGCGCGCGAACACCTGGCGCAGTTCTTCCGTCAGCGTGCTGACGACCCACTGCACGTTCAGCTCGCCCAGGTGGCGGGCCAGCTCGAGGATCAGCCGGCGCCCTTCGCCGGCGCGGCGTGACGCGAGGTGGCCGACCTCGACGATGCGTTCCCGCGGCGGCCGCGTCGTGCCGAGCAGGCGCTCGATCGGCCGGTCTAGGTAGCGCTCCAGGAACAGCGGCTCGGTCGCGCGGCGGTAGCCGGCGGCGGCGACGATCTCGTCGCCGTCGCGCAGGCTGACCAGCGTGGTCGCGAAGGCGCGCACGTCGGCGCCGTAGTGCTCGGCGTAGACGCCGCGGATGAAGTCCTCGACCGCCGCGCGGTCGGGGTCGCCCGGCGGGTGCAGACGCAGCCGCGGCGCGGCAGGGTGGGGCAGGGCGGCGGGCGGCGCGTCGTCGCCGGTGGCGGTCATCAGGAGGCTGTCTTGAAACATGGCAGCCATCGTCGCGGCCGAGTCTTAGCGCCGCCTTAAGGGTCGGGGGCGACTTCCTACAATCTGCAAGTGAATTCACCAGCTGTTCTGAACGCCGACCTGCACTGCCATTCCAGCGTGTCGGACGGCACGCTCGCGCCCGAGGCGCTGGCGGCACGCGCGGCGGCCAACGGCGTCGAGCTGTGGGCGCTGACCGACCACGACGAGCTCGGCGGCCAGCGGCGTGCCCGCGAGGCGGCGCTCGACCTCGGGCTGGCCTGGCTGTCGGGCGTCGAGGTGTCGGTGACTTTTGCCGGCGAGACGGTGCACATCGTCGGGCTGGGCTTCGACATCGACGACCCGTCGCTCGCCGCCGGCCTGGCCGCCACCCGCGCCGGGCGCGAGCAGCGCGCCCGCGACATGGCGGCGGGGCTCGCGGCGGTCGGCATCCCGGGCGCCTTCGAGGGCGCGCTGCAGCACGTGAGCAACCCGCAGCTCGTCTCGCGCACCCACTTCGCGCGCTTCCTGGTCGAGACCGGCCGCTGCGCCAGCACCTACGAGGTGTTCCGCCATTACCTCGTCGAAGGCAAGCCAGGCTATGTGCCGCACCGCTGGGCCGGGCTGGGCGAGACGGTGCGGTGGATCACCGCGGCCGGCGGCACGGCGGTGATCGCGCATCCGGCGCGCTACCGCTTCACGCCGACCGCGGAGTACGCGCTCTTCACCGAGTTCGTCGCCCACGGCGGGCGCGGCGTCGAGGTCGTGACCGGCAGCCACAGCGAGGCCGAGGCGATCCGCTACGCCGACACGGCCGAGGAGTTCGGCCTGCTCGCCTCGCGCGGCAGCGACTTCCACGACCCCGGCGAGAGCCGCACCGACCTCGGCGCCCTGCCCTGGCTGCCGGGGCGGTTGAGCCCGGTGTGGGAGGCGCTGGCCGATCGCATCGAGCGCCGCTGACCGACGCATGGCGCAGCACTTCGAGCTCCATCCGGAGGACCCGCAGCCGCGGCTGCTGAAGCAGGCCGCCCAGATCCTGCACGGCGGCGGCATCGTCGCGCTGCCGACCGACTCGAGCTATGCGCTCGCCTGCCATCTCGACGACAAGGCCGCCGCCGAGCAGCTGCGGCGCATCCGCGGGGTCGACGACAAGCACCACCTGACGCTGCTGTGCCGCGACCTGAGCGAGCTGGCCAGCTACGCCCGCGTCGACAACCGCCGGTACCGGCTGCTCAAGCTCGCCACGCCCGGCCCCTACACCTTCATCCTCGAGGCGACCAAGGAGGTGCCGCGGCGTGTCTCGCACCCGGCGCGCCGCACGATCGGCCTGCGCGTGCCGGACCACCGGGTCGCGCAGGCGCTGCTCGCCGAGTTCGGCCAGCCCCTGCTCGCGACCACGCTGATCCCGCCCGGCGAGACCGAGCCGCTGAACGACCCCGACGCGATCCGCGCGCGCTTCGGACGCCAGATCCAGGCGGTGCTCGCGGCCGGCGCCTGCCCGCACCAGCCGACGACGGTGCTCAACCTCTGCGAGGACGAGCCGATATTGGTGCGGCTGGGTCGCGGCGACCCGGCGGCCCTCGGGCTCGCCGCCCTGCTCCCGGATTGAGCAGCGGGCGCGCGCATCCGCGGGTCTGGGCTTGGCTGCGCCTCCGAGGCCGTGCCGCCGCCGGCGTCGGCTCCGGTGCCGCGCGCAGCCGACTGAGCGGCACGCGTCAGCGCAGCGCCTCGGCGATGCGCTGCGGCGAGAAGCCGACCAGGCGCGTGTCGCGCACCAGCAGCACCGGCGTGCCCGGCGCCTGCAGGGCCGCATAGGCATCGGCGCAGGCAGCGTCGCGCTCGACGAAGCATTCGCTGAACGCCACGCGGTGCTCGGTGAACCAGGCGCGCGCCTGCGTGCAGTAGGCGCAGGTCAGCGACGAGATCATCCGGATGTCGCCGGCGCGCGCCGCGCCCGCGACCTCGGGCCCGAGCCGCGCCGCCTGCACGCCGCGCCAACCCTGCAGCGCGCCCCAGACGAGCACGACGACGAGCAGCAGGCTCCAGGGCGTAGCGAGGAAGCGGCGCATGGGGCTCGGACCGGCAATGCCGTCCGGCGGTTCCGCGCGACGCCCGGCGCTCAGAGCGCCGCGGTGACGACCATCTCGACCTTCCACGCCGGATTGGCGAGGCCGGCCGCCAGCACGGTGGCACGCGGGGGTGCCGCGCCTTCGGGCAGCCAGGCTTCCCAGACCTCGTTGAGCGCCGGGAACTCGGCCAGGTCGGTGATGAAGATCTGCACCATCAGCAGCTTGCGCTTGTCGGTGCCGGCGCGCGCCAGCAGCGAGTCGATCGACGCCAGCACCTGCGCGGTCTGGCCACGCATGTCCTGGCTGGCGTCGGCGGCCACCTGGCCGGCGAGGTAGACGGTGCCGTGGTGGACGGCCATCTCGGAGAGCCGGCGGCCGACATCGAAGCGTTGGATCGTCATTTGTGTGCCTTGTGGGAAGGGGGATGGGCAGGCGCCGCCTTCTGGCCGAGCTTGCTCTCGGTGCCGGCCAGGAGCTTGGCGATGTTGCTGCCGTGGCGCCACACCAGCAGCAGGCTCATCACGCCGATCGCCAGCGCCGTCGGGCCGGTGCCCCAGATCAGCAGCTGGTAGAAGGGCGCGAAGGCCGCCGCGACGATGGACGCCAGCGACACGTAGCGGAAGAAGAACAGGATGATCGCGAAGCTCGCCAGCGTCGCAAGCGCCAGCCAGGGGTTCAGGCCGAGCAGCACGCCGGCCGCGGTGGCCACGCCCTTGCCGCCCTTGAAGCCGAAGAAGACCGGCCACAGGTGACCGACGAAGGCCGCGAGCCCGGCCGCCGCGGCCGTGCCCTCGCCGAGGCCGTGCGCGCCGCCAAAGGCCGCGATCAGCCACACCGGCAGCCCGCCCTTCAGCGCATCGAACACCAGCGTCAGGATCGCCGCACCCTTGTGGCCCGAGCGCAGCACGTTGGTGGCGCCGGGGTTCCTGGAACCGTAGCTGCGCGGGTCGGCCAGCCCGAAGCCGCGGCTGACGATGACCGCGAAGGACAGCGAGCCGAGCAGGTAGGCCGCGACGATGCAGGCCAGGGGCAGCGCGAACGACATGGGGCGGCATTGTGCCGCGCCGCGCGAGCGCGCCGGCCGCTCAGGCGCTCTCGGTACGGAACACCGACACGACGCCGGCCAGGCGCGCCGCCTGGTCCTTCAGCGAGGCCGCCGCGGCGGCCGATTCCTCGACCAGCGCCGAGTTCTGCTGCGTCAGCTCGTCGAGATGGGCGATCGCGGTGTTGACCTGGCCGATGCCGTCGCGCTGTTCGCCGGCGGCGCCGCTGAGCTCTCCGAGCAGCGTGGTCACGCGCTGCACCGAGTCCACGATCTCGCCCATGCTGCGGCCGGCCTGCTCGGCCAGCTGCGCGCCGGCCTCGACGCGGCCGACCGAGGTCTCGATCAGCGCCTTGATCTCCTTGGCCGCACCGGCGCTGCGCTGCGCGAGGCTGCGCACCTCGGAGGCGACGACCGCGAAGCCGCGGCCCTGTTCGCCGGCGCGCGCCGCCTCCACCGCGGCGTTCAACGCCAGGATGTTGGTCTGGAAGGCGATGCCGTCGATGACGCCGATGATGTCGGCGATCTTCCTCGACGACTCGCTGATCTCCTGCATGCTGGCGACGACGCGCGACACGACGGCACCGCCCTGCTCGGCCGCGCCGGCGGCGCCGACCGACAGCTCGTTGGCGCGCTGCGCGGTATCGGCCGACTGCTGCACGGTGCCGGTGATCTGCTCCATGCTCGCCGCCGTCTGCTGCAGGTTGCTGGCGGTCTGCTCGGTGCGCGAGCTCAGGTCCTGGTTGCCGGTGGCGATCTGCGCCGACGCGGTGCTGACCGACTCGACGCCTGCCCTCACCTCGCCGACCACGCCGCGCAGGCGCTCGACCATCGCGCCGAGCGCCTGGCCGAGCTGGGCCACCTCGTCCTTGCCCTGGGCGTCGATGCGGCGCGTCAGGTCACCGTCGGCCACGGCGCCGGCCACCTCGACGGCCGCGGCCAGCGGCCGCGTGATCGTGCGGCTGAAGAGCACCGCCCCGGCGATACCGGTCACGCAGACGGCGAGCATCAGACCGAGGCTGGTGTAGGTGGCCTGCCGGCCCGCCACCGCCGCCGCGGCGACGACCGCGGCGCCGTCTGCCTCGATGCGCTCGATCGCCTGGTCGAGCAGCTTGGCCGGCGCGCGGTCCATGCCGGCCACCGCGGCATCACCGGCCGCGGCCTCGTGCCTGGCGGCGACGAAGGCCTCGTAGCCCTTGCGGTAGCCGACGCCCATCTCGCGGTGGGCGGTGGCGAACCGCTCCACCAGGGCGCGGCTCTCGCCGGCGGGCAGCGCCTCGATCAGGCGCCGCGCGGCCTCGGCGACCTTGGCCTCCTGCTTCTGGAAGGCGCTCCAGTACTTGTCGAGCTGCTTCGGGTCCTTGCCGCGCAGCAGCGTGTTCTTCCATTCCTGCACCTGCACGCGGAAGGCCACGTTGGCCTCGGCGACGCCGCGCGCGTTGTCGTGGTGGGCCTGCACCGTCGTCTGGTAGGTGTGCAGCGTGCCGTTGAGACGGTGGATGCCGAATAGCGCGGCCGCCAGCAGGGCCAGCACGAGACCGGCCATCGCCAGCGGGAGCTTGAGTCTGAGTGTCACGGTGGATTCCCTGGGTGGTGGTGGCGAGTCAACACGTGCTCGCGCTGTTCTGTGGCCGTTCGAAACGGCTGTGATCGGCCACTGTAGGGAGTTCTTGAGCCCGGGATCGCGCGAAATGCCGCCGGATTGCCGCCCACCGCCGCCGCAGCTCAGACCGGCTGCGCGCAATGCACCGGTTTGGCGCCGATCAGCGCCAGCGCCGGCTTCGGCTCGAGCCCGACGAGATAGCCACGCCGCCCGCCGTTGATGTGGATGCGCGGCAGCTCGAGCACGCTCGCCTCGACGTAGACCGGCATCGCCTTGCGCGTGCCGAAGGGCGAGGTGCCGCCGACCAGGTAGCCACTGGCGCGCTGCGCCGCCTCGGGCGTGCAGGGCTCGACCTTCTTCGCGCCGATCTCGCGCGCCAGCGCCTTCAGGCTGACCTGGCGGTCGCCGTGCATCAGCACGATCAAAGGGCGCGCCGCTTCGTCCTGCATCACCAGCGTCTTGACGACCGCGTGCTCGGGCACGCCGAGCTGGCGCGAGGACTCGGCGGTGCCGCCGCGGTCGACGTAGTCGTAGAGGTGCTCGGTGTAGGCGATGCCGGCGCGCTTCAGGAAGGCGGTCGCGGGCGTCTCGCTGGCGTGGTCTTTGCGGCTCATGGCGCGCGAGTGTGCCGCGCGCGCTCCTCCTCCTGCAGCCGCAGCACGCGGCGCTGGACCTTGCCGGTGGTCGTCATCGGCAACGCGGCGACGAACTCGATCTCCTTCGGGTACTCGTAGGGCGCGAGCCGGCCCTTCACGTGCTGCTGCAGCGCCTCGACGAGCGTCGGCGTCGCCTCGAAGCCGGGGGCCAGCACCACGTAGGCCTTGACCAGCGCGCCGCGCGCGGCGTCGGGCTTGGGCACGACCGCGGCATTGGCGACCGCCGTGTGCCTGAGCAGGCAGTTCTCGACCTCGCCCGGGCCGATGCGGTAGCCGGCGGCCTTGAACATGTCGTCGCTGCGGCCCTGGTACCAGAGGTAGCCGTCGGCATCCATCGTCGCGGTGTCGCCGGTGCGGCACCAGGCGTCGTCCGGGTCGCCGGTGAACTTGGCGCGCGTCGCGTCCGCGTTGCCCCAGTAGCCGAGGAAGAACACCGGGTCGGGTTCGCCGTGCAGGTCGCGCCGGTGCACCGCCACGTCGCCCGGTGTGCCGCGAGGCACTTCGCGGCCGGCCTCGTCGATCACCGCGACGCGGTGGCCGGGGTAGGCGCGGCCCATGCTGCCGGGGCGCGCCGGCCAGCCGGGGTGGCGGCGGCCGTCGGCGTCGACCCAGCTGCCGCAGTTGCCCACCACGAAGTTCATCTCGGTCTGGCCGAACATCTCGTTGACCGGGACGCCGAGCGCGTCCCGGCACCAGTCGAACACCGCGTCGCCGACCGACTCCCCGGCGCTCATCAGCGCGCGCAGCGCCAGCGTGTAGCGCTCGCGCGGTGCCGGCACGGCCTTCATCATCGCCTTCAGCGCGGTCGGGAACAGGAAGGCGTGCGTGACGTGGTGGCGCTCCATCAGTGCAAAGGCGCGCAGCGGGTCGAAGCGGCCCTCGGTGCCGAGCAGGGTCTTGCCGAAGTAAAGCGTGGGCAGCAACGCGTCCATCAGGCCGCCGGTCCACGCCCAGTCGGCGGGGCTCCAGAACATCTCCGCGTCGTGCGGAAACCAGTTCTGGCTGCAGACGAAGCCGCTCAGGTTGCCGATCAGCGCGCGCTGCGGGATCAGCGCACCCTTCGCCGGCCCGGTGGTGCCGCTGGTGTAGATCAGCAGTGCGGGGTCGTCGGCGCGCGTGGTGATCGGGCCGAAGGCGGTGCTCTCGCGCGCCAGCGCCTCGGCCCACGCCAGCTCGCCCGGGGCGGCGGCGCCGTCGACGACGAGCAGCGTCTCCAGCGCCGGACAGTCCCGGCGCACCGAACGCAGCGTGTCGGCCACGGCCGCGTCGGCGATCGCAAGGCGCGCGCCGCTGTCGGCGAGACGCTGCTGCAGCGCCTCGGGGCCGAACAGCATCGACAGCGGCACGCCGATCGCGCCGGCCTGCTGGATCGCGATGTGCGCGACCGCCGTCTCGGGCCGCTGCGGCAGCACGATCGCGACGCGCTCGCCCGGCGCGATGCCGCGCCGCTGCAGCGCATGCGCGAGGCGGTTGGCCTGGGCCTGGAGGTCGGCGTAGCTGAGCCAGCGCACCGCGCCGTCCTCGGCCTCGTGGACCAGCGCGGTGTGGCCGCGCGCGGCGGGGTCGCGTGCCCAGCGGCCGCAGCAGGCCTCCGCGATGTTGAAGAGGGGCGGCACCTGCCAGCGGAAGCCGCGGTACAGCGCGTCGTAAGGGTCGGGACGGTCGATCATGGTCGAGGCAGCACAAGGCCGGTCGCAGCGCATGCTAGGCTGATTCGAGTGACTGTCCGCTCCCCACCATGCACGTCGATCTCGATCACCCGCTGGACCGCGACACCGCCGCCCGGCGCCTGCGCGAGCAGGGCTTCTGCACGCTGAACCCCGAGGCCACGCAAGCCCTCGCCGGCCAGGACCGTGCGGCGCTGGACGCCCTGCGCCCGCACTGGAACGACCTGCCGCCCGACCGCTACCTGAAGGACGGCGGCCACTACCGCTACCGCCGCCACGGCTCCTTCATCCAGACGCTGGCACCGGCCGCGCTGGAGGCCGTGCCACACCGCGCGCACTGGCAGCCGACGACCTACAACGCGCTGCACGGCGGCATGGAGCGCTGGTTCGAGCCGCTGGCGCCGGCGCTCGTCGCACAGCCGGCGTGGAGCGCGCTGGTCGCCCGGCTCGGCGAGCTGTTCGCGCTGGCACGTCCGCCGGCCGGCGGGCGCTGGTACATCGAGGCCCACACTTTCCGCATCGACACCGAGGCCGGCGTCGGCCGGCCGACGCCGGAAGGCGCGCACCGCGACGGCGTGGACTTCGTCGCCGTGGTCTTCGTCGGGCGCCACGGCGTGCGCGGCGGCGAGACGCGGGTGTTCGACGCCGGCGGGCCGCTGGGCGTGCGCTTCACGCTGAGCGAGCCCTGGACCGTGCTGCTGCTCGACGACCCGCATGTCGTCCACGAGAGCACGCCGATCCAGCCCGAGGACCCGGCCCACCCGGAGCGCAAGGGCTGGCGCGACACGCTGGTTCTGACCTACCGCGCCAACGGCTTCCAGGACCCCGTCTGAATCAGCCGTCGGCGAGGCGCTCCAGCGCGTCGCCGGTCACGCGGCAGATGCGCCAGTCGGGCAGCAGGGCCGCGCCCATCGCCTCGTAGAAGCGGATCGACGGCGCGTTCCAGTCCAGCACGCTCCACTCGAAGCGACCGCAGCCGCGCTCGACCGCCAGCGCGGCGAGGTGCTTGAGCATCGCCTTGCCGATCCCGCGGCCGCGGTGCCCGGGCAGCACGAACAGGTCCTCGAGCCAGATCCCCGGCCGGCACAGGAAGGTCGAGAAGCTGGTGAACCACAGCGCGAAGCCGACGACGGCGCCGTCGGCTTCGGCGACCATCGCCTCGGCGACGGGACGCGGGCCGAAGAGCTGCGCGCCGAGCGCCTCGGGCGTGGCCCGCAGCAGGTGGGTCAGGTGCTCGTACTCGGCCAGCGCGCCGATCAGGCGCACGAGCTCGGGCAGGTCGCGCGGCTCGGCGGCGCGCAGCGTGAAGGCGGTGTCCATCGGGCGATTGTCCCCACGGCGACGACCGACCGTTCGACCCGTCGCTACAGTCGTGCCATGCCTGCCACTGCCTACGTGCCGCGCCTGGTCGCACACTCCGAGTTCGTCGCCGTGCGCGGCCTGCGCTACCACCTGCGGCATTGGGGCGAGCCCGATGGCGGGCAGCCGCTGCGGGTGCTGCTGCACGGCTGGATGGACGTCGGCGCGTCCTTCCAGTTCGTCGTCGATGCGCTGGACGGCCGGCCGGCCGCGGTCGCGCCCGACTGGCGCGGCTTCGGCCTCACCGAGGGACCGCCCGGTGCGGACAGCTACTGGTTCCCCGATTACCTCGGCGACCTCGACGCCCTGCTCGACCGCCTGAGCCCCGACGCGCCGGTGGACCTGATCGGCCACAGCATGGGTGGCAACGTCGCGATGGTCTATGCGGGCGTGCGGCCGCAGCGCGTGCGGCGGCTGGTCAACCTGGAGGGCTTCGGCCTGCCGGGCACGCGGCCAGCGCAGGCGCCGACGCGCTACGCCGCCTGGCTGGACGACCTGAAGCAGCGGCCGCGGCTGCGCGACTACGCCCGCGTCGACGAAGTGGCCGAGCGCCTGCGCCGGAACAACCCGCGGCTGACGCCCGGGCGCGCGGCCTGGCTCGCGCCGCACTGGGCACGGCCCGAGGGCGAGCGCTGGGTGATCCAGGGCGATCCGGCGCACAAGCGCGCCAACCCCGTGCTGTACCGTGCCGAGGAGGCGCTGGCCTGCTGGGCGCGCATCGCCGCGCCGGTGCTGTGGGTCGAGGCGAGGCAGACCGACGTGGCCAAGTTCTGGGGCGACCGCTACCCGCGCGACGAGTTCGAGCAGCGGCTCGCCGTCGTGCCGCGGCTGGAACGCACCATGATCGAGGACGCCGGCCACATGCTGCACCACGACCAGCCCGGGGCCGTGGCGGCGGCCATCGATGCCTTCCTGGGAGGCGCATGAGAAAATCCGGCGCTTTGCGAACAGGATGCTTGCCATGGACATCGAACACATCAACGCCCTCGGTGCGCAGCTCGCCGATCTGAGCCAGCGCACCGCCGACCTCCGGGGGTATCTTTGACTACGAAGAGAAATCCCGTCGCCTGAGCGAGGTCAACGCCGCACTCGAGGACCCGACGGTCTGGAACGACCCGAAGAACGCCCAGGCCCTGGGCCGCGAGAAGAAGTCGC
>CAYLKR010000042.1:0-18172 GCA_964384225.1 uncultured Methylibium sp.
GCAGGCCGCGCACGATGCGCCGCATGGTCGAGAAGTCGTCGACGATCAGGAACTTGAGGTCGGGTTGGCTCATGGTGTGGATCCTCGGAATGCACGCGGCGCAGGCTGGCGGATGGAGAGCGCCTCTCGCTGGAGTTATCGGGCGTCGGGGGCCGGACTTGAGGGCAACGGCGGCACGATGCCGGCGCCGACCGTCTCCTCGGCCTGGGTCGCGCCGGCCGCCTCGGCGGCGCGGTGGAAGCGCTCCTCGGCGTCGCGGTTCATCACGATCAGGCTGATGCGCCGGTTGATCGGGTTCAGCGGCTGCTCGCGGTCGAAGGGCATGCTGGCCGCCAGGCCCTGCACGCGCAGCACCTGGGTGTCGGCCAGGCCGCCGGCGATCAGCTCGCGGCGCGAGGCGTTGGCGCGGTCGGCCGACAGCTCCCAGTTGCTGTAGCCGGCTGCGCCGCCACCGAAGGCCGCCGCGTCGGTGTGGCCCTCGAGCGTGAGCTTGTTCGGCACCTCGGCGAGCACGCTGCCGATGGCCTGCAGCAGTTCGCGCATGTAGGGCTGCACGATGGACGAGCCGCTGGCGAACATCGGCCGGTTCTGGTCGTCGACGATCTGGATGCGCAGGCCATCGGCCGTCATGTCCAGGCGGATCTGCGACTTGAACTCGGCCAGCTTCGGGCTGACCGCCAGCATCTCCTCGACCCGCGAACGCAGCGCCTCGAGGCGCGAGCGCTCGGCGGCGGCCTGCTGGGCCTTCATCGCCTGCAGCGTGTAGTTCTTGCGCTCGGCCTCGACCTGCCCGGCCTTGACCTGGCCCTCGGTGCGCGTCAGGTCCTTGCCGCCGCCCTTGACGACGCTGGACGAGTCGCCCGAGCCCGAGCCGCCGAGCATCGAGATCTTGACCGGGTTGTTGAAGTAGTCCTGGATGCCCTTGCGGTCGCCCTCGGTGGTGGAGCCGAGCAGCCACATCAGCAGGAAGAAGGCCATCATCGCCGTGACGAAGTCGGCATAGGCGATCTTCCACGCGCCGCCATGGTGGCCATGGCCGCCCTTCTTGATCTTCTTGACGATGATCGGCTGCAGTTTCTTCGCGTCACCGGCCATCACGCGCCCCGATCACTTCTTGCCTTTGACATGGCCTTCGAGCTCGCTGAACGAGGGCCGCTCGGTCGAGTACAGCGTCTTGCGGCCGAACTCCACCGCGATCGCCGGGGCATAGCCCTGCATCGAGGCCAGCAGCGTGGTCTTGATGCACTGCAGCTCCTTCGTGCCCTCGTCGTTCTTCTGCTCCAGCAGGCCGCCGAGCGGCTCGACGACCGCATAGGCCAGCAGGATGCCGAGGAAGGTGCCCACGAGCGCCGAGCCGATCATCCCGCCCAGCACCGCCGGCGGCTGGCCGACCGAACCCATGGTGTTCACCACGCCCAGCACCGCCGCGACGATGCCGAAGGCCGGCAGCGCGCCGGCCAGCCGCGCGATCGCCGCGGCGGGCGCATGGGCCTCATGGTGGTGGGTCTCGATCTCGCTGTCCATCAGCGACTCGATCTCGTGCGGGTTCAGGTTGCCGCTGACCATCATGCGCAGGTAGTCGGTGATGAACTCGACGACATGGTGGTCGGAGCCGACGGTGGCGTATTTCTTGAACAGCGGCGACTCGTGCGGTGCCTCGACGTCCTTCTCGATCGCCATCAGGCCCTCCTTGCGGGCCTTCTGCAGGATGTCGTACAGCAGCGCCATCAGCTCCATGTAGCGCGCCTTGGTGTACTTGCTGTTCTTGAGCAGCTTGGGGATCGCGCCGCCCACGGCCTTCAGCACCTTGGGCTGGTTGGCCACCACGAAGGCGCCCAGCGCGCCGCCGGCGATGGCCATCATCTCGGTCGGCAGCGCCTTGACGATGACCTGGATGTTGCCGCCGTGAATGATGTACGCGCCGAAGATGCATCCCAGCGCGACGACGTAGCCGATGATGACGAACATGGTGTGGGTCCGGTTCTGCGGTGTGCCGGGCGGTCGCTCGAGGCCCTGCCCGGGCGTTCTTGGCCTGACTTATCGGCCATCCTGCCGCCGTCTTGAGCATCGCCCGGGCGGTGCGGGCGCGATGCCAAGAAAAGCGGCGGATCCCGGGGGATCCGCCGTCAAGACGCCGCGGGGGCGTCGAGGAGACACACGGAGAAAGCGGTCCTTCGCCTTATCGGCGGTTCGGCAGCCGGCTGGAGCCGAGGTGGCGCAGCGCGCCGGCGTCGGGGGCCGGGATGCTGCGCACGAAGGGATGACGGTAGAGCCAGACCGGGCGGCCGTCGGGCGTGCGGCCGACCGACTGCGGCACCAGCTCGACGGCCGGGAATTCGAGGCTCGCGAGCCAGTCGCCCGGCGCCAGCTCGGCGCTCGCCTTGGCCACCGCACGCGGCAGGCTCTCGGGGCGCTGGAACAGATAGACCAGCGAATAGCGGCTCCAGGGCTGCTGCCAGAGGTCGCCGCGCTGCACGCTGGCCCAGGGGCAGCGCAGCCGCGCAGCCCAGGCCAGCGGGCGGCTCCACTCGGTGCCCTCTACGCGTGCTGCGGGGTAGGCGCGGCGCAGCGCCGCGAGGCCGTGGCCGGCGCCGCAGCCGGCGTCGAGCACCGCGGCACCGGGCGGCAGCGGCGCCAGTTCGGCGAGCGCATCCAGCGCGCCGGCGGGCGTGGGGAACCAGGGGGCGTCCTGCCAGGCGCGCAGCGGATAGGCCAGCGCCAGCAGCGCCAGCGGCAGCAGCCAGGCCCAGGCCGGCAGGGCCGCGGCGGCACCGCTGGCCGCCAGAGACAGCGGGAAGCCGCCGGCCACCAGCAGGCGACGCATCTGCGTGCGGCTCGGCAGCGCCAGCAAGGCGCCGGTGGCGGTGGGCAGCGCGACGGCCAGCCACAGCGGCGCGGTGCTGCCGCGCAGCGCGACGAACAGCGCCCAGGCCAGCGACCAGGCAGCCAGCGCCGGCAATGGCCAGTGGCGGTGCAGCCGCCCTAGCGCTTCGGCCGGCCGCGGCAGCGAGGGCTGCAGCGCGCTGGCCAGCGCGGCGGACACGAGGCGGCTCATCGCGGGCTCCGGTCGGTGGAGACCGAACTCAGTGCAGGTGCAGACCGCCCGAAGCCTTGCCCTTGCCGGCGCGCGCCGGCGGGTTGCACAGGCCGCAGACGAAGTGCTTGCCGATCTCGTGCGGATGGGTCACGAAGTGGCCGCCGCACTTGGAGCATTCGGTCATCGTCAGCATGCCGTTGTCGATGAACTTCACCAGGCGCCAGGCGCGCGTGACCGACAGCAGCGCCTCGAGGCCCTGCGACTCGGTCTGCTCCAGGTACAGGCGGTAGGCCTTGATCACGGTGTCGATCTCGTCGAGCGCCGCGACCTTGTTCAGGTACTCGTGGATGTTCAGGAACAGGCTGGCGTGGATGTTCGGCTGCCAGGTCATGAACCAGTCGGTCGAGAACGGCAGCTGGCCCTTGCTCGGCGACTTGCCGGCCACCTCCTTGTACAGGCGCAGCAGCCGCTCGTAGGACAGGTCGGTTTCCGACTCCAGCACCTGCAGGCGGGCGCCGAGCTGGATCAGCGTCACGGCGCGTTCGATCTGCTTGGCTTCGGTGAGGATGCTTTTCTGGCGGGCCATGGTCTGTCTCTCTCGATCGGGGTTAGCGGGTGCCGCGGCGAGCGCTGGGGCTCAAGCTGCCTCTTGGTGGCGGCCGGCCATCAGGATGTTGGCGTGCAGGCGGCTGACGCTGTCATTGGCGGCGCCCTTGCCGTGGTTGGTCAGCAGGCCCCAGACCAGATCGTCGTCGACGCGCATCTTGCACAGCAGCGTGTTGCCCGAGGCGATCTTCATCATCTGCGCCGGGCTGAGCAGGCCGATGACGTCGGCGGTGTCCTCCGAGATGCCGAGGCGGAACAGCGCCTGCTCGCGGTCCGCGCGGATGAGGCTCTGGGCCAGCATCAGGTAGGACAGGTTGGCTTCGCGGATTTCCATCAGGATCTGGTCGGCATTCATGGGGCTGTTCCTTCGCGGGGTCTGATCTGGCGGTTGTTTCGGGTGTTGCTTTCGCGTTCACCGTGAAAGCAACTGTAGGAGTCGTGTCGGCCGACTTGAATAGGCCGAGCGCTGTACGCGCTGTCCGGCGAGACCGACACCTGTGTCAGGCAAATTCCTACAAGACCTGACATCCGGTGCAGGCCGTTGCGGTCGGCGCGGCCCGGAGAAACGGCGCTTAAACCCTGCTGTTGCGGCGAACGTGCGGCCGGGGCTTGCGAACAATCGCCGCGATGCCTGTCGGTCCGTCTTTCCCATGCACACGCTGAACCCTGCGCGCCTCGCCGGCGACGCCGACCTCGATCGCGCCCGCAGCGGCGCGATGCCGCTCGTCGACCTGCTCGACAGCGCCGGCCGCCTGCAGCAGCAGGGCCACGCCGAGGCCTCGGCGCGGCTGTACCAGGAGTGGCTCGCGCACACGCGTTCGCCGCACCGTCACGTGGCGATCTACAACTGGGGCACGGTGCTCGGCGCGCTGCGCCGCCACGGCGAGGCCGAGCGCGCCTACCGTGACGCGCTCGCACTGGCGCCCGACTTCCTGCAGGCGCGGCTCAACCTCGGCCACCAGCTCGAGCATCAGGGCCGCGTCGACGAGGCGCTGGCGCAGTGGCAGGACGTCGTGGCCCGCACCGAAGGCGCGCAGGGCGAAACGCTCGAGCTGCGCCTGCACGCGATCAACAGCCTGGCGCGCGTGCTCGAACAGCAGCGCCGCTTTCCCGAGGCCGAGGCGTGGATGAAGCGCAGCCTCGCCGAGCGCGCGGCGCAGTTCGACGTGATCCAGCATTACGTCCACATCCGCCAGAAGCAGTGCGAGTGGCCGGTCTATCTGCCGGTCGGCGACGTGACGCCGAACCAGCTGCTCGTCGGCACCTCGCCGCTGGCGATGCTGTCGGCCAGCGACGACCCGGCGCTGCAGTTGATGGCCGCGCAGCGCTTCGTCCACGACCGCGTGCCCACGCCACCGGCACAGCCGCTGCACGCGACGCAGCCGCCGCGCACCGGGCGCATCAGGATCGGCTACCTCTCGGGCGACCTGCACATGCACGCCGTGGGTCTCTTGACCGCCGAACTCTACGAGCTGCACGACCGCGAGCGCTTCGAGGTCCATGCCTTCTGCTGGAGCCGCGACGACGGCACGCCGCTGCGCGCGCGGCTGCTGAAGGCCTTCGACCACGTCCACCGCATCGGCGGCCTCGACGACGCGGCGGCGGCAAAGCTGATCGCCGCGCAGGGCATCGACGTGCTGGTCGACCTGCAGGGCCTGACCAGCGGCGCGCGGCCGGCGATCCTCGGCCACCGCGCCGCGCCGGTGCAGGTCAGCTACCTCGGCTTTCCCGGCACCTGCGGGCTGCCCGGCGTCGACCATGTGATCGCCGACCGCTTCGTGATGCCGCCCGAGCTGCTGCCCTATTGCACCGAGCGGCCGATCGTGCTGCCGCACTGCTACCAGGTCAGCGACCGCCGGCGCGAGGTCGGCGCGACGCCGACGCGCGCCGCCTGCGGCCTGCCCGAGGACGCCTTCGTCTTCTGCTCGTTCAACAACAACTTCAAGTTCAGCGAGGACCTGTTCCGGCGCTGGATGCGCATCCTGCATGCCACGCCGAACAGCGTGCTGTGGCTGCTGGCCGACAACGACACCGCGCGCGAGAACATGCTCGCCGCCGCCGACGCCGCCGGCGTCGCGCGCGATCGGCTGATCTTCGCGCCGCGCGTCGCCCCGGCCGACTACCTGGCGCGGCTGCAGCTCGCCGACCTCTTCCTCGACACCTTCCCCTACAACGCCGGCACGACCGCGAGCGACTGCCTGTGGATGGGCACACCGATCCTGACGCTCGCGGGCCGCAGCTACATCTCGCGCATGGCCGGCAGCCTGCTGAACGCGGTCGGCCTGCCCGACCTGGTGACGCACAGCGCCGACGACTACGAGCGCCTCGCGGTGCAGATCGGCTCGACGCCGGCGCGTGCCGCGTCGTACAAGCGCTACCTCGCCGAGCACGGCCGCAGCTCGCCGCTGTTCGACGTGCCGGCGATCGTGCGCGCGATGGAAGACGCCTTCGAGCGCCTCGCGCTGGAGGCGCGCGCAGGATGAGCCGGACGATGCGAGACGCTGCTCGGCGGGCCGAGCGCCGGGCCGCTCCCAAGCCGGCCCGCATCCTGTCGGGGGATCGGCCGACGTCCCCGTCGGACGAGGGGGCGACATGAACGACTCGCTGCTCGCGTCGATCGTGTGGCTGACCCGCCACCATGGCCGCGAGCGCTCGGCCGAATCGCTGCTGGCCGGCCAGCCGCTGACCGAGGCGCTGACGCCGACGGCGGCGCTGCGCGTGCTGCACGACGCCGGCTGGCGCGCCGGCGTGATCGAGCGCCCGCTGGCGCAGGTGCACCCGCTGCAGCTGCCGGCGATCCTGCTACTCGCCGACGGCACGGCCTGTGTGCTGACGCGGCGCGAGGCAGGCCACTGCGAGGTCGTGCTGCCCGGCCAGCCGCCCGGCGCGGTGCCCGAGGCCGAGCTGGCGGCGGTGTACGGCGGATATCTGCTCGTCGCGACACCCGAGCCCGCCGCGGCCGCCCGCGACGCCGGGCCGTCTGGCCACTGGCTGTGGGGCACGCTGCGGCGCTTCACGCCCTACTACCGCTCGGCGCTGCTGGCGGCGCTGCTGACCAACGTGCTGACGCTGGTGCTGGGCTTCGTCACCGCGATCACCTTCGACAAGGTCATTCCCCACCAGGCCTTCACGACGATGTGGGCGCTGGCCACCGGCGCCTTCGTCGCGCTGGCCTTCGACCTGGCCGCGCGCCAGCTGCGCAGCTGGCTGATCGACCGCGCCGGCAAGAAGGCCGACCTGCTGGTCGGCGCGCGGCTGTTCCGCCACACGCTCGACGTGCGCATGGAGCACCGCCCGTCCTCGGCCGGCAGCTACGCGCACCAGCTCGCGCAGATCGAGACGGTGCGCGACTTCAGCGCGTCGGCCACGCTCGCGGCACTGACCGACCTGCCCTTCGTGCTCCTGTTCGTCGCGATGATCTTCCTGCTCGCCGGCCCGCTGGGCTGGGTGATGGTGGTGGCCATCCCTGTGATCCTCGGCATCGCGCTGGCGATCCAGGGGGCGCTGCACCGCACGATGCGGGCCCAGCTCGACCACCAGGCCGAGCAGCAGGGCGTGCTGGTCGAGGCGATCGAAGGGCTCGAGGACCTGAAGGCCGCCGGCGCCCAGGGCCGCTTCCTGCGCCGCTGGGAAGAGGCCACCGCCGCGGCGGCCGAGACGGCGCTGCGCTCGCGCCTGCTGACCGGCTGGACGAACAACCTCGCCGGCGCCGCGCAGCAGCTCGTCACGCTGGTGATGCTGCTGTGGGGTGTCTACCTGATCGACGACCAGGTGATCACCGGCGGCGCACTGATCGGCGCGGTGATGTTCGCCGGCCGCGCGATCGGCCCGCTGTCCAGCGTGGTCGGCCTGGCCACGCGCTGGCAGGGCGCGCGTGCCGCGCTCGCGACGCTGAACCGCCTGATGAACCTGCCGGTCGAGCGCGACCCGCAGCGCCGCTACGACGCGGCGCCGGCGATCGACGGCCGCCTCGCGCTCGCCGACGTCGGCTTCGCCTACCCAGCCACCGGCGAGGCGCCGCCGCCCGCGGTGCTGCAGGGCGTGACGCTGAAGATCGAGCCCGGCGAGCGCATCGCGATCCTCGGGCGCATCGGCAGCGGCAAATCGACCGTGCTGCGGCTGCTGGCGGGTCTGTACCAGCCGACCTCCGGCCGCGTGGAGGTGGAGGGCATCGACCTGCGCCAGATCGACCCGGCCGACTACCGTGCCCGCGTCGGCTTCGTGTCGCAGGAGCCGCGGCTCTTCAAGGGCACGCTGCGCGAGAACGTGACGATGGGCCGCGCCGCGGTGGATGCCGCGCGCCTCGCCGAGGTGGCCCGCATCACCGGCCTGGACCGGCTGGTGGCGAGCCATCCGCAGGGCTGGGAGCTGCCGGTCGGCGAGATGGGCACGCTGCTGTCCGGCGGCCAGCGCCAGCTCGTCGCGCTGGCGCGCTGCCTGGCGCTGGAGCCGCGCATCCTGCTGATGGATGAGCCGACGAGCTCGATGGACCTGCAGTCCGAGCTCGCCTTCCTCACCCAGCTCAAGGACGCCGCCCAGGGGCGCACGCTGGTCGCGGTGACCCACCGGCCGGCCGTGCTGGAGCTGGTGGAGCGCATCGTCGTCGTCGATGGCGGCCGGGTGCTGATCGACGGCCCCAAGGCGCTCGTGCTGGCGAAGCTGCAGGGCCTGCGCAGCGCTGCGCCCGAGGCGCCGGCATCGCGCGTGCACCTGCATCCGGCGGCGCAACGCGCCGCCGCCACCGTCTGAGGCCCGCCGCGATGGAACTCGCCCGCGGCGACGCCCGCTTCCTCTCCGAGCTGCGCGCGGCCGAGCAGGTCGAAGCCACGCCGTGCGTGAACGCGGCGCTGTGGCTGATGCTGGCCTGCGTGGCCGCGGCCCTGGTGTGGGCAGCGCTCGCGAAGGTCGACCAGGTCACCACGGCCGACGCGCGCGTCGTGCCCGACGGCCGCGAGCAGGTCATCGCCAGCCTCGAAGGCGGCCTGCTCTCGGCGCTGCTGGTGCGCGAGGGCGACGCGGTGAAGGCCGGACAGCCGCTCGCGCGGCTGGACCCGACGCGCTTCGAGACCCAGGTCAACGAGGCGGCGGCCAAGCGCCTGGCGCTCGCCGCCACCGCCGCGCGGCTCGACGCCGAGGCGCGCGGCACGGCACTGCAGTTTCCGGCCGAGGTCGCGCACGAGGCGCGGCTGGTCGCCGCCGAGACCGAGGCCTTCCAGGCGCGCCGCCGCGCGCTCGACGAGGGCCTGGCTGCGAACCGCCGCAGCGTCGAGCTGCTCGGCCGGGAGCTCGGCGTCGCGCAGCGCATGGCCGCCCAGGGGCTGATGAGCGAGGTCGAGGTGATGCGGCTGCAGCGCCAGATCAACGAGCAGACGCTGCAGGGCCAGGAGCGCGTCAACCGCTTCCGCCAGGACGCCAGCACCGAGCGGCTGCGCGTGCGCGCCGAGCTGGCCCAGCTCGATGAGCAGCTCGCCGGCCGCAGCGACGTGCTGCGCCGCACCCAGCTCGTCTCGCCGGTGGACGGCGTGGTCAAGAACATCCGCGTCGCCACCGTCGGCGGCGTGCTGCAGCCCGGCGCGCCGCTGCTGGAGATCGTGCCGGCCAGCCCGCGGCTGCTGGTCGAGGCGCGCGTCAAGCCGGGCGAGATCGGCTTCCTGCGCGTCGGCCAGAAGGCCGAGCTCAAGCTCGCGGCCTACGAGGCGGCGACCTACGGCGGCCTCGGCGGCCACATCGAGCACATCAGCCCCGACGCGATCGGCGACCCCGACAAGGCACCGGCCGGCGCCGAGCCGACCTACTTCCGCGTGCTGGTCCGCACCGACGCCGCCGCGCTGCACGCCCAGGGCCGCGTGCTGCCGGTCATCCCCGGCATGACCGGCACCGTGGACCTGCACACCGGGGAACGCACCGTGCTCGAGTTCCTGCTGCGGCCGGTGCTGAAGTCGCGCGAGGCCTTCCGCGAGTCGTGATGCGGGTGGCGATGCGCTCCGTTGTGCACCGAGCCGTAGCGCTGCTGGTCGCGGCCGGCGCCGCCGGCCCGCTGGCGGCGGCCTGCGTCGACGAACCGGCGCCTGCCGCGCCGGCGCTCGATACCGTGGCCGCGCGCGGCGCGCTGCGCGAGCTGGTCGGCGAGGCCTGGCGGCGCAGTCAGGCGGTCGGCGCCGCACGGCTGCTCGCCGAGGCGGCCGCGAGCGACCTCGCCGAGGCGCAGGCCGCGGCACGCCCCAAGGCCACCTTGTCGGCCAGCGCCGCGCAGGCCGGCCAGGGCGGCGGCGACATGCTCGACCGCGTCGGCGCGCAGGCGCGCGCGGCGCTCGAGATCGGCGCGCCGCTGTGGGACGCCGGGCGCATCGAGCGCCTGTCGGACTGGCGCCGCGCGCTGGCCGACGCGGCGCGCCACGGCCAGCTCGGGCTGCAGGAGCAGGTGGCGCTGCAGACGGTCGCGTTGGCGCTGGAGCGCAGCCGCCATGCGCAGCAGGCCGAGGTCTACGCGCGCTATGCACGCCAGATGGGCTGCCTGGTCGGCTCGCTCGAACAGATCGTCGCGGCCGACCGCGGCCGTGCCAGCGAGCTGGTGCAGGCACGCAAGACGCTGCAGCAAGCTGAGCTGGCCGAAAGCCAGGCGCGCGCGCAGCGCCGCCAGGCCGAGATCCGGCTCGCGCGCTTCGTCGGCGAGCGCCTGCCGGCCGGCGACACCGATCCCTTCGCGGCCCTGCTCGACGAGCCGGAACCGCTCCGGCGCGCGCTGGCCGAGGCCGAGCGCGCCAGCGAGATCGCCCAGCTCACGGCGCAGGCCGACGCCGCCGACGCCTTGGGCCGCGCGGTGGCCGCCGGCCACAAGCCGCAGCTGAACTGGGTGGTCTCCGGTTCGCGCACCGCCGGCACCGGCGACGGCCGCGCCTGGAGTGCCGGGCTGACGCTGTCGGTGCCGCTGCTGAACCCGAGCGCCGAACCGGCGATCGCCGCCGCGCGCCAGCGCGCCGAGGCGGCGCGGGCGCAGCGGGCCGACGCCCTCGACGCGCGCCGCGCGCGCATCGCCGAGGCCCACGAGCAGGCGCTCGCCGCCCAGGACCGTGCGCTGCGCAGCGACGCGGTGCTGCGCGACAGCGAGCGCGTGCGCGAGGCCACGCGCCTGCAATGGCAGCAGCTCGGCCGCCGCTCGCTGTTCGACGTGATGGCCGCGGAGGGCGAGCACTACGCGCTGGAGGTCGGCCGCGTCAACGCCCGCGTCGACGCACGCCAGGCCGCGGCGCTGCTGTGGTCGCTGGGGGCCGGGATCGCCGCAAGGCTCGAATGACCCCCCATTTCCCGCGCCACGGCGGGGCGGGCGCGGCTAAGCTCGCTCCCACTCGTCCACCGCCCCTCTCCATGAGCACCACCAAGACCTTCCTCCACGTCGGCTGCGGGCCGAAGCGCAAGAACAGCACCACGCCGGCCTTCGCGACCGAGGCCTGGACCGAAGTGCGGCTGGACATCGACGTGAACATCCAGCCCGACATCGTCGGCACGATGACCGACATGTCGGCGGTCGCCAGCGCGTCGGTGGACGCGGTGTTCTCGAGCCACAACATCGAGCACCTCTACCCGCACGAGGTGCCGCAGGCGCTGGCCGAGTTCAAGCGCGTGCTGCGCCCGGGCGGCTTCGTCGTGATCACCTGCCCGGACCTGCAGTCGGTCTGCGCGCTGATCGCCGACGACAAGCTGACCGAGCCGGCCTACATGTCGGCGGCCGGCCCGATCGCGCCGCTGGACATCCTCTACGGCCACCGCCCGCCGATGGCCGCCGGCAACCTCTACATGGCACACCGCTGCGGCTTCACGCAGAAGGTGCTGACCGCCACGCTGCAGGCCGCCGGCTTCCCGACCGTGGCGACGCTCAAGCGCGAGAAGCATTTCGACCTGTGGGCGCTGGGCACGCTGGAGGCGATGGACGGCGAGGCGCTGAAGGCGCTGGCGCGCCAGCACTTCCCCGGCTGATCCCACGCCCGGTTCGGCGCCGCTACACCGGCGTCGCGCCGCCGCCCTTGACGCGCTCCATCACGAAGCTCGTCTTGCAGTCCTGCACGCTCGGGTGCTGCAGCAGCGTGTCCATCACGAAGCGCGAGTAGTGCGCCATGTCCTCGACGACGACACGCAGCAGGTAGTCCATCTCGCCGGTCAGCGCGACGCAGTCGACCACCTCGGGCCAGGCCTGCACCGCGCCCTTGAAGGCATCCATCGGGTGGCGCTTGTGGCCTTCGCTGTGCTTTTCCAGCCGCACGTTGATGTAGGCCGTGAGCCCGAGCCCGACGCGCTCCGGCGGCACGATGGCCACGTAGCCGGCGATCGCGCCGGCCTCCTCCAGCCTCTTGACGCGCCGCAGCGCCGCCGACGCCGAGAGCTGCACCTCGGCGGCGAGCTGGTCGTAGGTGGCGCGGCCGTTGGCCTGCAGCGCGCGCAGCAGGCGGCGGTCGATCGCGTCGAGCAGGACCGGAGCTTCCATCGCATCGATTCTGCATGAATCCTGCGCACAGGATCCATTCGTTGCTCGAAGTCGCAGCAAACCTGCGCCCCCGCGCCTATACAGTGCATGGCAGGTCACGCGAAGGATCCCCATGCAGTCCACCCCCTGGGACAACCCGATGGGCACCGACGGCTTCGAGTTCGTCGAGTACGCCGCGCCCGATCCGCAGGCGATGGGGGCGCTGTTTGAGCGCATGGGCTTCACGCCGATCGCCCGCCACCGGCACAAGAACGTGCTGCTGTACCGGCAGGGCGAGATCAACTTCATCGTCAACGCCGAGCCCGATTCCTTCGCGCAGCGCTTCGCGCGGCTGCACGGGCCGAGCATCTGCGCGATCGCCTTCCGCGTGCAGGACGCCAAGGCCGCCTACGAGCGCGCCGTGGCGCTCGGCGCCTGGCCCTATGGCGCGACGGCCGGGCCGGGCGAGCTCAACATCCCGGCGATCAAGGGCGTCGGCGACTCGCTGATCTACTTCGTCGACCGCTGGCGCGGCAAGAACGGCGCGCAGCCGGGCGAGATCGGCAACATCGGCTTCTACGACGTCGATTTCATGCCGCTGCCCGGGGCCACGCTGAGTCCCGCCGGCCACGGCCTGACGACGATCGACCACCTGACGCACAACGTGCACCGCGGCCGCATGGCCGAGTGGGCCGAGTTCTACGAGCGCCTGTTCAACTTCCGCGAGATCCGCTACTTCGACATCGAGGGCCAGGTCACCGGCGTCAAGAGCAAGGCGATGACCAGCCCCTGCGGCAAGATCCGCATCCCGATCAACGAGGAAGGCAAGGAGCAGGCGGGCCAGATCCAGGAGTACCTGGAGCGCTACCACGGCGAGGGCATCCAGCACGTGGCACTGGCCTCGCGCGAGCTGCTCGCCACGGTGGATGCGCTGCGCGCGCGCGGCGTGACGCTGCTCGACACGCCGGACACCTACTACGAGCTGGTCGACCGCCGCATCCCGGGCCACGGCGAGGACGTCGCGGCGCTGCGCTCGCGCAAGGTGCTGGTCGACGGCAAGGCCGGCGAGCTGCTGCTGCAGATCTTCAGCGAGAACCAGCTCGGGCCGATCTTCTTCGAGTTCATCCAGCGCAAGGGTGACCAGGGCTTCGGCGAGGGCAACTTCAAGGCGCTGTTCGAGTCCATCGAGCTCGACCAGATGCGCCGCGGGGTCCTGCAGAAAGCATGAACGGCGTCGACTTCCATTCCGGCATCAACCGGGGCGTCGCCCCGGTGACCTACGGCCATGGCGAGCGCCCGCCGCGCGGTGACTACTCGCGCGCCCGCGCCGACTACACCTGCGATCAGGACTGGGCCGCTTACACCGAGGCCGAGCACGAGCTCTACCGTCGCCTGTACGCGCGCCAATGCGCCCAGCTCCCCGGGCTGGCCTGCCGCGAGTTCATCGCCGCGGCCGAGCAGCTCGGTGCGCCCGAGCGCATCCCGCGCTTCGACGCGGTGTCCGAACGCCTGGAGCGCGCGACCGGCTGGCGCATCGTCGGCGTGCCGGGGTTGATCCCCGAGGAAGCCTTCTTCGCGCTGCTCGCCGCGCGCCGCTTCCCGGTCACGACCTGGATGCGGCGGCCCGAGGAGTTCGACTACATCGTCGAACCCGATGTCTTCCACGACCTCTTCGGCCATGTGCCGCTGCTCTTCGACCCGGTGTTCGCCGACTACATGCAGGCCTACGGCGCCGGCGGGCTGAAGGCCGCGCGCCTGGGCGCCTGCGAGCTGCTGGCGCGGCTGTACTGGTACACGGTCGAGTTCGGCCTGATCGACACGCCCGAGGGCCTGCGCGCCTACGGCGCCGGCATTCTGTCGAGCGCCGGCGAGCTGCGCTACGCGGTCACTGACCCGGCGCCCAACCGCATCGCCTTCAGCCTGGAGCGGCTGATGCGCACGCTCTACCGGATCGACAGCTACCAGGCGAGCTACTTCGTGATCGACAGCTTTCGGCAGCTCTTCGACGCCACCGCACCGGACTTCACGCCGGTCTACGAGCGCGTCCGTGCGCTGCCGCTGCTCGACGCTGCCACGGTGCTGCCCGGCGAGCGCTGCTACGCCGCCACGCGCCTCAGCACCTCGGCGATCACCGCCGGGTGAAAGGCCATCGCCACGTGCGGCGTGGCGGGCAGGTGGCGGTTGTCGGCACCGTCCAGCGTGGCCGAGCGCGGCGGGAAGACGATGTTGTCGGCGTGACCGTAGAAGCAGGTGAAGCGCGCGTGGCTGCCCGGCGGCTCGGCCGCCTCCAGCTCACGCAGCCAGCCGTTGGCCGGCCGCATGTGCGCGGCGTTGGCCGTGCCGCCCAGGTGGGCCAGCCAGGTGCCGCGGTGCGGCGAGCCGATCGTCACGGCATGGTGGATGCGCGCTGCGGCGCCCGGCGTCGTCGCGATCCAGCCGCGCAGCACCAGCCCACCCATGCTGTGGCAGACGATCACGGGGGCCAGGCCGGTCTCGCGCTCCAGCCGCGCGACGGCCTGCTCCACCTGCGCCGCATACGGCGGCAGACCGCTGAAGACCGGCTCCAGGCTGACCGCAACGCAAGGGATGCCGAGGCCCGCGCACTGCGCGAGCCAGGGGTTCCAGATCGCACGGTTGCACAGGTAGCCGTGCACGAAGACGATGCCGCGCACGCCATGTCGGCCGGGCACGTCGGGCTGGGCCTGCTCGCGGAAGGGCTGCAGCCAGCCGAACACCCACAGCGCGACGACGCATTCGGTCCACCAGGCCTTCAGCAGCGTGGCCGGGCCGGCGCGTGGCGTCGGGTCGTCGCCGTGCACCGCGGCCATGAGCATGAACTCGACCGCCAGCACCAGCGTGTAGCCGAAGGCGAGCAACAGCGCCACGCCGATGCCGGCGGCGGCGCGGTCCAGCGCCACGCCGATCGCGAGGACCGCCAGGAGGGTCAGCCCCACCAGCGCCAGCAGACGGCGTTGCAGTCGCGCGAGCATCGGTCTCAGGCGAGCTGCACCTTGCGACCCGACAACTGCTCGGCCAGCCGCGTCGCGAGCCGGTTGACGATGCCGTAGAGCGACAGCTGCGGGTTGGCGCCGATGCTGGTCGGGAAGATCGAGCCGTCGTGCACCGACAGGTTCTCGACCTGCCAGTGCCGGCCGTCGGGGCGTACGACGCCGAGCGCTTCGCTGCCGGCCATCCCGCAGCCGCCCATCACATGGGCACTGACCACGCGGGTCAGCAGCGGCTTCATCGGCAGGGCGGCAATCACTTCCCGCGCCTCGCGCCAGCTGCGCAGGCTGCGGCCGCGTTCATGGCCGGGCAGCACCTCGCGCGCGCCGGCGGCGAACTGGATCTCGGCCATCGACAGCAGCGCACGGCGCGCGCCCTCCATCACGAAGTCCGTCAGCGGGTAATCGAGTTCCGGGCTGCCGTCCCGCCGCAGCGTGACGGTGCCACCGGGCGACTGTTCGTGGAAGCCGTCGCGCAGCAGCGCCAGCAGCGCGTGCATGTGCGGGAACAGCTTCATCAGCCGCGCCTGTTCGAGCCCGAAGCCGCTCGTCGTCGTCGAGAAGATCAGCGGGTGGATCGGCGGCGCCTCGAGCTTGTAGCCGATCGGCCCGTCGATCGGATCGATGCCGAGGAAGTGGTCGCTGTAGATCGTCTGCGGTGCGCCCGACCAGCCCTCGACGCGCTGGTCGAAGGCCGCCGCCGAGATGACCACTGGATGCAGAAAAGTGCGTGAGCCGAGGAGGCCGTGGGGATCGGGCAGGCCCGAGCGCAGCAGCAGCGCCGGCGAATTGATCGCCCCGCCGGCGACGACGTAGTGCCGGGCCTGGATGCGCACGCGGGCGTCATCGCGCGGCGTGCCGTCGGGCTCGACCGCCACGCACTCCAGCGCGGCAATGCGCCCGCCGCGCAGCGCGAAGGTTTGCGCACGCGTTTCGACGAGCAGCCGCGCTCCGCGATCGAGAGCGGCGGGGATCGTCGTGACGAGCATCGACTGCTTGGCGTTGGTCGGGCAGCCCAGCCCGCAGGAGCCGAGGTTCCAGCAGCCCTTGACGTTGCGCTGGATCACCGCGGCAGCGATGCCGAGCCGGGCGGCGCCGCGGCGCAACAGGTCGTTGTTCTCGTTCGGCGGGGCCAGCCACGGTCCGATGCCGAGCCGCCGCTCGGCCTGCAGGAACCAGGGCGACAGCTCGTCGGCGCCGTAGTCGGCCAGCCCGTAGTGGCGCTGCCACCAGGCCAGCGTGTCGTCGGGCGTACGGAAGGAACTGGTCCAGTTGACCGTGGTCGAGCCGCCGACACAGCGGCCCTGCAGCACCGTGATGGCCTTGTCGGCGGTCTTGCGCGCCGCGCTGTCCTGGTAGAGCGATGGATAGGCCTCGCGCTCGAGCTGGCGGAAATCGCTGCTGCTCTTCAGCGGCCCCTCCTCGATCAACGTGACGTCGAGCCCGGCCTGCGTCAGCAGCTCGGCGGTGATGCCGGCCCCCGCACCGCTGCCGACGATCGCGACGTCGCAGGACAGCTCACGCGGCAACGGCCGCGCCCCAGGGTGACGCCCGCCGTGGACCTGCCAGCCGCGAGCGAGGCCTTCGCGGATCGGATCGGTGCGCTCGACCATCGTCAGACGGGCTCCGGCCCCGGATAGCCGAGCAGGGGCCAGTGGCTCGGCTGGGCGAAGAAGGCGGCATTGTTGAGGTCGCGCAGCGCGTGATAGGCCTGCAGGCGCACGGGGTCGACGCCGGAGCGCATGCGCTCGAGCGCAGCCTGGACCGCGGGGACGTCGGCCTCGGCCCAGTCGACCTCGAGCCCGGTGATCCAGCGCCGGCCCGGCGCGATGTACAGGAGGGCCAGCAACAAAGAGACTTCGGCGCGCACCGCCGGGGGCAGGACCGCCAGCGTTTCGTCCAGGTGACGGGCATGCGCTTCGAGGGCCTGCGACAGCTCGTCCGGCTCGGCCGGCAGACACCCCTCCAGCACCGCTTGGGCGGCGGCGAGGAAGACCGTGCGGCCCTCGACTGTCAGACGCTGCCCATCGAGCCCGGGTCGCCAGAGCCAGGCTGCGCCGCCGCCGAGCATCAGCAGCAATGCAGCGCCGAGCCCGCCCCTGAGCAGCGATCGACGCGACATCCGCAAGGCACTGGCATCCATCGGCGGGCAGTGTTGCATCATTCACGCTGCCAGTCGTCGGGGAGCGCGTCTATTCGAACCCCGTGATGACCCGCGCCGCTTGCCGATGCCCGAACACCCGCACCCCGTCGATGCCGCCACGATCCTCGCGAGCCTGCGCGTGGTGGAGCAGGAGCGCAGCCAGCGCACGGCCGACGAGTCTCTCGCCGCACGGGTCCACGCCGTCAAGGCCTACCAGGAGGCGCGATTTCGACACACGTATGCCGATCTGCTCGTGCATCCGCGTTTCGCCGCTGCGGCGCGCTTCTTCCTCGAAGAGCTCTACGGTCCGCAGGACTTCACGCGCCGCGATGAGCAGTTCGCCCGTGTCGTTCCGGCCTTGGTTCGCCTGTTTCCCCGCGAGGTGGTGGAAACCGTTGCGACGCTCGGCCGGCTCCACGCCCTGTCGGAGCGCCTCGACAGCGCGATGGCGGCCGCCATGTCGGAGGGCTTCGTCGACGGCACCCGTTATGTGAACGCTTGGCGCAGCGTGGGCCGACAAGAGGACCGGCTGGCGCAAGTGGCCTTGACTCTGGAAGTGGGCCGCTCGCTGGACCGCTACACCCGGATCCCGATGCTGTCGATGAGCCTGAGAATGATGCGCGGCGCCGCACGGGCCGCTGGCCTGAGCGATCTGCAGGCTTTTCTCGAGCGTGGATTCGACACCTTCAAGGCGATGCGCGGTGCGGACGAATTCCTGAAGATCGTCGAAGTACGCGAAGGCCGGTTGCTGCAGCTCTTGTTCAGCGCGCCACCCGAATCCTTCATCGCGGACCAGCTACCCTGACAGCATTGGCGGCAAGAAAAGCAAAAAGCCCGGTCATTTCTGACCGGGCTTTCCACTTCATATTAGCCTGACGATGTCCTACTTTCACACGGGAACCCGCACTATCATCGGCGCTGAG
>CAYLKR010000043.1:0-18017 GCA_964384225.1 uncultured Methylibium sp.
GGATGCGCGCCAGCAGCTCGCGCGGGTTGAAGGGCTTGGGCAGGTAGTCGTCGGCACCGACCTCGAGGCCGACGATGCGGTCCACGTCCTCGACCTTGGCGGTCAGCATGATGATCGGCGTGGTGTCGTTGTTGGCACGCAGGCGGCGGCAGATCGACAGACCGTCCTCGCCGGGCAGCATCAGGTCGAGCACGATCAGGTCGATCGTGTCGCGCGTCATCACGCGGTTCAGCGCCTTCGAGTCCTCGGCCAGCAGCACCTCGAAGCCCTCCTGCGTGAGGTAGCGGCGCAGCAGGTCGCGGATGCGGGCGTCGTCGTCGACGACGACGATGCGGTCCGGGCGTTGCGCGTTGGCGGCGGTGGCGTTCATTCGGAGCCTTTCCTGCATTTGTAACAGAAGCGATTGTGCGCAGGGCAAACCGGGCAAAACGGGCTTCCTGACCCGCTGTTACATATCTTGCGCCCAGCGCGTGGCCGGCGGCAAGCGCGGTCGGCGGCACCGCCGTCCGGCGCGTTCTGACCGACACTCGCCGCTCGTCGAACCCTGGAAGGCCGCCCATGACCGCGATGCATCGCCATGCCCTGTCGCTTCTCCTCGCCCTGGCCGCCGCCGGCACCCTGCCGGCGCGGGCCGCCGAGGCGCCGCCCGAGAACCTCGTCAACTTCAGCGCGAACGCCAGCATCGAGGTCACGCAGGACCTGCTGTCGATCACGCTGCAGGCGGTGCGCGAGGGCCAGGACGCGGCGCAGGTGCAGGCCCAGCTGAAGGCGGTGCTCGATGCCGCCCTCGCCGAAGCCCGCAAGGCGGCCCAGCCCGGCGCGCTGGAGGTGCGCACCGGCGGTTTCTCGCTCTACCCGCGGTACGGCAAGGAAGGGCGCATCAACGGCTGGCAGGGCCAGGCCGAGCTGCTGCTGCAAGGCAAGGACGGCCAGCGTGTCGCGCAGACGGCCGGCCGGCTGAGCACGATGAACATCACCAGCGTCGGCTACAGCGTCTCGCGGGAGCTGGCCGACAAGCACGAGGCCGAGGTGACGGCGCAGGCGATCCAGAAGTACCGCGCGCGCGCCGGCGAGCTGGCGCGGCAGTTCGGCTTCTCGGGCTACACGCTGCGCGAGGTGGCGGTGCAGAGCGGCGCGGAAGGCGGCGGCCCGCGGCCGGTGATGATGCGCGCCGCCAAGGCCGAGATGGCCGCGGCCGACGCGCCGCTGCCGGTCGAGCCGGGCAAGAGCCTGGTCAGCGCCTCGGTCAGCGGGACGGTGCAGCTGACGAAGTGAACCACCCCCGTTGCGGCTGCGCCGCTCCTCCTCAAGGGGGCGCCGCTGGCGAACCGGCTTAGCCGGTCCGCGGTGGCCGCTGGGTTTCTTGCGGCGCGTGGAGGCGGCCTATTGAGCGGTCCAGCCGCCGTCCATCGCCCAGGCCTGACCCTTCACGTTGGCCGCGGCGTCCGAACACAGGAACACCGTCAGCTCGCCGAGCTGCTCGGGCGTCGTGAATTGCAGCGAGGGCTGCTTCTCGCCGAGCAACTCGCGCTCGGCCTGGGCCAGCGGGATGCCTTCGCGCGCGGCGCGGTCGTCGATCTGCTTCTGCACCAGCGGCGTCAGCACCCAGCCGGGACAGATCGCGTTGCAGGTGATGCCGGTGGTCGCGGTCTCCAGCGCCACCGCCTTGGTGAAGCCGACGATGCCGTGCTTGGCCGCCACGTAGGCCGACTTGCCGGCCGAGGCCACGAGGCCATGCGCCGAGGCGATGTTGACGATGCGGCCCCAGTTGCGCTGGCGCATGCGCGGGATCGCCAGCCGCGTGGTGTGGAAGGCCGAGCTGAGGTTGATGGCGATGATCGCGTCCCACTTCTCGGCCGGGAAGTCCTCGACCGGCGCGACGTGCTGGATGCCGGCGTTGTTGACCAGGATGTCGACCCCGCCCAGCTCCGCCTCGGCCTGCGCCACCAGCGCGGCGATCTCGGCCGGCTTGCTCATGTCGGCGCCGTGGTAGCCAACGCGCACGCCGGGGGCCGCCTCGCGGACCTGGCGCAGCGCGCCCTCGGCGTCGCCGAAGCCGTTGAGCATCACGTCGGCGCCTTGCTTCGCGAGCACCAGCGCGATGCCCAGGCCGATGCCGCTGGTTGAGCCGGTGACGAGTGCGGTCTTGCCTTTCAACATGGTCGGAATCCGTCAGGGGTTGGGTAGCATGATTATCGAGGAGTGACCCCGATGACCGAACCGAGACTCGAGCATGTCGCGTGCCTGGACGCCGCCGGCCTGCACCGCATGGCCTACTGGGAATGGGGCGAGCGCGATAACCCGCGCGTCGTCGTCTGCGTGCACGGCCTCACCCGCCAGGGCCGCGACTTCGACACGCTCGCGCGTGCGCTGGCGGCCGACTGCCGCGTGATCTGCCCCGATGTCGTCGGCCGCGGCCGCTCCGACCGCCTCGTCGACCCGATGGCCTACCAGATCCCGACCTACGTGGCCGACATGGTGACGCTGCTCGCGCGGCTGGCCGTGCCGCAGGTCGACTGGGTCGGCACCTCGATGGGCGGGCTGATCGGCCTCGGCGTGGCCTCGCTGCGCGGCCGCGACGGCACGTCGCCGGTGCGCCGGCTGGTGCTCAACGACGTCGGCCCGTCGATCCGCCCCGAGGCGGTGCAGCGCATCGGCGCCTACGTCGGGCTGCCGAAGCGCTACGCGTCGCTGGACGAGGCGGCCGACTACCTGTGGAGCATCTCCAGCGGCTTCGGCCCGCACACGCGCGAGCAGTGGCTCGCGCTGACGCGGCCGCAGCTGGTGGCCGACGGCGACGGCTGGGTCTCGCACTACGACCCGGCGATCGGGCTGCCCTTCAAGGCCGTGACGCCCGAGCTGGCCGCCGCCGGCGAGGCGCTGCTGTGGCAGCGCTACGACCAGATCCGCGCGCCGACGCTGCTGATCCGCGGCGCCGAGTCCGACCTGCTGTCGCACGACACCGCGGTCGCGATGACGCAGCGCGGCCCGAAGCCGCGGCTCGTCGAGCTGCCGGGCATCGGCCACGCGCCGACGCTGGTGGCCGACGAGCAGGTGCGGCTGGTGCGCGACTTCCTGCTCGCACCATGAAGACCGAACCCGCGGTGGCGGCGGACACCGGCGCGGCCGCGATCGTGCGGCTGGCCGGCGGCGTCGAGCCGCAGGCCGATGCTGCCGCCGTCGCCGCGCCGGAGCGCGAGCTGCCCGAGCGCGCTCGGGCGTTCGCCGAGCCGCTGCTCGCCGGCGAATGCTTCGACACCGGCGAGGACGCGCTCGCCCACGCCGACGGCGTGGCCGGCATCCTGCAGGCGATCGGCGCGGCGCCGTCGATGCGCGCCGCCGCCTACCTCGTCTACACCGCGCCCTACCTGGCGCGGCCCGAGGAGGTCATCGCCAAGGCCTACGGCGCCGGCTACGCCGAACTGGTGGCGCACACCCACAAGCTGGTGCAGGTGCAGCGCAGCGCGCGCGAGGCGCTCGGCGACGCGGCGCTCGACGGCGCGCAGCAGGCCGCGCAGCTCGAGCGCGTGCGCAAGATGCTGCTGGCCTTCTCGCGCGACCTGCGCGTCGTCCTGCTACGGCTGGCCTCGCGGCTGCAGACGCTGCGCTGGTATGCGGCGAGCCGCCAGGCCTGCCCGCAGGCGCTGGCGCGCGAGTCGCTGCAGGTCTTCGCGCCGCTGGCCAACCGGCTGGGCATCTGGCAGATCAAGTGGGAGATCGAGGACCTCGCGTTCCGCTTCACCCAGCCCGAGGAATACCGCCGCATCGCCGGCCTGCTCGACCAGACGCGCGTGCAGCGCGAGCGCGCCGTCGAGGACGCGCGCCGCGAGCTCGCCACGGCGCTGGCCGCCGCCGGCCTGCGCTGCGAGGTGCAGGGCCGGCCCAAGCACCTCTACAGCATCTGGAAGAAGATGCAGGGCAAGCAGCTCGCCTTCGACGAGGTCCACGACCTGCGTGCGCTGCGCGTGATCGTCGACGACGTCGCGGCCTGCTATGCGGCCCTGGGCCGCGCGCACGAGCTGTGGACGCCGCTGCCGCAGGAGTTCGACGACTACATCGCGCGGCCCAAGCCCAATGGCTACCAGTCGCTGCACACCGTGGTGCGCGATGCCGGGGGGCGCTCGATCGAGATCCAGATCCGCACCCGCGCGATGCACGAGCATGCCGAGAGCGGCGTCGCCGCGCACTGGGCCTACAAGGAGGCCGGCGCGCGCGGCTACGCCGGCGTGTCGGCGGCGGGCGGCTTCGAAGGGCAGGTGGCGCAGGCTCGCAAGGCCGTGCTGCAGCAGCTGCTGGCCTGGGAGCGCGAGGTCGCCGAGCCGGCGGCCGGCGGTGGCTGGTTCGATGACCGCATCTACGTCTTCACGCCGCAGGCCGCGGTGATCGAGCTGCCGGCCGGGGCGACCGCGGTGGACTTCGCCTATGCGCTGCACACCGACCTCGGCCACCGCTGCCGTGGCGCGCGCGTCGACGGCGCGCTGCTGCCGCTGAACACACCGCTGGCCAGCGGGCAGACTGTCGAGGTGGTCGCGGCGAAGGAGGGCGGGCCCTCGCTCGACTGGCTCAACGCCGAGCTCGGCTACCTAAAGAGCCCGCGCTCGCGCGCCAAGGTGCGCGCCTGGTTCAACGCCCAGGCGCAGGCGCAGACGGTGGCGCGCGGCCGCGAGGCGATCGAGAAGCTGCTGCAGCGCGAAGGCCGCACCGCGCTGCGCCACGACGAGCTGGCCACGCAGCTCGGCTTCCGCGATGCCCAGGCGCTGTTCGAGGTCGTCGGCAAGGACGAGCTGTCGCTGCGGCACGTGGAGAACCTGCTGCGTCCGCCTGCGCAGGCGCCCGACGTCGACGAGCAGATCGCCCGGCGCCTGTCGCGGCCGGTCGCGGACGAGGCGTCGGCCAAGGGCGGCGTGCTGGTCGTCGGCGTCGAGTCGCTGCTGACGACGCTGGCGCGCTGTTGCCGGCCGGCGCCGCCCGACGCGATCGACGGCTACGTCACGCGCGGCAAGGGGGTCGCGATCCACCGCCGGAACTGCAGCAACCTGCAGCACATGCGCGAGCGACAGCCCGAGCGCGTGATCGCGGTCGCCTGGGGCCGTACCGCCGGCGCGGCCGAGCGCTACCCGGTGGACTTGCTCGTCGAGGCCGCCGAGCGCAGCGGCCTGCTGCGCGACCTGACCGAGGCCCTCGCCAAGGAGCGCGTCGACGTGAGCGGCGTGCACAGCCAGGTCACGCGCGGCGCCGGGGCCACCGTGTGGATGACGCTCACGGTCGAGATCGACAGCAGCGCGCGGCTCGACGCGGTGCTGGCGCGTCTGGCGGCGATCCCCGGCGTGCGGCGCGCGCGGCGGCGCTGAACGCCGGGTGCCCGAGGCCTGCTACACTAGTGGGCTTCAGGCGCGTAGCTCAGCTGGTTAGAGCACCACCTTGACATGGTGGGGGTCGTTGGTTCGAGTCCAATCGCGCCTACCAAATTCGGTAGGAGACGAAAGCACCCGGCGGGAACGCCCGGTGCTTTTTTCATGGCTCCCGGCCTACTTCACGAGCGGCCGCACCGTCGTGAAGCCGCCGTCGACGGCGATCACCTGCCCGGTGAGCCGGGCCGAGGCCGGCGCCAGCAGGAAGTCCATCACCGCTGCCACCTCGTCGGCGGACTGCACGCCGCCCAGGGGGTACTGCCGCGCCGCGGCCTCGCGCATCGCCGGCAGCTTGAGCATGGCCGCCGTCATCGCCGTCTCGGTCAGCCCGGGGGCGACGGCGTTGATCCTCACGCCCTGCGCCGCGTAGGTGGCCGCGGCGCTGCGCACCAGCGCCTCGACGCCGCCCTTGGCCGCCGCGATGGCCTCGTGCTGCGCGACGCCGATGCGCGCGACGACCGAGCTCGCGAACACCGCGGCGCCCGGCTGGCCTTCCAGCGCGCCGATCCAGGCCTGCAGCACCCACAGGCTGCTCTCCAGGTTCACGCGCAGCACCTCGCGCGCGGCCTCGGTGCGGGTGCGATGCAAGGGTGCGATCAGCGTGCTGCCGACGGCATGGGCCAGCAGCGACGGCGAGGCGCCCAGCGCGTCGCGGCAGGCGGCCAGGGCCTGTGCGGCGCCATCGGGCGTGGTGCAGTCGAGCGCGAGGTGGGCGTCGGCTGCCACCTCGGCCAGCGTCGCGGCATCGCGGCCGACCGCGGCCACCCGCAGGCCGCGCGCGCGCAGCCGCGCGACGAGGGCGCGGCCGACGCCGCCGCGGGCACCGGTGACGAGGGCGATGTCGTTCATGCGGGTTCCGGGCAAGCGCTGTGTCAGAAGCGCCGCGCGACGACCACGGCGGCCGCCGAGCCGCTGCCGACGAGGGCGCACCAGCCGCGCAGCAGCCCCCGCGGGCGCGGCCCGGCCAGTGCGGCCGCCTCGTCGCGATGGTGGCGTTCGTCGGCCTGGCAGCGTTCGAGCAGGGGCAGCAGCCCGGCCGGCCCGTCGTGCGCGTGCAGGTGGTCGATCTGCTGCTGGTAGTGGCGGTCGACGAAGGTCTCCACCGAGGCGATGGTGGCATGCACCGCCCGCGGACCGGCCAGCGCCGGCAGCGCGCCGGTGAGCCAGCCGGCCAGGCGCCACGGCCCGAGCAGGCGGCTGCGGCGATGGGGCGGCAGCCAGGCCTCGACGAGGCGCAGGTGCTCGACCTCGGTGTCGCCGTGGCGCGTAGCGAAGGCCAGCAGCGCCGCGTCCCTGCGCCACCGCGCCACCGCGGCGATGCCGCGGTAGATCCACACCGCGCCGGTTTCGCCGGCGTGGTCGGAGCGCAGCTCGCGCTCCATGTGCACCGTCAGGCCGGGCGTGGGCTCCCAGCGCGCGGCCATGCGCTGCAGGGCCGGGCGCAGCCGGAGGAAGGCCCGATAGCCCCGCTCCAGCAAGGGCATCGCGCCGGGCCACCGGGCGACGGCGGCGGCCCAGCGCCAGCCCGGCAGACGCGACCACATCTCGGCGAAGGCCGCCGCGCCGTCGAGCCACGTGCCGTCGGCGCGGCGCACGTGGAAGCGGGCGAGCAGTCGGTCGTGTGCGGGCGCGTCGGGCAGTGCGCAGGCGCTGCCGGCGACGTCGACGAAGGCGATGTCGCCGTGGCCGCCGCGGGCCGCCAGCCGGCGCGCGTGGGCGATCTCGCGCCGGCACAGCGGGCAGGCTCCGTCGTACAGCACGGTCAGCGACGGTGCGTCGTCGGGCGGTCGGTTCACCATGGCCAGGCGTGCTGACGGGACAGCAGGTCGTCGGCCGACGCGAGGCCGCGCGTCGCGCGGGTCCACCACTGCGAGAAGGAGTCGCAGCGGCGCTCGACGGCCGGGAAGAGGGCCGGCGCAGGCCGGCACTCGGCCCAGACCGGGAGCCACGGCGCGAGGTGCGGCTCGGCGACGCTGCGCACCCGCCGGGCGTGGCGCAGCGCCGTGCCGAGCGCGGCGGCATCGCCATACCAGCGCACTGGCGCCAGCTCGGCGAGCCGCTGGCCGACGAAGCGCCAGCGCCGCTCGCTCCAGGGCCACCGGCGGTGGAAGTCGGCGACGAGCAGGCCGACGACCACCGTGTCCTCGGGCAGGTCCGCTGGCAGCGGGCCGAGGCTCCAAGGGTGCACGAGCCAGACTTCGCGGCCGGCGACGGTCGAACCATCGGGCGACGTCGCGCCGACATCGGCCGGCGGCTCGGCGTGAACACCCGGCTCCGCAGCGCTGCATGGCCTGTCGGCGTCGCCTCCGTGCCGGGCCGAGGGATCGCCGGCGATGCGCTCCAGCGCCTCGTAGGTGGTGTCGACCACGGTGCCGGGGCTGCGCCAGTGCGGCGGCGCATGGCGTGCCACGTTCTCGGCATTGAACAGGTAGGGCTTGCGGCTGCCGGTGCCGGCGACCCACTGCCAGCTCAGGTGGTTGCTGGCGAGGTCCCCGTCGAGCAGGTGGCCATAGAGCCAGTCGGCGCCGGCGCGCCAGTGCACCTTGCGCACATGCACCACGTAGCTCGCCAGCCACATGCGCGCATGGTTGTGCAGCGTGCCGCCGGTGTAGAGGCAGCGCACCGCCTCGTCGATCACCGGCACGCCGGTGGCGCCGGCGCGGAGGTCGCCCGGCACTTCGCGCGCGTAGCCGTCGTCGGGCAGCGGGCCGGGGTGCAGCGATTGCAGGATGCCGTCGCCGCGATGGGCCCAGACGTGGCGGAAGTACTCGCGCCAACCGAGCTCGAACACGAACTTGTGCTGCGCCGGCAGTGCATGGCGGGCGGTCACGCCGGCCAGCACCTCCGGCAGCGTGACGAAGCCGTGCGTGAGGTAGGGCGACAGGCCGCTCACCGCGCCGTCGATCGCGTTGCGCGTGCGCGCGTAGGCGGCCGGCCGCACGGCGGCGATACGCGCCTGCGCGGCCGCCAGCGTGGGCGCGCAGGCGTCCACGGTACCGTGCCGCGGCGGCGCGACGACCGCCGCTGCAGTCACCGGGCGTGCGTGGCCTGCAGCGGTGCTCGACATCGGCGACACGGCTTGGAGCGGCAGACCGTCGGGCTCAGGCCTTCTTGACCCAGGCGCTGCACCAGCCGGCGGCGGCCACCTGCTTGCCGGCGAACAGCGGGCAGCCGCCCGCCTTGTCGCCGGCCTTGGCCTGGAACAGGGAGCAGTTGGCGCAGTTCTGCCCGGCGGCGAACTTCGGGTACTTCTTGGCGTCCACGCGCGCGGCGTCGGCCGCATAGCCCAGCGCCGTCGCCTGGGGGTCTTTCTCGTCGAGCAGGGCCTGCGCCTGCGCGCCGGACGTCAGCGTGGCGCCCGAGGCGGCCAGCGTCATCAGGAACACGCGGCGGGTGGCAGGTCGGTTCATGGCTACTCCGTTTCGGCGTTGAAGGGATGGGGGTCGGATCAGGCGGCGAACTGACGCATGGCAGCAAGGGCCGGCGGTCGCGTCGCCGGTTCCGCGCGGTCGCTGCGGTGGATCGGATCGGCGATCTCGCGCGCGAGCGCCTCCCCGGACAACCAGGCGCCTTCGACGCCGGTGCCGCCGAGGAAGTCGCCGCACACGCCGAGTCCGAGCACGTCGTCCCACCAGCACGAGGGCGCCGTCGGTGCGTTGCGGGCGCTGGGCAAGGCGTAGCGCCAGCGGTGCGTCACGCAGTGCTGCCAGTCGACGGACCGGCCCAGCCACTCGGTCAGCGCGGCCTGCATCTGCTGCTGCACCCAGGTCGCGGGGCGTTCGAGATGGCGACGGCTCCAGTTGGCCCGCGCATGCAGGACCCAAGAGGCCCGGCCGGGGAGGCGTTCCCGCCCTGGACGCGCGTCGCTGCGCAGCACCCAAGCCAGTGGGCCGGCCGGCGGGCGGGCGATGTCCCAGTCGACGGCCGGTGCCGGCTCGTCCGAAATGCCCATCAGCGTCCAGCAGGGGTCCATCGGCGCCAGAGCCGCGTGGCGGGCCCAGTCGTGGCGGTGCGGTCCGAGCAAGGGCGCCGCCTGGGCCGGCGGCAGGGCCAGGACGACGGCGTCGAAGATCGCTGCATGCGGCTCGCCGCCGGACAGCAGCTGCCAGCCCCGCGGGCCCTGGTACAGCCCGTCGACGGCGAACGACCAGTGCGCAGCGATCCCCGACAGCAGCGCCCGGCAGACCGCGGGGCCTTCCGGCGCCGGCAGGTAGCGCGGGCCGTCGTCCTCCAGCGGCAGGCTGCCGGCGGCCGGCGTCGGGCGCCACTCGGTCAGCCAGCCTTCGCGCACGCCGTCGGCGACGAAGGCTCCGAAGGCGCCCGAGCGGGCCGTGAGCTGCAGTGCGCCATGGTCGAGGCGGGTCGTGCACGAGCGACCCGCGTCGTCCGTCCACTCGAGGCGTCGCGTCGCGAGCCGGCCGCCGGGGCCGCGCGACTTGTCGAACACCTCCACGGCATGGCCCGCACGTGACAACGAGCGTGCGCACGCGGCGCCGGCGATGCCGCCACCGACCACGGCGATCCGCGCTCCTTGCTGGGGGTTCATGCTGCGATCGTATCGAGAGCGGATTCAAAAGCGCGTCACATCGGCAAAAGGCGCAATGCACAGCCTGATAATCGGTGTCAAAGGCGATTCATAAACAGAAAGGCCGTGGCGCACATGAACGAACCGATGCGACCCGATGGGACGGCCGCTGCGGCCGGAGCGGCTTCGCCGCCGGCGCTGTACCGCAGCGGCGCCGTGGCCCGCATGCTGCGCATGCCGGTGGCGACGCTGCGCGTGTGGGAGCGGCGCTACGGGCTGACGCAGCCGGCGCTGTCGCCGAGCGGCCAGCGTCTGTATTCGGCCGACGAGGTGCGGCGGCTGGCCCTGCTCAAGCAGCTCACGGACCTGGGCCATGCGATCGGCAGCCTCGCGGCGCTGGGCATGGACGAGCTGCAGCGCGTCGCGTCGACGCACGCCCACGCGCTCGCTTCGGCCCAGCCGCGCCGATCGTCGCCGGCCGACGCCGCAGCACCCGTGGCCTGGCGCTTGCTCGTCGTCGGCGAGGCCCTCGGCGCGCGCCTGCGCCGGCCGGCGCTGTTGCGCCATCTGGGCCGGCCGCTGTCGGTGATCGGGCCGTTCGGCGATGTCACCCAGGCGGCCGCGGCCGTGGCGGAGCAGCCGGTCGATGCCGTGCTGCTGCACGAGCCGCAGCTGCACGCCGGCTGGCTGGCGGCGCTGGAGTCGTCCGCGCCCGCGCTGGCCCGTCTGCCGAAGGCGGTGCTGTACGGCTTCGCGGCCGATGCCGTGTGCGAGGCGCTCGCGAGCGCCGGGGTCACCCTGCTGCGCGAGCCGCAGCCCGACGTGGCCTTGTCGCAGTGGCTGCGAGGCTGGGCGCAGGCGTCGATGCCGGCCCCGCAGGCCGGCGAGGGCATCGAGGCCGGCGCGGCCATCGCGCCGCGCCGCTGGGACGATGCGGCGCTGGCCGACTTCGCGGGCCTGTCGACCACCGTCGCGTGCGAGTGCCCGCGGCATGTCGCCGAGCTGCTGATCCAGCTCTCCCGCTTCGAGGCCTACAGCGCGCAGTGCGAGCACCGCAGCCCGGCCGACGCCGAGCTGCATGCCTACCTCGGGCGCGTTGCCGCCGGCTCGCGGGCCCGCTTCGAGGCGGCGCTCGAAACGGTCGCCTTGCACGAGGGCCTGCTGCTGCCGACGCCGTCGCGCTGACGACGCGGCCCGGCCAGCGGCTCGGCCGCGCGCCGCGGCGATCAGCCGCGCGCCGCGGCGATCAGCTGCGAGACCAGCGGGTGGTGCTGGCCGCGGCGCGAGCGGATCGCGTGGATTTCCTCCTTCACGCCTTCGCAGCGGCCGAGCAGGCGCAGGCCGCGCAGCAGCCCGACGTCGCCGGCGCCGGCCCGGCTGACCGGGAACACGCCCAGGCCGCGCGCCGCGAAGACGGCGAGCAGGGCGCTGTCCTCGAACTCGCCGACGATCCGCGGTCGCAGGCCCTGCGCTTCGAACCAGCGGTCCAGCGTGGCGCGCAGGGCCGAGTGCCCGGTGGGCAGCAGCAGCGGCAGCGCGTCGAGCGACCGCGGGAAGGCGTCCCGCTCGGCCTTGCGCACCAGCGCTGCCGGCCCGTACCAGTCCACCGGCGATTCGGCGATCCGCTCGCTGGTCAGGCGCAGGTTCGGATTGCGCGGGGCCGGCTGGCCGGCGAGCACCACGTCCAGGTGGTGCAGGGACAGCTCGGCCAGCAGTTGCTCGAACTCGCCTTCGTGGCAGACCAGCCGCAGCTGGGGCGTGGCCAGCACCGGGTCGAGCAGGGCGTGGGCGGCAAGCTTCGAGATGCCGTCCGACAGGCCGACGGCCAGCCGCGCGACCTTGCCGTTGGCGGCCTCGCGCACTTCGTCGGCGACGAGCTGGCCGATCTGGAAGATCTCCTCGGCGCGCGCGAACGCCGCCTGTCCGGCGTCCGTGAGCGTCACGCGCCGGCCGGCGGGCTTGAGCAGCTGGTGGCCGAGCGCCTTCTCCAGCTCCCTCACCTGGGCGCTGACGGTCTGGACGGCCATGCCCAGCTGCTCGGCCGCGCGGGCGAAGCCGCCGGCCTTGGTGACGACCCAGAAGTAGTGCAGGTGCCGGAAGTTCAGCATGCGTCGCAAACTTCGGAAAAACCGAATATTACGTTCGATCAATGCTGCTTTGAACGAAGCGCTCCGATGGGCACAGTGTTGGCCTTCGCTGCTGTCGGGGAGTTCGCGCCATGTTGCTGGCCCTGTCCTGGATCGTTGTCGTCGTGCTGCTCGTCCTCTGGACGCTGGGCGCCTGGGCGACGCACGCCGCGGTCGGCTGGGCCGCGGTGAATGCCGGAAGCCTGGGCGGCATCGGCCTCGACGGCCTCGGGCTGCCGCAGTGGGTGCTGGCCTGGCTCGCGCCCGAGCTCGTGCAGGCCCTCACCACGCTGCTGGCCGGCCTCGCGACAGCGGGTGAAGGTCTCCTGCAGTCGCTGCCTGCGCTCGCCGGTGGGCTCGGCGTGGCCGTCTGGGTGCTGTGGGCCGTCGGTGCGCTGCTGCTCGTCACGCTGGGCGCGGCGGCCCACCTGCTCGCCGTGGCCGTGCGCCGTGGGGTCGCCCGGCCCGCCCGCGCCGGCCATCCGACGGACGCCGCGCGCCGGCGCGAGCAGCCGACCTGATTCTCCCCGACCTCCGAACGACGCACATGGAACAACTGCTTCCCCTCCTGTCGGCCGACTTCATGGGCAAGCCGGCCTGGCTCTGGCTGGTCTTCATCGGCATCGTCATCGCGCTGCTGGCCTTCGACCTCGGCGTGCTGCACAAGGACGACCGCGAGATCGGCGTGCGCGAGAGCCTGCTGCTGTCGGCGGGCTACGTCAGCGTGGCGCTGCTGTTCGGGGCCTGGGTGTGGTGGTACCTCGGCGCGCAGAGCGGCATGGACTACTACACCGGCTTCCTGATCGAGAAGTCGCTGTCGATGGACAACGTGTTCGTGATCGCGCTGATCTTCGGCTTCTTCGCGATCCCGCGGCAGTATCAGCACCGGGTGCTGTTCTGGGGCATCCTCGGCGTGATCGTGCTGCGTGCCGTGATGATCGGCCTGGGCGCGACGCTGGTCAGCCAGTTCAGCTGGATCCTCTATGTGTTCGGCGCCTTCCTGGTCTTCACCGGCGTGAAGATGTGGCTGATCGCCGACCACGAGCCGGACATCGCCAGCAACCCGCTGCTGAAGTTCATGAAGCGGCACCTGCGGGTCACCGACGGCCTGCGCGGCAACGCCTTCTGGGTGCGCGAGGCCGATCCGGCCACCGGCAAGGTCGAGCGCTACGCAACGCCGCTGCTGCTGGCGCTGGTGCTGGTCGAGTTCGTGGACCTGATCTTCGCGGTGGACTCGGTGCCGGCGATCTTCGCGATCACGACCGACCCCTTCATCGTCTACACCAGCAACATCTTCGCGATCCTGGGCCTGCGTGCGCTGTACTTCGCGCTGGCGGCGATGATCCACCGCTTCAAGTACCTGAAGTACGCGTTGGCGCTGGTGCTGGTGTTCATCGGCTCGAAGATCTTCCTGGTCGGCGTGATCGGCAAGATCCCTGCGGTGGTGTCGCTCAGCGTGACGCTGGGGCTGATCGCCGGCGGCGTGGCGGTGTCGCTGTGGAAGACGCGCGAGCGCACGCCGGCCGTGAAGGCGGCGTGAACGGGGCCGGCCCGGATGCGCCGGCGGCGGTCAGGCGATGAAGGCAAAGTCGCCTGCGCTCGTGGCTGCCGTCCCGGTGAGGGCGGCGAGCAGCGTCAGCTCGGCGGCCGACACCACGGCGTTCGCCGAGGATGAGGTGAACAGGAACAACGCGCTGCTGCTGCCGTCGTCGACGACGAACAGCCTCTGCGCGCCCGTGGCATAGGCGCTCGTGGCCGCGCCGATGGCCGCGGCGGCCGCGCTCGCGCTGATGCCACCGGCGAGATTGCTGGTCACGATCACGAGCTCGGCGTCGCGGCTGAAGCCGCCCGGTGCGGCGATCGTCGTCGCCCCTTCGACCACGGTGTCGCCATCGCCGACGCGGATCGCCGCCTGGCCGATGCGCATCTGGTCGCTGCCGCTGGCGAAGTCGGTGACGGTGTCGGCCCCGGGCCCGAGGACGTTCAGGACGAAGGCATCGGCGCCCCCGCCGCCGCTCAGGAGGTCGGCTCCGGCGCCGCCGTTCAGGGTGTCGATGCCGCCGCCACCGGCCAGCGTGTCGGCGCCGTTGCCGCCGGTCAGCAGGTTGGCCGCGGTGTTGCCGGTCAGGCTGTCGGCATGGCGCGAGCCGGTCAGGTTCTCGATCGAGACCAGCGTCTCGCTGCCCGAGCCCCCGCTGGCCTGCGCGCCGCTGATCGCGAGGCTCAGGCTCACGCCGGCCGTCGCGAGGCTGTAGCTCGCGGTGTCGGTACCGGCGCCGCCGCGCAGCACGCTGTCGCCGCTGCCCGAGGTCAGCACGTTGGCGAGGCCGTTGCCGGTCAGCGTCGCGCTGCCGTCGCGCATGATGCGGCCGTTCTCGACGTTCGCGCCGAGGGTGCAGCTCGCGAGATAGGACCAGACCGTGTCGACGCCGCCGACAGCGCGCGAGGCGGTGGTCTCGACGACGCGGTCGCCGCTGTTGTTCACGTAGTAGATGTCGGAGCCGCCGGCGCCGGTCATCGTGTCGGCACCGCCGGCACCGTTGAGCCTGTTGGCGGCGTCGTTGCCGAGCAGCACGTCGGCGCCTGCGCCGCCGGTGGCGTTCTCGATCACGGTGCCGAAGGCGATCGCGAGGTTGTCGGTGCCGTCGTAGATGCCCGGGTTGGGTTCGACGACGCCGGCCGGCAGCGGGTCGGAAGGGATGCGGATCGAGCTGTGGTAGCCGTCGCGCAGGTCGATCACGCAGCCGCGCGTGAAGTTCGACACCGAGATCGTGTCGCTGCCGCCGGTGTCGTAGATCGTCTTGATGAAGGGCCGGTCGGTCTCGAAGGTGTAGACGGTCTTGCCGGCGTTGTGGCTGCCCGTCGCGCCGTAGAGGTGCTGCAGCGCGACGATGTCGAGCGGCATCAGCGTCTCGGGCTGGATGTACTCGTAGGTCCAGCTGTAGGAGCCGCCGCCGTTGTCGGTGACGGTGCGGAACAGGCCATAGGGGTGCTCGGTGTAGGACATCACGGTCCACTTCAGGCTGTCGAGCGCCGGGTCGAGCGTGTCGCCGCCGTTGCTGGCTTCGAAGGGGTGCTTCAGGCCGAGCGCGTGGCCGATCTCGTGGATCAGCGTGCCGTAACCGGAGCCGCCGGGCATGAAGTCGGCGGAGTTCCAGGCGATCGAACTGTTGAGCCAGACGTCGCCGGCCTCGTCGCTCGCCGTCGCCGACGTGATGATGTCGCTGCCGTTCCAGCTGTAGGCGAAGCTCGGGAAGTAGGCGTAACCGCCGGTGCCCGCTTGCGCGTTCATGCCGAAGGTCATCGTGCCGACGCCTGCGACCTCGGTGAAGCCGACCCGAGCCATCGACGAGAACATCTCGAGGACTTCGCGCGTGGCGTCGCGCTCGGCGGCCGTGAAGGCGTCGAAGCCGCTGGTCGGGAAGTAGCTCGGCGGTGTGGCCAGGAAGCTGTAGGTCAGCGCCACGGCGTTGCCTATCCCGCCCGGCGCGCTCAGCGGCGTGCCGACGGCATCGGCGAAGTTCCAGCGGGCGGCGATGTAGCCGTCACGGATCGCGAGCAGCGCATTCAACGGATCGGTGGTGACGGCCATGGTCGGCCTCCTGCGTGAACGGGTGCTTCCAGTGTAGTCAGCGGCGCACGACCAGCAGGGTCGGCCGCGGCATGCTGCGCTGCGGGGTAAACCCCGCGAAGCCGCCCGGGGCACGCTCCTAGAATGCATCGCAGCAAAGGAGTGCAGGGCATGACGCAAAGCAAGGGGCGGGTGACCCGCAACGTGCCAGCCGACGACGCGGCCGCCGAGGGCGGTGAGGCAGGCCCGGTGCGGGTGCTGAAGAAGTACCCCAACCGCCGCCTCTACGACACCCGCAACAGCGGCTACATTACGCTGGCCGACGTGCGGCAGATGGTGCTCGACAACGAGCAGTTCGTCGTGCGCGACGCCAAGACCGGCGAGGACCTGACGCGCAGCATCCTGCTGCAGATCATCCTCGAGGCCGAGACCGGCGGGATGCCGATGTTCACGACGCCGATGCTGGCTCACATGATCCGCTTCTACGGCCACACGATGCAGGGGCTGATGGGCTCCTACCTCGAGAAGAACCTGCAGGCCTTCACCGAGCTGCAGAACCGCTACACCGAGCAGCAGGGCGGCACCGGCTTCACGCCCGAGGTCTGGACCCAGTTCCTGAACATGCAGGCGCCGATGATGCAGGGCCTGATGTCGAGCTACCTCGACCAGTCCAAGAACCTGTTCGTGCAGATGCAGGAACAGATGCAGAAGCAGACCGGCACGCTGTTCCCCGCGCCCTTCGGCACGCCCAAGCGCTGAGCGCGGGGCCGGTCGCCGGCCGGGCGAGCGGCGACAATCGCCGCATGACTGACATCGCACCCGCCGGCGCGGCGCCGCGCATCGGCTTCGTCTCGCTCGGCTGCCCGAAGGCGCTGACCGACTCCGAACTGATCCTGACCCAGCTCTCCGCCGAAGGCTATGCGACCAGCAAGAGCTTCGCCGGCGCCGATCTGGTGATCGTCAACACCTGCGGCTTCATCGACGATGCGGTGAAGGAAAGCCTCGACACCATCGGCGAGGCGCTGGCCGAGAACGGCAAGGTCATCGTCACCGGCTGCCTGGGTGCCAAGGGCGGAGAGGGCGGCGGCAACCTGGTTCGGCAGGTGCACCCCAAGGTCCTCGCGGTCACCGGCCCGCATGCGACGCAGGAGGTGATGGACGCGGTGCACCTGCACGTGCCCAAGCCGCACGACCCCTTCGTCGACCTGGTGCCCGAGCAACGCGCCGCGTTCCGCGGCGTGGCCGGCATCAAGCTGACGCCCAGGCATTACGCCTACCTGAAGATCAGCGAGGGCTGCAACCACCGCTGCAGCTTCTGCATCATCCCGAGCATGCGCGGCGACCTGGTGTCGCGGCCGATCGGCGAGGTGCTGAACGAGGCGAGGGCGCTGTTCGAGTCGGGCGTCAAGGAACTGCTGGTCATCAGCCAGGACACCTCGGCCTATGGCGTCGACGTCAAGTACCGCACCGGCTTCTGGGACGGCAAGCCGGTCAGGACGCGGATGTCGGATCTGGTCGAGCAGCTCGGCGCGCTGGCCGAACCCCACGGCGCCTGGGTGCGGCTGCACTACGTCTATCCGTATCCGCATGTCGACGACATCCTGCCGCTGATGGCCGCTGGCCGCGTGCTGCCCTACCTCGACGTGCCCTTCCAGCACAGCCACCCCGACGTGCTCAGGCGCATGAAGCGCCCGGCCAGCGGCGAGCGCAACCTCGAGCGCCTCGCGAAGTGGCGCGAGGCCTGCCCGCAGATCGTCGTGCGCTCGACCTTCATCGCCGGCTTCCCCGGCGAGACGGAGGCGGAGTTCGAGCACCTGCTCGATTTCATGCGCGAGGCGCGCATCGACCGGGCCGGGTGCTTCGCCTACTCGCCGGTCGAGGGCGCGAGTGCCAACGCGCTGCCCGGCGCGCTGCCGGACGCCGTGCGCGAGGAGCGCCGAGCCCGCTTCATGGCGGTGGCCGAGGAGGTCTCGGCCGCCAAGCTGGCCGAGCGCGTCGGCGCCGAGATGCAGGTGCTGATCGACCATGCCCCGGCGCTCGGCCGCAAGGGCGGGCGCGGCCGCAGCTATGCCGATGCGCCGGAGATCGACGGGCTCGTCCACCTGCTGCCCCCGGTCAAGGCCAGCCGCACGCTGAAGGTCGGCGAGTTCGTGCGGGCGCGCATCGTCGGCACCCAGGGACACGACCTCGTCGGGCAGCCGCTGTGAGCGACGATCGGACCACCGGCCTGATCCACCACCCCTACGTGCCGCCGGCCGGCTTCGGCGCGGTGCCGGTGGCGGTGCACAAGGCGTCGACCGTGCTGTTCGAGAACGTCGCTGCGCTGCGTGCGCGCAACTGGCGCGAGAAGACCGGCTACACCTACGGCCTGCACGGCACGCCGA
>CAYLKR010000044.1:0-17920 GCA_964384225.1 uncultured Methylibium sp.
CCGACTGATTCCGCCGCCGGGGCCTGGCCGAAACGCAGAGAGCGAAGGAGATCCTTAGCCAGCGAACGAAGCATCAGCGCTCCTCGCTCAGGACTTAAATAGCAAGCCCTGACCGGTCGGCAGGGCGAATATCTGCAGCTTGTGAGAGCGCGCAAACTCGTCGAGTGCGTGCTTCTGCGGGCGATGCGCCGTCGAACCGTAATCGTCGAAGACGATCACGCCGCCAGTGCGCATGCGATCCCAGAAGAAGGCGGTCGCGGCGACCTCAGGCGCTGCAATATTCATGTCGACGTGCAGATAGGAAATGGACGAAGCTCCGATCTCCGGCAAGACATCCGGGACTCGACCTTTGACGACGTGGATGTTCGGATACGTCGCAAAGTGCGTCCGCACATCTGCAAAGCAATCATAGTAATGACGGTTGTTCTTGCTCGTAGCTAATGGCCGTTCCCGCTCAGACGCCTGATCGAGCGGGATGCCTTCGAATGTGTCCACGAGCCAGAACGTGCCGTCGTGTGTTGCGAAGTCGATGTACTTGGCTACTGCCCGCGATACGATCCCGGTGCTAACCCCGCACTCGACAAAGTCTCCGCCCAAGCGCCTGGCATGCCACGCGGCCCAGCAGCAAATCTGCACGCGCCACTCGATATGGAGATCAGCCGGGGGGCAGATGCGGTGACCACTCTCGGCGCCGAGGCGATAGCACTCCATGAAGCGCGGGTCGCTCAGGAAGCTAGCATCATGGATTGTCCAGAGCCCGTCTTGCGCGTATGTGAGCCGCTGGGCTGGCCGAACGGCTGGCAAACGCGCTGCGGTGGATGGGGATATCGCCGGCGACTCGGACGCCGGACGCGGCGATGAACTCAGCAGTGAGCGAATCAGGCGCAACAACATCAATGGTGCATCCGTAGCAATTCGCTCAATGCGTCACGCTGTTGAGCAGCCGGACGTTGTTGATCAGCAGGTGGCGCCGGACGTTCTCGCGCGTGATCGCCTCCACGCCGTGGAAGGACCGTTCGGTCTTCGGGAAGGCGACCAGGCGGTTGGGCAGGAAGTCGATCGTGCGCACCCGCTCGAAGGGCTCGAAGGGATGGTGCGGGCCGCCCCAGCAGACGAAGTCCGGGTCCTTGGCCTTGTAGATCGACGTGCCCAGGTCCCGCATCGAATCGTCCTCGGGCAGGTAGAAGAGGAAGGACACCAGGCGGTGCGGCGCGTCGGTGTGCGGGCCGATCGCGTACTTCGTGTGGTCCTCGACGAGCAGCGCGTCGCCGCGCGAGCGCAGCGCGCCGTCGGCCGCGAGGATCTTCGCCAGCCGCGGCTGCAGCGCCGCGGCGAACTTGGTCACGAAGGCGTTGACGAAGGGGTCGCTGTACATCCAGCCGGCCATCGCCTCCCAGAAGGCGCGCTGCTCGGGCTGCAGGCGAGCGAACTCCTCGTCGTTGAACAGCACGACGTGGCGTTCCTTGTAGGCGCTCGACGGCACGCGCCCGGACTGGCCCAGCGGCACCAGGCTCTCGGCGGTCGGGAAGTGGGCCAGCAGTTGCGCGTAATAGTCCGCCGGGAACACATCGTCGACGACGACGTAGGGGAAGGGGTCGGTCACCAGCTCGGCCCGCGCGACCCGGTCCAGCACATGCTGCAGCACCCGCCAGCCCTCGGCCTCGCGCGGCGGCACGATCGTGAAGCTGCGGTCGAAGTTGACCTTCTGCCCCGCGCCAGCCGCTCCGCGGCGGAAGATGAACTCGCCCACCCCTTCGAAGTCACCTGACTTCCGCAAGGCCCCCTGGGCCTGCGCCGCATCGTGCGTGAAGCCGAGCGCATGCAGCCGCTCGATCACGGCGTTGTGCTCGGGCAGATGGGTGTTGAGCTCGACGAGGATCTCCTTGACCTTCGGGTTGGCCAGCGTCTCGCGCGCGCCCTCGATCACCTTGTGCTCGAAGCCGTCGACGTCGATCTTGATGTAGTCGGGCACCGGCACCGCGCCGCTCTTGATGAGCTGGTCGAGGGTCACGCTGAAGCTACCCTGTGCAAAGGCGTGGCTCCGGGGCTTCAGGTCGAAGCCCACGTCTTCGCCGAACGTGTGACAGGAGCCGCCCGCACCGAACTCGGCTAAGTACAGGCGGCGGGCTGCTACCTCGTTGGACAGTGCCAGTGGGTACGCCGCGACCTGATCCGACAGGCGGTTGGCGGCGATGTTCTGGTTCAGCAGTGCGTAGTTCTGAGACTCGGGTTCGAAGGCGTGAACCTTGACCTGCTTGGTCACTGCGGCCAGCACGGTGTACATGCCGACGTTCGCACCCACGTCGACCAGTACGCTGCCTGGAACCATGTCGGCGATCCAGCGGATCGTGTCGGGCTCCTTCTCGAACAGGGACTGCGCACGCCAGGTCGTGAGGACGTTTGGGGTCGCGAACCGCAGCTGCTGCCCCCCTTTGAGTTGGACGATCGACATCCGCGTAGGGCGATCCTGGTCTGCGAGCGCCGGGCCGGTAGCCGCAGCGGGTGCGGGGGTGGGCTCGGGCTCGGGAACGATCTCCACATCCGCGTGCAGCGCACGCAGCACCAGAGAGAACTCGAAGCCCTCCAGCTCGCGCGCCTCGATGATGTCGAACCGGCTCTCGAAGCTTTGCTTCCACCAGGAGAAGGGCTGCACGGTCAGGTGGGCGTTGCGCCCATCGGCCAGCGTCTTGACCGCGGGCCGCGTGGCGACCGTCACGAAAGCTGCCTTCTGGGCGAGGCGGCACAGGTCATCGAGGACGGCATCGATGCAATCGGGCTCGACGTGTTCGAGCACGTCGGTGCAGACGACGAGGTCGGCCGGGGCCGGCGGTGCGTCGAGGCCGGGCACCGCGGGGTCGTAACCGATCACGCGAAGCTCGGGCAAGGCCTTGGCCAGCGTCTGTTTGCCGCAGCCGTAGTCGAGGATGGTGCTCGCATTGACCTGCTTGGCCAGGCCGGCGACCTTGGCCGCCCACTGGCGGCCGCTGGTGCCGTAGTCCGGGCGGCTGCCGTGCAGTTGCTCGTTGAGCTTTGCGTATTCGGGAGAGATCAGCATGGCAACAGGGTCCTGAGGAAAGCACCAAGCAAAAAGGCCAGGTCGCCCTGGCCTTCATGCTAAACGAAGTGGTTCAGTCCAGGCGGCAGGAGGACGGCTCTAGGATCGCGGGTGACACCGAGCAGCTCCAGATCACCGAGCGCGCCGTGGCGTTCCAGCTCGCGGCAAGCACCGCGACCACCTGCGTGCCGGCGAACTCCGAGTTCGTGCCGGAGATCGTGATCGTGCCGGTGGCGGCGTCGATCGTCGCGGCGCTGATCTTGCCGCCTGCACCGGGGGCCACGACGCCCGTGCCAGACAGTGCGCCGACGTTCTGCGAGTTCTCGGTCACGTCGGTGCGCGCGGCGCTGGCCGCGATCATCAGCTCCGAGGCCTTGGCGCGCAGCGTGTAGCTCTGGTAGGCCGGCAGCGCGACGGCCGCCAGGATGCCGATGATCGCCACGACGATCATCAGTTCGATGAGCGTAAAGCCCTTCTGGATGGATTTCACTCGTTTCTCCTTGCAAGTCAGAGGAAGCACATGAACCGCACCCGTCGGCGCTGGTTGGCCTTCAGGAACGCAACCGCCGTGCCCAGGGCTGCAGGGGCCGGAACCCCTCGATTCGTTCACGTTGCGGCCGGCAGAACGACTGAAATCGGGCGCCGTGCGGACTGGGGTGACAAATCGCGTCGGCGGTCCGCCGATGAGGTGACGTGTCGCGGCAGGGCGGGCAGCATCGACTCGCGCCCCAAAAGCGAAAGGCCGGGTTGCCCCGGCCTTCCATGCGCGTTCGGACCCGAAGCTCAGTCCTGGCGGCAGGACGAGGGCTCGAGGTTGGCCGGGCTGACCGAGCAGCTCCAGATCACGGTGCGGGCGGTGGCGTTCCAGCTCGGGGTCAGCACGGCGACGACCGTCGTGCCGGCGAACTCGGAGTTGGTGCCGTTGACCGTGATGATGCCGTCGGCAGCACCCACCGTGGCGGCGCTGATCTTGCCGCCGGCGCCCGGGGCGGTGATGCCGGTGCCCGAGACGGCACCGAGGTTCTGCGAGTTCTCGGTCACGTCGGTGCGTGCGGCACTGGCCGCGAGCAGCAGCTCGGAGGTCTTGGCGCGCAGCGTGTAGCTCTGGTAGGCCGGCAGCGCGACGGCCGCCAGGATGCCGATGATCGCCACGACGATCATCAGTTCGATGAGCGTAAAGCCCTTCTGGATGGATTTCACGGGAGTCCCCCTTGGACTGGATGGATGATGGCCGTCTCGGCCGCATGCCGAGACGGCCAGGTGTCATGCAACGCGCGTACCGCCGCCATTCCCGTCCAGGCCGCCCGATCCGGTCGCATTTCGCAACATCGGGCGATGCCGACCGACGCGAAGTGGCGGTCAGCTTCCCATTTGCGTCACTGCGGCCAGTTCGGCGGCCAGCGCGCGGACCGGTGCGTCCCAGTCGCCGAGGCTGGACTGGCGGAACAGGCGCGTGCTCGGATACCAGGGCATCCGGTCGCGTTCCACGGTGTAGCGCCACCCGGGCGAGAACGGCACCAGCACCCACACCGGCCGCCCCAGCGACCCGCCGAGGTGGACGATGGCCGTGCACACGGTGACCAGCTGGTCGAGGGCGGCCACGAGGGCGGCCGTCTCGTCGTAGTCGGTCAGCGCCTCGGGGTAGTCGTGGACGACATTGCCGAAGCGCGCATTGATGTCGGCCAGCTCCGGCAGGTAGTTGCCGTACTGCAGGTTGACGAAGCGGCAGCCCGGCGTGCCGAGGATCGGGGCCCAGTCCTCGGTCGCGAGGCTGCGCGATCGGGTCCGGGTGAGGTGGGAGCCCCCGCGCCACGAGATGCCGACCTTGCGCCCGGGCCCCAGGTCGGTTGCGAGCCGCTCTCGCCAGTAGGCCACGCGCTCGGGGTCTGCGACCAGGTAGCCGGTATGCGGCGCGAACCGGGCCTCGTCGGTGCGGAACAAGGCCGGCAGGTCGCCGCCGAAGATTTGCCATTGCGGCTCGGGTAGCCCCTTGAGCCATTGGGCATTGTTCTGGCGGTCCGATCCGATGACCGTGACGCCGGGGAAGGAGCGTCGGAACAGCCGCTCTAGCCGCGGTTCGCATTCGACGATGCAGTGCTTCACCCGCGCCATCGCATCGGGCACGCACCAGGCGAACATGATCTCGTCGCCCAGCCCTTGGTCGGCCAGGATCAGCAGCGTGTCGTCGGGCGCCGCCTCGCCGCGCCAGGGCCGGAAGGGCAGCGGCCGATAGGGCGAGGCGCCAGCCCCGAAGCGCGCGCCGTAGTTGCTCCAGCCGCGCTCCCAGTTGCACAGTGCGAGGTCGCATTGGCTCAGGTACCAGCGAACGAGGTGGTCGTTGGGCGCAAGCGTGAGCAGCCGCTCGTAGGCGCGTTGCGAGTCTCGCCAGCGACCACAGTTCTGGTAGGCCATTGCAAGGTGGAGTTCCAGCCCGGGTGGAACCGGATCAGCCAACCTCAGGGCCTGCTCGTAGTAGGCCAGTGCGGCCTCGTCACGCTCCTGCAGCAGCTCGGTATGGCCGGCTGCCATCAGCACATACGGCGCCTCAGGTTCTATTCGGAGACTGTGCTGATAGGCATCGAGGGCCTCGGGCAGGCGGCGAAGGTTATGCAGGCACTGGCCGTACTGGAACCAGGTTCCTGCCGAAGACGATCCGGGAGGCATCGAGACGGCCTGCGCTAGGGCTTCCACCGCCTCGGCGTTCCGATCGAGCCGCCCGAGAGTCTCTCCCAGACGCAACCAAGCATCGCCCAGCATCGGGTCGAGGGTGCTTGCCATCGTGAATGCGTCGACGGCCGCGGGTAGGTCGCGCGCCGCGAGATGGGCCTGCCCGAGTTCGAGGTAGATGCGCGCCGGCTCGTCGGCGACTAGCAGCGCCTCGTCGTACTGCCGCAGCGCCTCCGCCGTCGACCCGGTGCGCAGGTGCAGGCGGGCGGACTCGACGAGCGCGGCCGCGCTGCGAGGCGCGACGTGCAATGCCTGGTCGAGCGCTTCACGTGCCGCGGCGACATCCGAGCGCTCCAGCGCGGCGGCGGCCTGCTGCAGGAAGCCATCGGCCGCGCTCACGTCGGCGTTCGACGCGGGGGTCCGGGGCGCCGCCGCCGCTCCGCGCCATCGCGACCACCAGCTCATGCCGCCTTCCCTGCCACGCGGCGCGATGGCGCGCACGGGGCGGCGGCGGACCGCAAGTCGATCATCCGGCGGCCGGCCGCGGCGCTGCCAGGTGCGCGCGCGACCAGTCGGCCGCCGTGCCGAGCGCCGCCGACCAGTCGCCCAGGACCTGCTGGCGGACCAGGCGCAACGACGGGTACCACGGCGTCGAAGGCGCGGTCGCACCGTAGCGCCAGTTGGGGTTGGCCGGCACCAGCACGCAGCCCGGTCGCCCGAGCGCGCCGGTGAGGTGGGCCTGGGTCTGGCAGACCGTCAGCACCGCGTCGACGGCGCAGGTCAGCGCGGCGGCGTCGTCCTGGTCGACCAGCGTCTCGGGCCAGTGGTGGATGGGCACGCCGGTGGCCGCGCTCGCCGCGTCGACCTCGTCGCGCACGTCGCCGTACTGCAGGCTGACCAACTGCGCACCGACGGGCTTCAGCGCCGCGACCAGGGCCTCCAGCGCCAGCGAGCGCTGGGCGCCGGCGGATCGCAGCAGCCCGCCGCGCCAGGCGATGCCGAGAACGGGCCCGGATCCCAGGGCCGACAGGCGGTCGCGATGCCGCGAAACCGCATCGGGATCGGCCTGCAGGTAGCCCGCATGCGCGGGGAAGCAGCCGGCGTCGCGTCGCAGCAGGCGCGGCAGGCTGCCGAAGGCGATGTGGCGCTCGATCGGTGGCAACGGGCGCAGCCAGTCGAGGCTGGTGTCGCTGACGTCGCGGCCGACCACCGTGGCGGCCGGGAAGGACCGCGCGAACAGCCCCGCCAGCCGCGGGTAGGTCTCGATGACGACATGGCCGGCCGTCGCGATCAGCTCGGGCAGGCAGGACGCGAACAGGATGATGTCCCCGAGCCCCTGCTCGGCGTGGACGAGGAGCGTGCGGCCGGCGAGCGACTCGCCCGCCCATTCCAGGAAGGGGAAGGAGCGCACCGGGGCGTTCGCGCTGCGCCGCCGGGCCTCGTAATGGTCCCAGCCCGGGGTGTAGCGGCCGAGGAGCAGCTCCAGCTGCCCGAGTCCGCCTTCGGCCTCCGGATCGCCCGGGACGATGGCGAGGGAAGCGCGATAGGCCTGCTCCGCCGGCGCGTGCCGGCCCCAGGCGGTGTAGAGCTTGCCGAGCGCGATCTGGGCCGTGTGATCGCCGGCGTTGAGGTGTACGGCCTGCCTCAGCGCGCGCTCGGAGGCCTCGAAGTCGCCGGCGTCGATCAGCACGTCCCCCAGCACCACCCAGACGCGCGAGTTGTCGGCCTTGAGCTCCGTCGCCCGGCGCGCCGCGTCCACCGCGGCATCGAGCTGCTCCGCGTCGCGGTAGGCGAGCGCGATGTTGCTGTAGGCGAGGCCATGGTCGGGCTTCAGCTCGATGGCGCGTCGCAGATGGGCGATGCCCTTGTCGGGCTGCCCGAGCTTGGTCATGACCAGACCGAGGTTGTGCCAGGTGTGCGGGTTCTGGACGTCGCGCTCGACGGCGCGCTCGAACTTCGCCCGGGCATCGCCGAGATTGCCCATCTCGAGGGACACCAACCCCCAGTGGTTGAGGATGTCGGCGTTCATCGGCTGCAGCTTGTGCGCCATCTCGAGGTGGAGGTAGGCATCGTCGAGCCGGCGCGCGTGCAGCAGCGCGAGGCCGAGGCCTTCCTGGGCCGAGGGCGACAGGGGGTCGAGCTGCAGGGCGCGGCGATAGTCCTGCTCGGCGCCGAGCAGGTCGCCGAGGCGCAGGCGCCAGTCGCCGCGCAGGGTCCAGCCCTGCTTGCGCTCGGGGTGCTCGGCCAGCCAGGCATCGAGCTGCTGCAACAGGCCGGCGCGCTGCGCTGGCGAAGCGCCGCGGAACGCGGCCCGCCAACCTTCCACCGGATCGGCCTGCGCCGTTGCGGACTCGCGCCGCAGGCTCTTGCCGAGTTCGTTGAACAGGTTCTTCAGCATCGACCGGCGCTCAGGAGGACTTGTCCTTGCGCGTGGCGTAGACGATCAGCGCCTCGGTCACGATGTCGATGAACTTGTCGGGGTAGCCCTTTTCCTTGAGGGCCCACTTGAACGAGTTGCCGAGCTTGGCCTTGCCGACGACGCCGAGGTCCCACTCCTTGCTCTTGGTCACGGCCTTGTTGATGACGCTCTCGAGGATGTTCGTCACCGCCTGCTGCGACAGGCGCCGGCCTTCGCCGCTGGCCATCGCGGGAGGGTAGCGGCGCATCAGTTCGTTGACGAGCGACTCGACCAGCGCGTCGATCTGCGACGACCCGGTGAACTTGCTCAGAAGTTTGCCTAGCATGCTCGGGGCTCCCACCTGCCGGGGCGGCAGGCACCGTATTCTTATGCAGTGCAGCGCCGCTGCTGCCTTCGCGGCCGCAATTTTGTGGCGTCGGCGCGGAGTCCGACGCAGACCGCGTCACCGCCCCCGGCCCCGAAGCCCGTTCCGCCCATGCCCTCGTCCACGCTATCGCCGCCGTCGCTGGTGCTCGCCCTGCTGCTCGCGCTGCCCTGGCTGATCGCGCCGGCGCCGGTGCCGGATGCCGTGCTCTACAACCAGCTCGCCGCAGTGGCGGCATGGGGTGTCTGGGTCGCGTCCCGCGGGCGGGCGGACGGGTGGCGCGTCTGGCCGGCGGTGCTGGCGCTCGCCCTGTGCGGCGCGTGGGCCGTGCAGTCCGGCGCGGCGCTGCAGGGGGGCGCCGTGCCGGTGATCGCGGCGGCCATCGTGGTGCTCGCGGTGGCCAGCGCCCGTCCGGGCGCCGACACCGCGTCGCCGGTGGCGCTGGCGTTCTGGCTCGCCGGCTTGTGCAGCGCGGCCGCCGGGATGGTGCAGTTCGCAGCGCCCGGCCTCGCCGATGGCTGGCTGGTGGCGGCCGGCACGACGCCCGGTCGCGCCGTCGGTAACCTGCGCCAGCCCAATCACCTGGCGACGGGCCTGCTGTGTGCGGTCGTGATGACGGCATGGCTCTGGCAGGTCGGCGTGCTGCGCGCCGTGACGGCGGCGGCGTCCATCGCGGCGATGCTCCTGGCGCTGGCGTTGACCGCATCGCGCACCGGCGCGCTGTCGCTGGTCGTGCTGGTCGCCTGGGTGGCACTGGACCGGAGCCTGCCGCGCGGCGCGCGGCTCATGCTGGCCCTGTCGCCGCTGATCTACGGGCTGTGCTGGGCGGCCTCGGCCGGCTATGCCGCGCTCCAGCACGAGGCCTTCTACGGCAGCGAGCGGCTGCAGGCCGGTGGTGACATCAGCAGCTCGCGCTTCGCGATCTGGCGCAACGCGCTGTCGCTGCTGGCGGCGCACCCCTGGGGCGGGGTCGGTTGGGGGCGGTTCAACCAGGCGTGGACCTTGACGCCCTTCCCGGACCGGCCGGTCGCGTTCTTCGACCACACGCACAACCTGCCGCTGCAGCTGGCGGTCGAGCTGGGCCTGCCGGCGGCCGCCACGATCCTCGGGCTGCTGGCCTGGGCGCTGTGGCGCGCGCGCGGCGCCTGGCGTGCCGCCGAGCCGTCGGCACCGGCGCGCGCGGCGCTGGCGATGATCGCGATGCTGGCCGTGCACAGCCTGCTCGAGTACCCGCTGTGGTACGCCTACTTCCTGCTGCCGGGCGCCTGGGCGCTGGGCGTGTTCCTCGGCTCGGTTGCGCCGCCACCGGCCGAGGTGGCGGCGGGGCGCTGGGGGGTCCGCGCCGCCGGCGCCGCGATGGTCGTCGGCGCGCTGTGGGCCGCCTGGGACCACCGCCGCGTCGAGAGCATCTTCACCCCCGCGCCCGGCGCGGCGCCGCTGTCGCAGCGCATCGCCGACGGCAGCCGCAGCGCGCTGTTCGGCCACCATGCGGACTACGCCGCCGTCACGACGCCGCCGCGCGACACCGACCTGCGGCGCTTCGAGCGGCCCTTGCGTCAGTTGATCGACACGCGCCTGCTGATCGCCTACATCGAGGCGCTCAAGGCCGACGGCCGCACGGCCGAGGCGCTCTATGCCGCGCAGCGGCTGCGCGAATTCCGCCGGCCGGACGCGCAGAGCTACTTCAAGGACTGCGTCGGCGAGGCCGCGATGCAGCCCTGGCAGTGCGAGACGAACCCGGTGCTGCTGGAGTGGCGCGACCTCGTGCCTTGAGGCCGCGCGCGCCGCTCAGCCGGCGACCCAGGACCCGCTCTTGCCGCCGTGCTTCTCCAGCAGCCGCACGCCCTCGATCACCATGCCGCGGTCGATCGCCTTGCACATGTCGTAGACCGTCAGCAGGCCGACCTGCACCGCGGTCAGCGCCTCCATCTCGACGCCGGTGGGGCCCAGCGTCTCGGCGGTGACGCGGCAGCGCACGCAGTCGGCGGCCGCGTCGATCTCGAACTCGGCCGCCACGCGCGTCAGCGGCAGCGGATGGCACAGCGGGATCAGCTCGGCGGTGCGCTTGGCGGCCTGGATCGCGGCGATGCGAGCGATGCCGATCACGTCGCCTTTCTTCGCGCCGCCGGCGGCGATGACCTGCAGCGTCTCGGGCCGCATGCGGATCGCGCCCTCGGCGGTCGCGCTGCGGTGGGTCGCGGGTTTGGCGGAGACGTCCACCATGTGCGCCTGGCCCTGCGCGTCGAAGTGGGTCAGGCCGGCTGCGGCTTTGGGGGAGGCGCTCATCGCGGAAGGGTCGGCAAAGTCGGGAAACAATGGCGAGGCATGATAGACCCGCGGTGCGCGGTCGCGCCCGTCCCGACACCCCGCACCGACCTTGTCCGACGCCACCAAGCTCTTCCCGGCCCTTGCGGCGCGCTGCTCCGCGAGGCCTGCGCCGAGGGTACGGCTGCTCGCGCTGGCCCTCGCGCTTGTCCTGCCGCCGGCACCGCTGCCGGCCCAACCGGCGGCCGCCTCGCGCAACGCGCTGCCGGCGCTGGGCGACGCGGTCTCGGACGAGATGTCGGTCGGCGCCGAGCGGCGCCTGGGCGACCGCATCATGCGCGAGCTGCGGCGTGACGCGGACTACCTCGACGACCCGGTGCTGCTCGACTACCTGCAGAGCATGTGGGCCGGCCTGCTCGAGGCGGCGCGTGCGCGCGGCGACCTGCCGGCCGAGCTCGGCGAGCGCTTCGCCTGGGAGCTGTTCCTGGTGCGCGACCGCAGCGTCAATGCCTTCGCGCTGCCCGGGGGCTACGCCGGCGTGCACCTCGGGCTGGTGGCGGTGACCGCGACGCCGGACGAGCTGGCCTCGGTGCTGGCGCACGAGTTGTCGCACGTGACGCAGCGCCACATCGCGCGCAGCGTGAACGCCGGCCAGGCGACCAGCGTCGCCGGCATCGTCGGCATGATCCTCGGCGTCCTCGTGGCGAGCCGCAGCCCGGACGCGGCGCAGGCGCTGATCACCGGCGGGCAGGCGGTCGCGGTGCAGGGACAGCTGAACTTCTCGCGCGACATGGAACGCGAGGCCGATCGTGTCGGCTTCGGCATCCTCACCGGGGCCGGCTGGGCGCCCGGCGGCATGGCGGCGATGTTCGAGAAGCTGCAGCAGGCGGCACGCCTGAACGACAGCCAGAACTTCCCCTACCTGCGCACCCACCCGCTGACCACCGAGCGCATCGGCGAGGCGCGCGCGAGGCTGGGCGTCGACGGTGCGGCGCCGCCGCCGCGGCGCCTCGTGTATGCGCTGATGCAGGCCCGCGCCCGCGTGCTGATGGACACGCGGGATGCCTCTTTGCAGCGCGCGCAGGATTTCGATCGTGGCGCGGCCGCCGCCTCGGCGGATGCCGCCGAGCGCCTGGGGGCGCTCTACACCAGCGCCCTCGCGTCGGTGTTGCGGCGCGAGCCGCAGCGCGCCGACGCCGCGCTGGCCGCGGCGCGGCCCCTGGCGGCCGGCGATGCGCAGGCCCTCGCGGTGCTCGGCCTGCTGGAGGTCGAGGCGCTGGTCGCGCGAGGCGATGCCGGTGCGGCGGCCGAGCGGCTCGCGGCACTGCAGCCTGCCCTGGGCGATGCGCGGCCGATGCTGATCGCGCGCGCCCAGGTGGCGCTGCTGCCGCAGGCGCCGGCGTCCGCGGCGCGCGAGGCCGCCGAACGGCTGCAGACGCACGTCGCGCTGCAACCGGAAGACGCGCTCGCGTGGAGCCTGCAGGCGCAGCTCTGGCAGCGGCTGGAAGAACCGCTGCGCGCGGTGCGTGCCGAGGCCGAGTGGCGTGCCGCGCTCGGCGACCTGAACGGCGCGATCGACCGCCTGCGTGCCGGCCAGCAACTGGCGAGCGGCCGCTCGCGCGCCGAGGGCGTGGAAGCGACCGTGATCGACGCCCGCCTGCGCGAGCTGGAGCGCCAGCGCCGCGAGCTCCGCGCCGAAGAGCGCGGTGGCTGATCGGCCGCGCTCAGTCGGCGCGGCGGAACAGCCGCTCGAGCGCCGCGTCGATCACCAGACCGCAGACGCTGTAGATCAGCGAGCCGACCAGCGCCGCGCCGAAGCTGCGCACCTCCAGGCCCTCGAGCAGCCCGGCGACCCAGTAGAACATCAGCGCGTTGATGACGAAGAGGAAGAGCCCGAGCGTCAGCAGCGTCACCGGCAGCGTCAGCAGCACCAGCACCGGACGCAGCACCGCGTTGAACAGGCCCAGCACCAGCGCGGCGAGCAGCGCGCCGCCGAAGCTCGTGACCTGCACGCCGGGGTACAGGTGTGCGACGAGCAGCAGCGCACAGGCCAGCAGCAGCCAGCGGGCAAGCAGTTTCATGCGCCGCAGGATAGCAGCGGTGCTGCGGGTTGATCCCACCCCCTAGGCCGGGTTGTCGGCCTTGACGCCCACGCGCCCCTCGCGCACCCTGCGCCGCTCGCTGGCGTGACAAAAGCACGCGACCCGACCCGGACGACGCTGCCGACCCGCCAGTGTGGCCCCCCTGACATCCCACAAGGAGTGTGACCATGCGAGGAAAGCTCGCGCTGACGACCCTGTCCGCGCTCATCCTGGCCGCCTGCGGCGGCTCCGGCGGCGGCTCCGCCCCGCTCGAACGATCCCAGAACCTGGCGCCGCAGGCCGCCGCCGACCCGGCGGTGGCCGCGCTGGCCGTGCCGGCCGGCGCGACCTCCGGGGGCCGCATCGACCGGCGCCTCGGGGCCGCGAGCGGCGAGGTGGAGGTCTGGGTCCAGTTGGCCGAGCCGTCGGTGGCCGCCAAGCGGCGCGAGCTCGCGCCCGGGCGCGACCTGAAGCAGCGTGACGCAGCGTTGCGCACCGCGCTGTCCTCGCACCGCCAGATGCTGCGCGACCGCCAGTCCGCCATGGCCTCGGCGCTCGCCGCGCTCGGCGCCCGCGAGCTCGGCCGTGCCCAGGTCGCGCACAACGCGATCGCGGTCAAGGTCGACGCGAAGCGCATCGCCGACATCGCCGCGATGGCCGGCGTGGTCAAGGTGCGCCCGGTGGTGACCTACGAGCTCGACCTCGCCGAGACCGTGCCCTATGTCGGCGCCGCCGCAGTGCAGGCCACCGGCGTGGACGGCAGCGGCGTCAAGGTCGCCGTGCTCGACTCCGGCATCGACTACACCCACCGCAACCTCGGGGGTGCCGGCACCGCGGCCGCCTATGCCGCGGCCTACGGCGCCGGCCCGGGCGATGCCGCCCAGACCACGCTCGATGGCCTGTTCCCGACCGCCAAGGTGGTCGCCGGCTACGACTTCGTCGGCGAAGGCTGGCCGAACAGCGATCGCACCGAGGACCCGGACCCGATCGACTTCGAGGGCCACGGGACCCATGTCGCCGACATCATCGCAGGGCGCAGCCTCGACGGCACGCACAAGGGCGTGGCGCCGGGCGCCTCGCTGGTGGCGGTGAAGACCTGCAGCGCGGTCTCCTCGTCGTGCAACGGCGTCGCGCTGGTGCTGGGCGTCGACTACGCGATCGACCCGAACGGCGACGGCGACTTCAGCGATGCCGTCGACGTGATCAACATGTCGCTCGGCTCCAACTACGGCCAGGAAGAGGACGACCTGACGCTCGCCTCCACCGAGGCGGTGAACCTCGGCGTGGTGGTGGTCGCCTCGGCCGGCAACGGCGGCAACAAGCCCTTCGTGACCGGCTCGCCGGCGATGGGCGCCGGCGTCATCAGCGTGGCCCAGACCTCGGTGCCGTCGGCCGGCGCGATCCCGCTGGTCGTCAACGCCCCGGCGTCGGTGGCCGGCACCTATGCCAACACCAACACGGTGGACTGGGCGCCGATCGACCGCACCGTCACCAACGACGTGGTGGTCGCCGGCCTGGCCTGCACCGAGGGCTCGGTGCCCGCGGCGGTGGCCGGCAAGGTGGCGCTGGTCGACCGCGGCAGCTGCAACATCAGCGAGAAGGTGGACCGCGCGGCACGCGCCGGCGCCGCGGCGGTGATCCTCGCCAACAACGCGGCCGGCGACGCGCCGACCTTCAGCTACGGCGGCGGGACGGTGTTCGTGCCGACGATCGTGGTCCAGAACACGCTCGGCGCAGCCCTCAAGGCGGCCGCGGCCAGTGCGACGGTCAACGTCACGATCTCCCCCGACGTGCTCATCAGCCTGGTCGGCAGCATGGCCTCGACCTCGTCGCGTGGCCCGGACGTGAGCCGCTCCAGCATCAAGCCGGAGATCGGCGCGCCCGGCGCGTCGCTGTCGGCCGAGGTCGGCACCGGCACCGGCGAGACCGCCTTCGGCGGCACCTCCGGCGCCGCGCCGATGGTGGCCGGCGCCGCCGCGCTGCTGCGCCAGGCGCACCCGACGCGCAGCCCGGCGCAGATCAAGGCGATGCTGATGAACAGCGCCGACGTGCAGGTGTTCAACAACAACGCCGTCCAGCCGGGCGTGCTGGCGCCGATCAGCCGCATCGGGGCCGGCGAGCTGCGCGTCAACCGGGCGATCGGCCTGAACGCCGTGGTCCGCAATCCCGCGGCCCACAGCGCCAGCCTGCCCTTCGGCTATGCCGAGGTGCGGGGCCTCATGACGCTGACGCAGGAGCTGGTCGTCGAGAACTTCTCGTCGACCGCGCGCAGCTACGCGGTGTCGCACGGCTTCCGCTACGCGAACGACGCCGCCAGCGGTGCCGTATCGCTGCAGGCGCCGTCCAGCGTCAACGTGCCGGCGGGCGGCAGCGCCAAGCTGAAGGTGAAGCTCGTGATCGACGGCAGCAAGCTCCCGACCTGGAACCTGAACGGCGGGACCCAGGGCGGCAACGGCGCGCTGCTGGAGGGCGTCGAGTACGACGGCTACCTCACGCTCACCGGCGGCGGCGAGACGCTGTCGGTGCCGTGGCATGTGCTGCCGCGCAAGGCGGCGTCGGCGGCGGTGTCGCGCAACGCGGCGGTCAAGCCGGGGCAGGCGTTCAACATCGTCAACAACGGCGCCGAGGCCAGCGCCTTCGACGTGTTCGGGCTCACCGGCACCAGCCCGCGCGACTACCCGACCTCCTCGTTCGGCCCCGGCAGCCAGCTGCCGCTGATCGACCTGAAGGCGGTGGGCGTGCGCGCGGTCGATGTCGGCGGCGGCCCGACCAGCGGCCTGCAGTTCGCGATCGCGGCCTGGACCAAGCGGGCCCACCCGGTCTACCCGGGCGGCTACGAGGTGCAGATCGACGCCAACAACGACGGCAACGCGGACTTCGCGGTCTACCAGTCGGAGCTCAGCGGCTTCGGTGCCTCCGGGCAGAGCGTCGTGAACGTGTTCAACCTGGCGACGGGTGCGAACGCGATCTACTTCTTCAACGACGCCGACCTGCAGTCGGGCAACTCGATCTTCACCGTGCCGACCGCGGCGGTGGGCATCAGCGACCCGGCGCAGCCCTTCACGTTCACCGTGCTGGCCTACGACAACTACTTCACCGGCATCGTGACCGACGCGATCGAGGGCATGCGCTACACCGCCGCGACGCCGCGCTACGGCGTGGCCGGCGACGTGGTGACGGCGATCCCGGCCGGCGGCACGCGCCAACTTGCCGCCACCGCGGTGGCCGGCGGCGCGGCGGCCTCGCCGTCGCAGACCGGCCTGCTGCTGATGTACCGGCGCAATGCCGGCAGCGAGACCGACGCGGTGCTCGTCAACTGACGGGAACCGCAAGCATGCGAAAGGGGCCGCTCACGCGGCCCCTTTTTTCATGGCGCGGCGGACGCCGCGGTCAGACCACGCTGAGGCGCACCTCGATGTTGCCGCGCGTCGCGTTCGAGTACGGGCACACGCCGTGCGCGGCCTGCACCAGCGCCTCGGCGTCGGCGCGCGACATGCCCGGGATGCTGATCGCCAGGTCGACCTCGATGCCGAAGCCCTGCGGGATCTGGCCGATGCCGACCTTGCCGGTCACCGTGGTGTCGGCCGGCAGCGCCTTCTTCTGCTGGCCGGCGACGAACTTCATCGCGCCCAGGAAGCAGGCCGAGTAGCCGGCCGCGAACAGCTGCTCGGGGTTGGTCCCCGGGCCGCCGCCGCCGCCCAGTTCCTTCGGCGTGGACAGCTGGATGTCGAGCACCTTGTCCGACGACACGGCGCGGCCCTCGCGGCCGCCGGTGGCGGTGGCCTGGGCGCGGTAGAGCACGTTCTCGATCTTGTTCATGGCGGTCCTTTCGGGAGCGGGTGGCGGAAGCGGAAGGCGCGGCCGTTCAGGCCGCGTCGGGGGAGCGGGACCCGCCGGCGTCGGGCGCCAGCGTGTCGCGCAGTGAACGCAGTGCCGCGGCCAGCGCCGCGCGCTCGGGGGCCGAGCAGCCGAGCGCCTGCGCCAGCTGCGGCGGGATCGCGAGCGCGCGGCGGCGCAGCTGGCGGCCGGCGGCGGTGAGCGTGAGGCACACGCGGCGCTCGTCGTCGGCGGCGCGCTGGCGCTGCAGCAGGCCGAGCGCCTCGAGCCGCTTGAGCAGCGGCGTCAGCGTGCCGGAGTCCAGCCGCAGCCGCTCGCCGAGCGCCGAGACGGTGAGGCCGTCGCCCTCCCACAGCGCCAGCATCACCAGGTACTGCGGGTAGGTCAGGCCGATCGCGTCGAGCAGCGGCCGGTAGCGCTTGGTCATCGCCAGCGAGGCGGAGTACAGCGCGAAGCACAGCTGGGTGTCGAGCGCCAGCGGGTCCGCCGCGGCGCGCCGGGCGCGGGGCCGCGCGGCGGCGGCGAGGGGGCCGGGAGACGTTGCCATGGCGGCACTGTAGCGGCGCCCAACGAATCAAATTGTGTGCAATCGAATTGCCCACAATGACGATCGGGGCAAGCCGCGGAGGCCGCCCTGGGGCGCTCCCGGGAGCGCCGCGCTGATGCCCGAGCGCCACACAAAGGCTGACGACGGGTGCGTTTGCGCGGTTTCCTCTATGGAAAACGCTTCTCAGCGCGATACCCGCGCAGTACCATCCGCGCCGCGGGGCTGTCGAGAGAATGAGAGTTCATGCGGCTTTCGCCCGTGGCCCGGCACATCAACAACCCCTTGATGGAGATGTTCAACATGGCAACTGCGAAGAAGGCCGCCGCCAAGAAGGCGCCGGCGAAGAAGGCCCCGGCCAAGAAGGCGGCCCCGGCGAAGAAGGCGGCCCCGGCCAAGAAGGCGGCGGCCAAGAAGGCGGCGCCGGCCAAGAAGGCCCCGGCGAAGAAGGCCGCGGCCAAGAAGCCGGCCGCCAAGCGCACGCCGAACGCGGCGTTCATGAAGGCGCTGACCCCGAGCGCCGCCCTGGCTGCGATCGTCGGCGACAAGCCGCTGCCGCGCACCGATGTCACCAAGAAGATCTGGGAGTACATCAAGAAGAACAAGCTCCAGGACGCGGTGCAGAAGCGCGTGATCAACGCCGACGCCAAGCTGAAGGAGATCTTCGGCAAGGCCAAGGCCGACATGT
>CAYLKR010000045.1:0-17405 GCA_964384225.1 uncultured Methylibium sp.
CGTGCACAGCTCGCGCAGCCGCGTCATGAAGGGCAGGCTGGCGCGCACGAAGTTCATGTTGCCGGCGATCGGCTCGAGCATCACGCAGGCGATGTCGCGGCCATGCGCGTCGAAGGCCGCTTCGAGCTGGGCCACGTCGTTGTAGGTCAGCACCAGCGTGTGCTGCACCACTTCCGCCGGCACACCGGCGCTGGTCGGGTGGCCGAAGGTCGCGAGGCCGGAGCCGGCCTTGACCAGCAGCGCGTCGGCATGGCCGTGGTAGCAGCCCTCGAACTTGACGATGGTGCTGCGGCCGGTGGCGCCGCGCGCGAGGCGCAGCGCGCTCATCGCGGCCTCGGTGCCCGAGCTGACCAGGCGCACCTGCTCGGCGCTCGGCACCAGCTTCAGGATCTCCTCGGCGAGCTCGACCTCGCGCTCGGTGGGCGCGCCGAAGCTGAAGCCGTCGGTCGCCGCCCGCTGCACCGCGTCGAGCACCGCCGGATGGCCGTGGCCGAGGATCATCGGTCCCCAGGAGCCGATGTAGTCGATGTAGCGCCGGCCGTCGGCGTCCCAGAGGTAGGCCCCCTCGGCGCGGGCGATGAAGCGCGGCGTGCCGCCGACGGCGCGGAAGGCGCGCACCGGCGAGTTGACGCCGCCGGGAATGACACGCTGGGCGCGTGCGAACAGGGCCGCGTTGCGGTCGGTCATGGCGAGGGGGTTCAGTGGATGCGGCGCGGGCCGCGGGGGGTGTCGGGGCCGTCCTCCGACGGCGGCTCGGGGGCGGGCCCGGCGCCGTCGTCGAACACCTCTTCGCCTTCCTCGGGCTCGGGCAGGGCCCAGAAGAAGCGGTCGGGGACGATGTTGCCCATGCCGGGCCGGAAGCCGGCGTCCAGCGCCTGGTCGAGGAAGCTCAGCGCCTCGCCGACGGCCAGGTGCAGGTCCTGGCCGCTGGCCAGCAGGGCCGCCAGCGCCGCCGCGAGGGTCTCGCCGGCGCCGACGAAGCTGGCCTCGAAGCGCTCGAACTTCTCGCCGGTGATCGCCCCCTGCGGCGACGCGAGCACGTTGTCGACCCAGCCTTCGGCGCCCTTGCCGCCCGGCAGCGCGATGCCGGTGACGAGCACGTACTTGGCGCCCAGTTCGCCTGCCGCGACGGCCAGCTCGCGCGCCGACGGCGGGCGCTCACCTTCCCAGTCGGGCAGCAGCACGTCGGTCAGCGTCTGCTGGTTGCCGACCAGCACCTCGGTGGCCGGCAGGATCAGCTCGCGGAAGGCGTCCACGTAGGCGGTCTGGTCGTCGTCCTCGAGCCAGGACACGCTGGTCAGGTAGGCGACCAGCGGCACGTCCGGGTAGTCGCTCAGCACCTCGGCGACCGCGGCCACGCCCTCGGCGCTGCCGAGGAAGCCGACCTTCCAGGCCGAGATCGTCACGTCCTCGAGGATGCTGCGGGCCTGCTCGACCACCACGTCGGTGTCGATCTCGTGCGATTCGAAGACCTCGGCGGTGTCGCGCAGCACGATGGCCGTGACCACCGGCAACGGGTGGGCGCCCATCGCGGCGATCGTGGACACGTCGCCAGCCAGGCCGCCGGCGCCGCTCGGGTCACTGGCGTTGAAGCTCATCACGCAGGCCGGCGCGGCCGGCTCGCCGGTGTCGGCTTCGGGCACGTCGGCGGCGGGGGGCGGGGGCGTCTTCATGGGCGGGTTCGGGGCTCGGAGCCGTGCCCGCGGAGGCGGTCACGGAGTTCCAGAAATTTATGAGGAATGTTGCGTATGTGCCCACTAACCCTTGTCTTTTTGCAAAGGGCGATCGCTACAATCTTGGATCATTGTAGTGAGCCGACAAGAGACCGTGAGTGATTCCAAGACCTGGATGTGCCTCATCTGCGGATGGATCTACGACGAGGCGACCGGGGACCCGGAACACGGGATCGCCCCGGGCACCGCATGGGCCGACGTGCCGATGAACTGGACCTGTCCGGAGTGCGGCGCGCGCAAGGAAGACTTCGAGATGGTGCAGATCTGAGCACCGTCCCCTGCGAGGAGCCGCGCTGGTGAACGACGTGCCGATGCCCGAAGCGAGCGCCGCCGAACCGCCCGCCACGCGCGTGCTGGTCATCGACGACAGCAACACGATCCGCCGTTCGGCCGAGATCTTCCTGAAGCAGGGCGGCTACACGGTCGTGCTGGCGGAAGACGGCTTCGATGCGCTGGCCAAGGTCAACGACCACCTGCCGGACCTGATCTTCTGCGACATCCTGATGCCGCGGCTCGACGGCTACCAGACCTGCGCGATCATCAAGCGCAACCCGAAGTTCGCCGCCGTGCCGGTGATCATGCTGTCGTCCAAGGACGGCCTGTTCGACAAGGCGCGCGGGCGCATGGTCGGCTCGCAGGACTACCTGACCAAGCCCTTCACCAAGGATCAGCTGCTGCAGGCGGTCGAGCAGCACCGTCGGGCGGCCTGATGCGCGATGCGCCGACCCAGCCCGGCCCGAGCGGCCTGACCCCCGCGCCGGGCGCGACGAGGAACCCGTCATGACGATCACCAACATCCTGCTGGTCGACGACTCCAAGACCGAACTCCACTACCTGTCCGACCTGCTGGGCAAGCGCGGCTTCAAGGTCCGCACCGCCGAGAACGGCGAGGAGGCGATGCGCCGCCTCGAGGAAGGCAAGCCCGACCTGATCCTGATGGACGTGGTGATGCCGGGCCAGAACGGCTTCCAGCTCACCCGCGCGATCACCCGCGACCCGCGCTTCGCCGACGTGCCGGTGATCATGTGCACCAGCAAGAATCAGGAGACCGACAAGGTCTGGGGCATGCGCCAGGGCGCGCGCGACTACGTGGTCAAGCCGGTCGACGCCGACGAGCTGATCACCAAGATCCGAGCCTTCGACTGACGACCCGGCGCAATGGCACGACGCGAAGCACTGCGCGAGCTCCAGAGCCGGCTGGCCGAGCGGCTGCAGGGCGCCCGTGCCGAGGGCGCGGCGGTCAGCTGGCTGGCGGTGGAGTCCGGCGGGCAGGGGCTGCTGCTGCCGCTCGGCCAGGCCGGCGAGATCTTCCCCCTCGCGCCGCTGCTGCCGGTGCCGCACACCCAGCCCTGGTTCCTGGGCGTCGCCAACCTGCGCGGCCGGCTGCACGGCGTCGTGGACCTGGCGGCCTTCCTGGGCCTGCGCGCCGCCACCGGCACCGAGGCGCTGCGCGAGCAGGCGCGGCTGGTCGCCTTCAACCCGGCGCTGGAGACCAACTGCGCGCTGCTGGTCGACCGGCTCGCCGGTCTGCGCTCGGCCGAGCAGTTGCGCGCCGAGCCCGACGCCGCGGCGCGGCCGGCCTTCGCCGGGGCTTGCCTGGTCGATGCCGCCGGACGCCGCTGGCAGGAGCTGCAGCTCGCGGCGCTGGCGGCCGACGAGGTGTTTCTGAGGATCGCCCGCTGAGCGCCGCGGCGCGACGGGCCGGATGCGGGTCAGACCGATCGAGCGAGAGGGATCTTCCATGAGCTTCCTGGACAAACTGAAGGGTCTCGGCCCCCGCAAGCCGGACGCCGACGCGTCGCGCGGCGGCGCCGACGAGGCCTATCCGGTCGCTGACGACATGGTGGTCGGCGACGCCGCGACCATCGCCCTCGACACCTCGCGCATGCGCGGCGATTCGTCGATCATCACCGAGTCGGCGCCGTCCGAACTGCCGGACTTCGGCGAGTCGCCGCCGGTCGAGCCGGCCGCGGCGGCGGCGCTGCCGCTGATCGGCGGCATGGCGCCGGCCGAGCAGCAGCGGCTGCTCGGCGGCATGGTGTTCTTCGGCCTCGTGGGCCTGCTGTTCGTGACCGTCGCGTCGCTCACCTCGGCCAGCCAGGGCGCGATCCAGGTGGCGGCCACCGGCGAGGCGCAGATGCAGTCGCAGCGGCTCGCGAAGTCGGTGTCGCAGGCGCTGCTCGGCAACGCCGCGTCCTTCGCCGAGCTGAAGGACAGCGCCACGGTGCTCGCCACGGTGGCGCGCGGGCTCGAGTCCGGCAACGACACGCTGGAGCCGGCGCCCGGTCCGGCGCAGGCCGTGCTGAAGACCATCATGCCGCTCGTCGACCGCGCCGAGAGCAACGCCAACACCGTGCTCGCGCAGCAGCAGACGCTGACGCAGGTGAGCCAGGCGCTGCGCAACGTCAACCGCCAGTCGGCCGAACTGCTCGAGATCGCCGAGACCGCGTCCTCGCTGAAGGTGCAGGCCGACGCCAGCGCGGCCGAGCTGCAGCAGATGGGCCAGGTGGTGATGCTGACGCAGCGCATCGGCAAGTCGGCCAACGAATTCCTCACGCTCGAAGGCGTGTCACCCGAGGCGGTGTTCCTGCTCGGCAAGGACCTCAATTCCTTCCGCGAGCTGGTGCAGGGCCTGCTCGACGGCAGTGCGGAGCTGCGGCTGCCCGGCACCCGCGACGGCGCCACCCGCGAGCAGCTGCAGAACCTGCTCGCCAAGTACGAGACGACCCGCGCCGAAGCCAGCGCCATCCTCGGCAACCTGCAGGGCCTGGTGCGGGCGCGCGAGGCGCACAACCAGATCGTCGCCGACAGTGAGCCCTTGCGGGCCGGGTTGCAGCAGGTGCAGACCGAGCTGCAGGAGCGCTCGGGCCTGGGCGCGGTGCTGCTGGTGGTCGGCGGCATCGCGGTGCTGCTGGCCGCCGCGGGCGGCCTGGGCCTGTTCCTGCTGTACGTGCAGGACCAGCGCCAGCGCGCCGCGTTCGCCGACGCGCAGCGCGAGGAGGCCGAGCGGCTCGAGCAGGAGGCCAAGCGCGTCAACGACGCCAACCAGGCGGCGATCCTGCGGCTGATGAACGAGCTGCAGACGGTAGCCGAAGGCGACCTGACCCAGCAGGCCACGGTGACCGAGGACATCACCGGCGCCATCGCCGACTCGGTGAACTACACCGTGGAGGAGCTGCGCACGCTGGTGTCGCAGGTGACCGGCACGGTGAGCCGCGTGACCGAGACGACGCAGCAGGTCGAGAACACCTCGACCGAGCTGCTGGCCGCCTCCGACGAACAGCTGCGCGAGATCCGCGAGACCGGCGAGTCGGTGCTGCAGATGGCCACCCGCATCAACGGCGTGTCCAGCCAGGCCACGCAGTCCGCCCAGGTCGCGCGCCAGTCGCTGATGGCCGCCGAATCCGGCCTGCAGGCGGTGCAGGACGCGATCGGCGGCATGAACACGCTGCGCGACCAGATCCAGGAGACCTCCAAGCGCATCAAACGCCTCGGCGAGAGCTCGCAGGAGATCGGCGAGATCACCGAGCTGATCTCCGACATCACCGAGCAGACCAACGTGCTGGCGCTCAACGCCGCCATCCAGGCGGCCTCGGCCGGCGAGGCGGGCCGCGGCTTCTCGGTCGTCGCCGAGGAAGTGCAGCGGCTGGCCGAACGCTCGGCCGACGCGACCAAGCAGATCGCCGCGCTGGTGAAGACGATTCAGACCGACACCCAGGACGCGGTGGCCGCCATGGAGCGTTCGACCCAGGGCGTGGTCGAGGGCGCCAAGCTGTCCGACAACGCCGGCACCGCGCTCGGCGAGATCGACCGCGTGTCGCGCCAGCTCGCCGAGCTGATCGAGCAGATCTCGGCCGAGACCTCGCGCGAGGCGCAGTCCGCCAACGTCGTGGCCGCCAACATCCAGCACATCTTCGCGGTCACCGAGCAGACCGGCGAAGGCACGCGCTCGACCGCGACGCTGGTGCGCGAGCTGTCCAAGAGCGCCGAGGAGCTGAAGGCCTCGGTCGCGCGATTCAAGATCGCCTGAACGCGAGCGCCGAGTAGAGGCCTGGATGGACGAGACGCACGACACCCTCGACGACGTCAGTGCCCTGGCCTGGGTGCAGGAGGAGCTGCGCAAGTCGCTCGACGCCGCGCACAAGGCGCTGCGCCGCACGCTGAAGGAGACCGAGTCCACCTACGACTCGGACCTCGACGACACCGACCCGGCCCAGCTGCGCGCCGCGCGCCAGCAGATCCACCAGGGCGTCGGCGTGCTCGAACTGGTCGGCCTGCCGGCCGGCGCCGCGCTGCTGCGCGGCAGCGAGGCGCTGGTGCACAAGTTCATCGGCAAGCCGCACAAGCTCGACACGGCGGCGGTCGACGCCGTCGAGCGTGCCTCGTTCGCGCTGCTCGACTACCTCGCGCGCCGGCTGGCCGGCAAGCCGGTGTCGCCGGTCGCGCTGTTCCCGCAGTACCGCGCCGTGATGGAGCTGGCGGGCGCCGAGCGCATCCACCCGGCCGACCTCTGGCCGCACGACTGGCAGTGGCAGGCGATCGCCGGCGAGCCCGACGTCGCGCCGCGCGGCGCCGACGCGCTGCTGACGGCCGAGTTCGAGTCGCAGGCGCTCGCGCTGATGCGCCAGAGCGGCCCCGCGGTCCCGCAGCGCCTGTCCGCGCTCAGCGCCGGGCTGGCCGCGGGCGCCGAGCACCCGCACACGGCGACGCTGTGGCGGCTGGCGGCCGGCTTCTTCGAGGCCCAGGCCGAAGGCCTGCTGGTGCCCGACGTCTACAGCAAGCGCATCACCTCGCGCCTGCTGGCGCAGCTGCGCGCCCAGCAGCGCGACCCGGCCGCCGCCGGCGAGCGGCTGGCCGAGGACCTGACCTTCTTCTGCGTGCAGGCGCAGGCGCCCGCGCCCGGCCAGGCGCCGCGCCTGAGCGCGGTGCGCCAGGCCTACCCGGCCACGCGCGACGCGCTGCCGGCCGACTACCACGAGGCCGTGCTCGGCCGCTACGACCCGGCCTGGATCACCCAGGCGCGCAAGCGCGTCGCGACGGCGCGCGACAGCTGGTCGGCCGTGGCCGGCGGCGAGATGCACCGCCTGTCCGGCCTGCACGAGCAGTTCACGCTGGTGGCCGACTCGCTCAGGCGCCTGGTGCCCGGCGGCGAGGTGCTCGGCGACGCACTGTCGCGCGCCGCCGCAGCGGCGGTGGAAGCCGGTGCGGCGCCGCCGGCCGCGCTGGCGATGGAGGTCGCGACGAGCGTGCTCTACCTCGAGGCCGCACTCGAGGACGGCGCCTTCGACCAGCCCGGTCAGGCCGATCGCGTGCAGCGGCTCGCGCAGCGCATCGAGGCGGTGCGCGGCGGCACGGCGCCGGAGGCGCTCGAGCCCTGGATGGAGGAGCTCTACCGCCGCGTCTCCGACCGCCAGACCATGGGCAGCGTCGTGCAGGAGCTGCGCGGCGCCCTGTCCGAGTCCGAGAAGCTGATCGACCAGTTCTTCCGCAACCCGTCCGACCCTGGCGTGCTGATGCCGGTGCCCGGGCAGCTGCAGGCGATGCGCGGCGTGCTGTCGGTGCTGGGCATCGACCAGGCCACCCAGGCCGTGCTGCGCATGCGCGACGACGTCGACGCGCTGGTCGCCGCCGGCGCCGATGCGCCGCGCGAGCAGCCGCTGTTCGAGCGCCTGGCCGGCAACCTGAGCGCCCTGAGCTTCCTGATCGACCTGCTGGGCGTGCAGCCGCAGGTCGCCAAGGCGATGTTCCGCTTCAACGCGTCCGCCGGCCTGCTCGAGTCCACGATGGGCCGGCCGAGCAGCGTGCTCGAGGCCGCTGCGGCGACGCGCGTCGAGCCGGCGCTGATCGAGGAAGTGCAGCAACTTGCCGAGGGCGCCAGCGGCGCGATGCCGCTCGACGAGGTGGCGCGCGGCATCGAGCGGCTGTCGCTCGCGCCGGCCATCACCGCGCAGCCGGATCTGGCGGCATCGATCGAGAACGCGCAGAGCGCGCTCGACGAGGCCGATGCGGCGCCGAGCGAGCAGCAGACCCGCGTGCGCATCGCCGACGCGCTGGCCGACTTCGTCGCCACCGCGGTCGAGCCGGCCGGGCTCGAACCCGCTGCCGCGCCGCCTGCGCCGGTGTCGGCGCCGATGCCGCTGATCTCGCTGACCCCGCCGGCGCCGGTGCAGGCCACCGGGCTCGAGGGCGACGACGAGATGCGCGACATCTTCCTCGAGGAAGCGCGCGAGGTGCTCGACACCGCCCGCGGCGCGAGCGCGGCGCTGCGCGACGCGCCCGGCGACGTCGAGCAGCTCACCACCGTGAGGCGCGCCTTCCACACCCTCAAGGGCAGCTCGCGCATGGTCGGCCTGGGCGAGTACGGCGAGGCCGCGTGGGCCTTCGAGCAGCTCTACAACGCCTGGCTGGCCAGCCAGAAGCCGGCCGACGCCAACCTGCTGCAGGTCACCGACGAGGCGCTGGCCCACCTCGACCAGTGGACGGCGGACATCGCCGCCGGCCGCGACGGCGAGCGCCGCAGCACGGCGGCGCGCCGCGTCGCCGACACGCTGCGCCTCGAGGGCCGCCGCGTCGGCTTCGACGACGAGGCGGCGCCGCCGCCGGCGATCCTGCAGCCGCCGGCCGTCACCGAGCCGCCGGCGCTGCCGCCGCTCAGCCTCGTGCTGCCGCCGGCCAGCGACCTGGACCTGATCGCGCCGCCCGAGCCGCCGACGGCCGCCGAGCCGGCGCCCGCCGAACCGGTCGAGGCGGTCGAGGCGCCGGCCTTCCCGGGCATGGATTTCACCTTCGACCTCGGCGGGGCGCCGCCGGCCGAGCCGCCGCCGGCCGCTGTTTGGAGCCCGGAGCCGGAGCCAGAGCCCGAGCCCGAGCCCGAGCCGCAGCCTGCCCCGGCCGCCGAGCCCGCAGGGTCCGAGCCCGAGCCCGAGCCCGAGCTGGCCGAGGCCGTGTTCGAGGTCGATCATGGCTTCGAGATCGCGCCCACCGCGCCGCTGCCGCTCGACGAGACCACCGCCTCGCCGGCGCTCGAGGACGCCCAGATCACCTCGATCCAGCTCGACATCCCGGCCGAGTCCGTCGCCGCGGTGCTCGACCAGCCGGCGGTGTTCGAACCGCTGCAGCCCTCGGTGTCGGTGTCCGCCGCCTTCAGCGAGGCGTTCGCCGAGTCACCTGCGGCCGACGAGCTCGATGCGCCCGATGCCGGCGTGATCGAGGCCGCATGGTCGGCGCCGCCCAGCGACGGCAGCGCGATGGTCGAGCCGCTGCAGCCTTCGGTCCCGGCCGCGCTGGAGCCGGCGGAAGAGCTCGGGGCGCAGGCCGAGCCGGAGAGCGATCCAGTCAAGGTCGTCGGCCCGCTGCGCATCGGCATCCCGCTCTTCAACATCTACCTGAACGAGGCCGATGAGCTGTCGCGCCGCCTCGCCACCGAGCTGTCGGAGTGGGCGCTCGAACTGCACCGCCCGGTCGGCGAGACGGCGATCGCGCTGGCGCATTCGCTGGCCGGCAGCTCGGCCACGGTCGGTTTCGCCGACCTGTCGGCGCTGGCGCGCCAGCTCGAGCACACGCTGGAACCGTCGCAGGCCCTGGGCAGCGGCAACGCCGAGGATGCCGCGCTGTTCGGCGAGGTGGCCGAGGAGATCCGGCGCCTGCTGCACCAGTTCGCGGCCGGCTTCCTGAAGTCGCCCCCTCCGGCGCTGGCCGATCGGCTGCATGCGCAGGCCATCGACATCGGCCGGCGCCTCGAGGCGCTGAGCACGGCGCCGCCGCCCGACACCGGGCAGCCGGCGCCGGCCGAGCTGCGGGTCGACGCCCCGGCGGTCGAGGGCCCGCCGGTCGATGCGGCTGCCGCCGAACCGCCGGCGGCCGAGGCGCCACTGCCCGAGGCGCCCGAAAGCCCGGTGCCGGTCGGCCTGGAGCCGGTGAGCGCCGAGCCGGCGGCCGACGTGGCTGCCGGCTTCCCGGCCGACGAGCCCGTGGCGGCCGCGCCGGTGCCCGCGGGCGAGCCGGCCGAAGCCGTCGAGGCGCCGGTCGCCGCGCTGCGCGGCTACGACGAACTCGGCCAAGCCGGCTTCAAGCCCTTCGTGCCGCTGGCCGAGACGCCGCTGCGGCCGGTTTCGGCCACCGCGCTCGACAGCGACGAGGACATCGACGCGGTCGATGCGGTCGATGCCGACCTCTTCCCCTTCTTCGAGGAAGAGGCGCAGGAGCTGCTGCCGACGCTCAGCGCCCAGCTGCGCGACTGGGCCGGCGCGCCCGAGCAGCCGGCCCACGCCAGCGCGGCGATGCGCACGCTGCACACGCTCAAGGGTGGCGCGCGCCTGGCCGGCGCGATGCGCCTGGGCGAGCTGGCGCACCGGCTGGAGACGGCGATCGAGCACCTGCTGCAGCGCGAGTCGGCGACGGGCAGCGAGGTCGAAGCGCTGCTCGGCCGCGCCGACGTGATCTCCGCCGGCTTCGAGCGGCTGCGGCTGCGCGACAGCCAGGCCTATGCCGAGGCGCAGGCGGCCGTCGAGCCGCTGCGCGACACCGCCGACAGCCATGTCGTCAGCACCGCGTGGCCGCCGCTGGACGAGCCGGTCGCGAGTCTGCCGATGCCCCTGGAGCCCTTCGTGCCGGCCGCCGCCGAGCCGCAGGAGCTGCCGCCGGGCGCCGAGCCGCCGGTTCCGCCGGAGCTGCCGGCCGAGCCGACGCCGCCCGAAGTGTGGGCCGCCCCGGGGGCCGGCGCGCCGGAGATCGACTGGTCGCGCTTCGCCCCGGCCGGTGCCGCGGCGGCGCCGCTGCCGGCAGCCGAGCGCACGCCGCTCGCATCGTCCGCCGCGGTGCGCGTGCGCCCGCAGCTGCTCGACCGCCTGGTCAACCAGGCCGGCGAGGTCAGCATCACGCGCGCCCGGCTGGAGGCCGAGGTCGCCCAGTTGCGCGGCTCGCTCGGCGACCTGACCGAGAACCTCGAGCGTCTGCGCGGTCAGCTGCGCGACATCGAGCTGCAGGCCGAGACGCAGATGAGCACGCGCATGGAGGCCGCCAAGGCCGCGGCGCAGGCCTTCGACCCGCTGGAGTTCGACCGCTTCACGCGCTTCCAGGAATTGACGCGGATGATGGCCGAGTCGGTCAACGACGTGGCCACCGTGCAGCGCGCGCTGCAGCGCACGCTGGAGACCGCCGAGGACGAGCTGGCGGCGCAGGCGCGGCTCACGCGCGACCTGCAGGACGACCTGCTGCGCACTCGCATGGTGGAGTTCGAGGGGCTGTCCGAGCGCCTGTACCGCGTCGTGCGCCAGGCGTCCAAGGAGACCGGCAAGCAGGTGCGGCTGGACATCGTCGGCGGCTCGATCGAAGTGGACCGCGGCGTGCTGGACCGCATGACCGGTGCCTTCGAGCACCTGCTGCGCAACTGCGTCACCCACGGCATCGAGGCGCCCGCCGCGCGCGTGGCGGCCGGCAAGGACGCGACCGGGCAGATCGTAGTCGCGCTGCGCCAGGAGGGCAACGAGGTCAGCGTCGAGTTCCGCGACGACGGCGCTGGCCTCGACCTGAAGCGCATCCGCGACAAGGGCATCGCGATGGGTCTGCTCGATGCGACGCTGCCGCACGGCGACGCCGAGCTCGCCAACCTGATCTTCACGCCGGGCTTCTCGACCGCCGCCACGGTGACCGAACTCGCCGGCCGCGGCGTCGGCATGGACGTGGTGCGCGCCGAGGTCAATGCGCTCGGCGGCCGCATCGAGACCGCCAGCGCGCCGGGCCAGGGCACCAGCTTCAGGCTCGTGCTGCCGCTGACGACCGCCGTCACGCAGGTCGTGATGCTGCGCTGCGGCCAGGCCACCGTCGCCGTGCCGGCGACGCTGGTGGAGATCGTGCGGCGCGCCAAGCCGGCCGAGATCGAGGCCGGCTACGCGGGCGGCGGCTACGTCTACGGCGAGCAGACGCTGCCCTTCTTCTGGCTCGGTGCGCTGCTGCAGATGAGTGCGCGCGGCGAGGACGTCGGCGCGCGCACCCAGACGGTGGTGGTGATCCGCTCGGCCGCCCAGCGCATCGCGCTGCACGTCGACGAGGTGCTGGGCAACCAGGAAGTGGTGGTCAAGAACCTCGGGCCGCAGCTCTCGCGCCTGCCGGGCCTGGCGGGCATGACGCTGCTGGCCTCGGGCGCCGTCGCGCTGATCTACAACCCGGTGGCGCTCGCGGCGGTCTACGTCGATGCGGCGCGGGCGCTGATGGCCGAAGCCGCAGCGGCGCCGGCCGGCGCGAAGCCGGTCGAGCCGGTCGCGGCGGCCGTGCCGGCCGCGCCGCTGGTGCTGGTGGTCGACGACTCGCTGACGGTGCGGCGCGTCACGCAGCGTCTGCTGGCGCGCGAGGGCTACCGCGTCGCGCTCGCCAAGGACGGCCTCGACGCACTGGAGAAGCTCGGCGAAGAGCGCCCGGCGGTCGTGCTGTCGGACATCGAGATGCCGCGCATGGACGGCTTCGACCTGGTCCGCAACATCCGCGCCGATTCGCGGCTCGCCGCGCTGCCGGTGATCATGATCACTTCGCGCATCGCGCAGAAGCACCGCGACTACGCCGCCGAACTCGGCGTCGACCACTATCTCGGCAAGCCCTACAGCGAAGAGGAACTGCTCGGCCTGATCGCGCGCTACTGCGCGGCCGCTCAGGCGGCGCCGGCGTAGCCGAGCTGGCGCCAGGCGTCGAACACCGCCACCGCCACCGCGTTCGACAGGTTCAGGCTGCGCTGGCCGGCGCGTATCGGCAGGCGCACGCGCTGTGCCGGCGCGAAGCGCTCGCGCAGCGCATCGGGCAGGCCGCGCGTCTCGCCGCCGAACACCAGCCAGTCGCCGGCCTGCCAGCGCATGTCGGCGAGCGGCCGGCTGCCCCGGGTCGTGAATGCGAAGCAGCGCAGCGCGTCGGGCCGCTCGCGTTCGAGCAGCGCGTCCCACGAGGCATGGCGGCGCACCGCGGCATGCTCGTGGTAATCGAGCCCGGCGCGCCGCAGCAGCCGATCCTCCATCGAGAAGCCGAGCGGCTCGACGAGGTGCAGCGTGCAGCCGGTGTTGGCCGCGAGCCGGATCACGTTGCCGGCGTTGGGCGGGATCTCGGGTTCGACGAGGACGATGTGGAACATGGGCATGCAGCACGCGGGCGGCCCGCGATTGTCCCCGTCAGTCCGGCGTGCGCGCCACGACCCAGGCCTGCACCTCGGCCGCGCCGGCGGCGTGCAGCGTGCGCGCCGCCTCGGCGAGCGTCGCGCCGGTGGTCATCACGTCGTCGAGCAGCGCGATGCGGCGGCCACGCACGGCCTGCAGCGTGAGCGGCTCGACGGCGAAGGCGCCGCGCAGGTTGGCGATGCGGCGCTCGCGCGGCAGCGCAACCTGGTGCGGCGTGTCGGCGATGCGCAGCAGCACGTCGGTGCGCACCGCGATCGGCCGCTGGCGGCCCAGGGCCGCGGCGAGCAGCGCGGCCTGGTTGTAGCCGCGCTCGCGCAGCCGCGCCGGCGCGAGCGGCACGGGCAGCAGCAGGTCGACCGCCGGTGGCTCGGGGCCGAGGGCGTGCACCAGCAGGTCGGCAAGCGCCGGTGCGAGGTCGAGCGCCGCGCGGAACTTGAAATCGGCAAGCACGCCGTCCCAGGGGTGGCCGTAGTCGCAGGCCGCGACCGCACGCGACCAGGGCGGCGGCTCGCGCAGGCAGTGCCCGCAAAGCGCCACGCCCTGCGGCACCGCCAGCGCGCAGCGCAGGCAGCGCGGCCGCGGCGCCGCGTAGCGATCGGTGCAGTCCGCGCACAGCCGCCGGCCGAGGCCGCGCGTCGGCGAGTGGCAGACCGCGCATCGGTTGGGCCACGGTCTCGCGAACGCCGCGCCGAGGCGGCCGCTCCAGGACGTGTCGCGGCGCTGCGGCATGGTCGACTCAATATACTGCCGCCGCGATGGACGAAGCCCAGCCCCCCGGCGGCGCGCACCGGGCGGCCGTCGCCGCCCACCTGCGCCGTGCCGCGCATGCGGCCGAGGCGCCCTGGCTGCACGGCGAAATCGCCGCGCGCATGGCGGCGCGGCTCGAGTGGATCCGCACGAAGCCGCAGCGCGTGCTCGAGTGGTGGCCGGCGCTCGGCCACGGCGAGGTGCTGCGCGAGCGCTGCCGCGGTGCGCGCATCGATCGCTACGAGGACGATGCGGCCCTCGCCGCGCGCGGCGATCCGTCGGCGCGATGGTGGTCGCCGCAGCGCTGGCGGCCGCAGGCCGCACACCACCCGGGTCGGCCGCCCGCCGACGGCGCGGCCGATCTCGTCTGGGCCAACATGATGCTGCACTGGGACGCCGAGCCCTTGACGACGATGCGGCGCTGGCATGCCGCGCTGGCGACCGACGGCTTCGTGATGTTCTCCTGCTTCGGACCCGACACGCTGCGCGAGCTGCGAACGCTCTACCGCTGCCGCGGCTGGGGCACACCGGCGCACGACTACATCGACATGCACGACCTCGGCGACGCGATGCTGCGCGCCGGCTTCGCCGAGCCGGTGATGGACATGGAGCGCCTGACGCTGACCTGGGCCGATGCCGGCGCGCTGCTCACCGAGCTGCGCACGCTCGGCGGCAATGCCGCTGCCGGTCGCTGCGCGGGGCTGCGCACGCCGCGCTGGCGCGATGCGCTGCACCAGGAGATCGCGCGGCTGGCCGGCCCGGATGGCCGCGTCGCGCTGAGCTTCGAGATCGTCTACGGCCACGCCTTCAAGCCCGCGCCGCGCCGGCCCGCGCCAGCGCGCGAAACCACGGTGTCGGTCGAGGCCCTGCGGCGCACCGCACGCGATCGCAGGCCGACGTGAAGCCATGTGTCGTGGGGCTTTCGGCCTGAGATAAACTCCGCGCCCGAGTACGCCGTCGGATCGGTATCGTCCGCGTCGATTGGTGGACTCTCGGTGTGCAGGCTGTGGTTGTATGTCAGCGTCCACCCCTTTCGAGAAGGTTCCGACCCCGCTGCGATTCGGCCGGGTCCGTGGAAGCTGTGCGACACCGGACCACGGTGCCGTCCTGATCGAGTGGGTGCTGAAGCGCAACTGCTCGTTGACACCGAAGCAGTTGCTGGCGGTTTATGCATCCCTGTGCGTGATCTCGCTGGCGATCGCGACATACTTTTGGGCGCTCGGCGTGACCCTGGTCATGCCTTTCGCCTGGTTGGAGCTCGTGGCGGTCGGTGCGGCGCTGCTGGTGTATGCGCGCCATGCCGCGGACGTGGAGCGGATCGCGCTGCAGCCCGGGCGCTTGACGGTCGAGCTGAGGAACGGCGGGCGCATCGAGCGCGCGGAGTTCCGGCCCGACTGGGTGCGGGTCGAACCCCGTCACGACGATCGGTCGCTGATCGAGCTGTCGGGGCGCGGGCAGGTGATAGCGGTGGGGCGGCATGTCCGCCCGGAGTTGAGGCGGGCGCTGGCGGAGGAGTTCCGCGCGACCCTGCGGCGCTGGCCGTCGGGGGTGGTCGCGGGGGGCGTCTGAAACGGAAGTGTTGGGAAACGAGCCATGATGAATTCGATCGACGCCCTGCGGCGCCGCGCCACGCGCGCCGGCCTCGCGCTGAGCTTACTGGCGGCCACGCCGCTGACCTGGGCGGTCAATGACCTGCCCGGCGGCCCGGCCGTCAACCAGCTCGACCTGCACCCGGCGGTGACCAGCATCGCCGCCGAGCAGCAGTGGCTGCACTGGTTCATGCTGATCATCTGCACGGTGATCTTCATCGGCGTCTTCGGCGTCATGTTCTATTCGGTGTTCAAGCACCGCAAGAGCCGCGGCGCGAAGCCGGCCAACTTCCACGAGTCCACCACGGTCGAGATCATCTGGACCATCGTGCCCTTCCTGATCGTGATCGCGATGGCCCTGCCGGCCACCAAGGTGGTCGTCGCGATGAAGGACACCACCAACGCCGACCTGACCATCAAGGCCACTGGCTACCAGTGGAAGTGGGGCTACGACTACCTGAAGGGCGAGGGCGAGGGCATCGCCTTCCTGTCCACGCTCGACAACACGCACCGCCTCGCGTCCAACTCGGGCAAGCCCGAGCCGATGGACGACTACCTGCTGAAGGTCGACAACCCGCTCGTCGTGCCGGTCGACAAGAAGGTGCGCATCATCACGACCGCCAACGACGTGATCCACGCCTGGATGGTGCCCTCGCTGGGCGTCAAGCAGGACGCGATCCCCGGCTTCGTGCGCGACACCTGGTTCCGCGCCGAGAAGACCGGCGACTACTACGGCCAGTGCGCCGAGCTGTGCGGCAAGGAACACGCCTACATGCCGATCCACGTGAAGGTGCTGTCGCAGGAGGACTACGCCGCCTGGGTCGCCGACAAGCAGAAGGCGATGGCCGCCAAGGCCGAGGACCCGTCCAAGGTCTGGGAGCTGCCGGCGCTGATCGCGAAGGGCGAGCAGGTCTATGCCGCCAACTGCGCCGCCTGCCACCAGGCCAACGGCAAGGGCATGGGCCCGATCAAGGCGGTCGACGGTTCGCCGATCGTGCTCGACGCCGACAAGTCCAAGCAGATCGACATCCTGCTGAACGGCGCCGCCAACGGCGCGATGCCGGCCTGGAAGCAGCTGTCGGACACCGAGATCGCCGCGGTGATCACGTACACCAAGAACAGCTGGTCGAACGCGACCGGTCAGATCGTGCAGCCGGCCGACATCGTCGCCGCGCGTCAGTAATCGCCTGCCTTCGAGAGGATAGCCATGAGCGCAGTACTTGAACCCCACGGCCACGCAGGCGACCACGCGCACGACGACCACCACCCGCACGGCTGGCGTCGCTGGCTGTTCGCGACCAACCACAAGGACATCGGGACGCTGTACCTGATCTTCTCGCTGACCATGTTCATGGTCGGCGGCATCCTGGCGCTCGGCATCCGCGCCGAACTGTTCCAGCCGGGCCTGCAGGTCGTGAACCCGGAGCTGTTCAACCAGCTCACGACGATGCACGGCCTGATCATGGTATTCGGCGCCATCATGCCGGCCTTCGTCGGCTTCGCGAACTGGATGGTGCCGCTGCAGATCGGCGCGGCCGACATGGCCTTCGCGCGGATGAACAACTTCAGCTTCTGGCTGATGGTGCCCGCGGCGATCATGCTGGTCGGCTCCTTCTTCATGCCCGGCGGCGCGCCGGCCGCCGGCTGGACGCTGTACGCGCCGCTGACGCTGCAGATGGGTCCGTCGATGGACGCCGGCATCTTTGCGATGCACATCCTCGGCGCGAGCTCGATCATGGGCTCGATCAACATCATCGTGACGATCCTGAACATGCGCGCGCCCGGCATGACGCTGATGAAGATGCCGCTGTTCTGCTGGACCTGGCTGATCACGGCCTACCTGCTGATCGCGGTGATGCCGGTGCTCGCGGGCGCGATCACGATGACGCTGACCGACCGTCACTTCGGCACGCACTTCTTCAACCCCGCGGGCGGCGGCGACCCGGTGATGTACCAGCACATCTTCTGGTTCTTCGGTCACCCCGAGGTCTACATCATGATCCTGCCGGCCTTCGGCATCGTGTCGGCCATCATCCCGGCCTTCGCGCGCAAGCCGCTGTTCGGCTACACCTCGATGGTCTACGCGACCGCGTCGATCGCGATCCTCTCGTTCATCGTCTGGGCCCACCACATGTTCACCACCGGCATGCCGGTGACGGGCCAGCTGTTCTTCATGTACG
>CAYLKR010000046.1:0-17347 GCA_964384225.1 uncultured Methylibium sp.
CGCTGGAACGCGCCGGCTACCAGCTGATCGGCTTCATGCCGGGCTACGACCGCGAAGAGGTCGCGCCCGGTGTCGTCAAGCGCGTGTTCGAGGCCGGCTACGCCAAGCGGCTGGCCCCGGCGGAGGATTTCCTGCGCCCGGACGACAGGAACATGACGCCGACGACGAAGCGCTTGTTCGACCTGATCTTTCCGCCGGAGGCCGGGTGAAGCCAGGCGGGCCTAGCGCGCGCCGCCGACGTCGACGATCGCACCGCTGACATAGGCCGCTTCGTCCGATAGCAGCCAGACGATCGCCGCGGCCACCTCGTCGGCGCTGCCGGGGCGCTGCATCGGGATCGCCGCGGCCATCTGATGGGCGCGCTCGGGGCGGCCACCCGAGGCATGGATCTCGGTGTCGATGATCCCCGGACGCACCGCGTTGACGCGCACGCCCTCGGCGGCGACCTCCTTCGCCAGCCCGACCGTGAAGCTCTCGATCGCGCCCTTGGTCGCCGCGTAGTCGACGTACTCGCCCGGTCCGCCGAGCCGCGCCGCGACCGACGACAGGTTGACGATCGCGCCGCCGGCGCCGCCATGGCGCGTGCTGCAGCGCTTCAGGGCCTCGCGCGCGCAGGCGATCGAGCCGAACACGTTGACCTCGAACAGCCGCCGCACCCTCGCCGCGTCGTAAGCCTCGACGCGCGCCGCTGGGGCCACGACGCCGGCGTTGTTGACCAGCCCGCGCAGCCGGCCGGGGCCGAAGTGCGCGTCGACCGCGGCGAACAGCGCGACCAGCTGCGCGTCGTCGGCCACGTCGGCCGCGAAGGCCCGCGCCTCGCCGCCGCCGGCGACGATCTCGTCGACCAGGGCCTGCGCGGACCCGGCGTCGCGCGCGTAGTTGACCGCGACGGCCCAGCCCGCCGCAGCGCAGCGCCGGGCGGCGGCGGCACCGATGCCACGGCCGGCGCCGGTGATCAGGACCAGGGGGCGGGGGGATGGCGTGCTCATCGCCACAGGGTACCGCGCCCGCGCGCCAGAATGCCGCCGACATGAGCGCGCGCCGCCCCCGCCCCGACCTGCACGCCGTCTCCGACCCGGCGCGGCGCCGCTGGGTGCAGGGCGGCCTGGGCGCCGTGGCCGCGCTGCTCGCGCCGCTCGCGGCCTCCGGCGGCGGCGCGTCGCGCATCGGCTTCCGGGCCGTGCCGCCCTCGACGGCCGACCGCGTCGTCGTGCCCGAGGGCTATGTGGCCGAGGTGATTTACGCCTGGGGCGACCCGGTCGGCATCCCCGGCGCGATGCCGGCATGGAAGCCCGACGCCAGCCACAGCGCCGCCGATCAGGCCCTGCAGGCCGGCATGCACCACGACGGCATGGCCTTCTTCCCGATCGATGCGACGCGCGGGTTGCTGGCGGTGAACCACGAGTACACCGACGAGCGCCTGCTGCACGCCGACGGCACCGCGAACTGGAGTGCCGAGAAGGTGCGCAAGTCGCAGGCGGCGCACGGGGTGTCGATCGTCGAGCTCGAGCGCGGCGCCGGCGGCGGCTGGCGCGTGAAGCGTCCATCGCGCCATGCGCGCCGCATCACGGCCTTCACGCCGATGCGCATCGCCGGCCCGGCCGCCGGCCATCCGCTGATGCGCACCGCGCTCGACGCCAGCGGCAGGCGCGTGCTCGGCACCTTCAACAACTGCGCGAGCGGCGCGACGCCCTGGGGCAGCTACCTCACCTGCGAGGAGAACTTCGACCAGTACTTCCGCGGCCCCGAGCGGCCCGACGCCCACCAGCGCCGCTGGGGCCTGCAGCCCGGCGGCTGGGGCGCAGCCGGCTGGGCGCTGCACGACGAGCGCTTCGACGCGACCAAGCACCCGAACGAGTTCAACCGCCACGGCTGGGTGGTCGAGATCGACCCCTTCGATCCGGCGAGCGAGCCGGTCAAGCGCACCGCACTCGGCCGCGCCGCGCACGAAGGCGCGTGGACGGTGCAGGCGGCCGACGGCCGCGCGGTGGTCTACATGGGCGAGGACGGCGCCTTCGAGCACCTCTACAAGTTCGTCACCCGCGATGCGGTGCGCCCCGGCGGTCATGCGGCCAACCGCGATCTGCTCGACCACGGCCGGCTCTACGTCGCGCGCTTCGACGCCGGCGGGCGCGGCGAGTGGATCGAGCTCGCCGCCGGACGCCCCGGCCTCGAAGCCTTCGCGGACCAGGGCGAGCTGCTGGTCAGGACCCGCCAGGCGGCCGACGCCGCCGGCGGCACGCCGATGGACCGGCCCGAATGGGTCGCCGGCGACCCGGCCACCGGCCACGTCTACTGCGCGCTGACCAACAACGCCGCGCGCGGCCGCCCCGGTGCGCCGGGGCCCGACGCGGCGAACCCGCGCGCGCCCAACACCATGGGCCACATCCTGCGCTGGCGCGAGGACGGCGGCTTCGCGGGCACGCGCTTCGCGTGGGAGCATTTCGTGCTGGCGGGCGATCCGGCCAACGAGCGCAGCGACACGCGCGGCACCGTGAAGGGCGACGCCTTCGGCAGCCCGGACGGGCTGATGATCGACGCGCGCGGGCTGCTGTGGATCCAGACCGACGCGTCGGCCTCGAAGATCGGCCGCGGCGACTACGCGCGCCTCGGCCACAACCAGATGCTGTGCGCCGACCCGGCCAGCGGCGAGGTGCGGCGCTTCCTGACCGGCCCGGCCGGCTGCGAGATCACCGGTGCGCTGATGGCGCCGGATGCCCGCACGCTGTTCGTCAACGTCCAGCACCCCGGCGAAGGGGCGGCGTCGGACTGGCCCGACGGCCACGGCGCGCGGCCGCGCTCGGCGACGCTCGCGATCCGGCGCCGCGACGGCGGCGTGGTGGGCAGCTGAAGTGAAGCGCCCCCCACGCTCGCGTCGCTCGCTGCCCCCCAAGGGGGCGCCTCAGGCCCGTGGGGCGGCCGCGCCGGCCTGAGCGTCACTTCGCCGTCGGCATCGTGAACTCGGCGCCCTTGGGCGTGCTCTCGGGCCAGCGCTGCATGATCGACTTCTGTCGCGTGTAGAAGCGCACGCCCTCTTCGCCGTAGGCGTGCATATCGCCGAACAGGCTCTTCTTCCAGCCGCCGAAGCCGTGCCAGGCCATCGGCACCGGGATCGGCACGTTGATGCCGACCATGCCGACCTGGATGCGCCGCGAGAACTCGCGCGCCACGTTGCCGTCGCGGGTGAAGCAGGCCACGCCGTTGGCGTACTCGTGGGCGTTGACCAAGGCCACCGCTTCGGCGAAGTCCTTCACGCGCACGCAGCCGAGCACCGGGCCGAAGATCTCTTCCTTGTAGATGCGCATTTCGGGCGTCACGTGGTCGAACAGCGTGCCACCGGTGAAGAAGCCCTGCTCATGGCCCGGCACCGTCAGGCCGCGGCCGTCGACGACCAGCGTCGCGCCTTCCTGCACCCCGATGTCGACATAGCCCTCGATGCGCGCCTTGGCCTCGGGCGTGACGATCGGCCCCATCTCGGCGTCGAGCTCCATGCCGTTCTTCACCTTCAGCGCCTTGGCGCGCTCGGCGAGCTTCGGGACGATCTGGTCGGCCACGTCGCCGACCAGCACCGCCACGCTGATCGCCATGCAGCGCTCGCCGGCCGAGCCGTAGGCCGCGCCGATCAGCGCGTCCACCGCCTGGTCGAGGTCGGCATCCGGCATCACGACCATGTGGTTCTTCGCGCCGCCGAGCGCCTGCACGCGCTTGCCGTGGCGCGCCCCGGTCTCGTAGATGTACTGCGCGATCGGCGTCGAGCCGACGAAGCTGACGGCCTTGACGTCGGGGTGCGTCAGCAGCGTGTCGACCGCGAGCTTGTCGCCCTGCACGACGTTGAACACGCCGTCGGGCAGGCCGGCGCGCTTCAGCAGTTCGGCGATGTAGAGCGACGGCGACGGGTCGCGCTCGCTGGGCTTGAGCACGAAGGTGTTGCCGCAGGCCAGCGCCACCGGGAACATCCACATCGGCACCATCACCGGGAAGTTGAAGGGCGTGATGCCGGCGACGACGCCGAGCGGCTGGCGCAGCACCCAGTTGTCGATGCCGGTGCCGACCTGGTCGGTGAAGTCGGTCTTCAGCAGCTGCGGCGCGCCGCAGGCGAACTCGACGATCTCGATGCCGCGCGTGACCTCGCCCTGCGCGTCGGTGAAGACCTTGCCGTGCTCGGCGGTGATCATCGCGGCCAGCGTGTCGCGCTCCTCGTTGAGCAGCTGCAGGAACTTGTTCAGGATGCGCGCGCGGCGCAGCGGCGGCGTGTCGGCCCAGGCCGGGAAGGCGGCCTGCGCGGCGGCCACGGCGGCGTTCACGTCGTCGGCCGAGCCCAGCACGAGCTGGCGCGCGACCTGACCCGTCGCGGGGTTCCAGACCGCCTGGCGGCGGCCGCTGCTGCCGGCGGTCACGCGGCCGGCGATGAAGTGACCGATCTCGGCGGTGGCGGTGAAAGCTTCGGGGGCGCCCATGCAGGTCTCCTGGAATCGATGCCGCAAGCGTAGGCGCCGTGACGGTGCTTGACCAGACCGCCGGCGTGACTACATTGTTCATTTGGATGAACAATCGAGGCCATGAACAAGCCCTCCTTCCCGGCGCTGTGGGCGCATGTGCAGGCGCTCGGCGTCATCGCGCAATGCGGCAGCTACACCCAGGCGGCGCAGCGGCTCGGCCTGTCGAAGGCGGCGGTCAGCCAGCGCATCGCCGAGCTCGAACGCGCGGTCGGCGTGCCGCTGCTCGTTCGCACCACGCGCAGCGTGCGGCTGACCGAGGCCGGCCGCCAGCTCGTCGACGACACCGCGGCCGCCTTCGCCCAGGTCGAGCAGGGGCTGGCGCGCGCCCGCGACCTGGCGTCGCAGCCGCAGGGCCTGGTGCGTGTGACGGCGCCGGTCGCGCTGGGCCGCCAGCATGTCGCGCCGCAGCTCGACGGCTTCCTGCGCGCCTGGCCCGGCATCCGCGTCGAGCTCGACCTGTCGGACCGGCTCGCCAACCTGCCCCACGAGGGCTACGACCTTGCGGTCCGCCACACCAGCGCGCCGCCTGACAACCATGTCGCGGTGCGGCTGTGCGCCTCGCGCACGCTGCTGGTGGCCGCGCCCGGCTACCTGAAGCGCCGCGGCGAGCCGGCGAGCCCGGCCGACCTGGCCGGCCACGACTGCCTGCCCTACCTGAGACCGGGGCCGGCGGTCTGGTCCTTCGAGCGGCTGCGCGCGCGCGGCGGCGAGGAACCCGAGCGCCAGCGCGTCGCCGTCGGCGGGCCGCTGCGCGCCAACAACTCGGAGGTGCTGCGCGATGCGGTGCTGGGCGGGCTGGGCATCGCGCAGCTGCCGGACTTCAGCGCCGCCGCCGCGCTGCGCGCCGGCCGGCTGCGCGAGCTGCTGCCGGGCTGGCGGCCGGTCGGCTTCTTCGGCGACGCGGTCTGGGCGCTGCGGCCCTGGAGCCCGCAGCTGCCGCGCGCCGTGCGCGCGCTGATCGAGCACCTGAAGGCGGCGCTCGCCGATGGCTTCGGGGCGTAAAAAAGAAGCCCGCCTCCAAGGCAGAGGCGGGCTGTTGGAAGCCCTCCCGGTAGGAGGGCGTCGTTGGGATCGTGAAACTCGTTGCGCCGGCAGCGGGATCGCCGCCTGGTGCTCGGCGCACACCGACAAAGCGGTTGGCGTGTGACAGCGCTGCCCGGATGGTTCAGCCTCGGCGTGTCATCCGCATCCCCCATCGGGAGGATACGAACTAGGGAGAAGGGCGTCAGCCGAAGGCGAGCGCGGCGACCGGCGGCAAATGACAGGACAGCGCGTTCCACCGTTCGCCGCCGTCCTCGCTGACCCAGAGGTTGCCGCTGGTCGAGGCCATCGCGAGGCGCTCGCCGCTATCGTCGACGGCCAGCGCATGGCGGTAGACGAGGTCGTAGCCCGGCGCCGGCGGCAGGCCGTCGGAGAAGGTCTCGAAGCTCGCACCGCCGTCGCGCGTGCGCGTGACGACCAGCCGGCCGTCGACCGGCACGCGGCATTCGTCCTTGACCGCCGGCACGAACCACGCGGTGTCGGGATGCCGCGGATGCACGGCGACCGCGAAGCCGAAGACCGACGGCCCGGCGCGCTCGATCTCGGCCCATTGCCGCCCGCCGTCGCGGCTCAGGAAGATGCCGTTGTGGTGCTGGGCCCACAGCGTGTCGGGCGCGCCGGCGCACTGCACGACGCGGTGCGGGTCCTGGCTGTTCTCGTCGTAGGCCTGCTCGGGCGGCATGTAGGCCGCGCGCATGCCGCGCGCCGACAGCGCCCAGCTCGCGCCGCCGTCCTCGCTGCGCCAGCAGCCTCCACAGGACACGCCGACCAGCAGCCGGCGCGGGTCGCGCGGGTCGACGACGATGCTGTGGATGCCCGGGTGGTCGTAGCCGCCGCCGGACCACTGCCGGCGCAGCGGCTCGTGCCACAGCGGCTCGACGAGCTGCCAGCTCGCGCCGCGGTCGCCCGACTTGAACAGCCCGCCGGGCAGCGTGCCCGCCCACAGCACGCCGGGCTCGCCGGCACCGCCGGTGGCCAGGCTCCAGATCAGCTTCAGGTCCCAGGGCGCGGGGTCGTCGCTGCCCTCGGGCTTGGGCGGGTAGGCGGGCGCGGCGACCTCCTGCCAGCGCGCGCCGCCGTCGTCGCTGCGGTGCAGCTTGCAGCCGAAGTGGCCGAGGTTGAGCGCGGCGTAGAGCGCGCCGTCGCGCGGATCGGCCAGCACCTGCGTGACCGGGTCGCCGAGGAAGTGCGCCCCGGCGTGGCGCCACGCGCCGCCCTCGCGCCGGAAAGCCATCAGCCCCTTGCGGGTGCCGACCCAGAGTCGTTCGGACATGGGAGCCTCCTTGTCGTTGCCGCCGCCGCTCAGCCGCCGGTCAGGGCCTGCAGCACATGGACCTTCGAGCCGGGCCGCAGCGCATCGCCGAGCCGCTGGCGATCCTGCACGCGCTGGCCGTCGATGAACACCGCCACATGGGTGCGCAGGCCGCCCTGGTCGTCGAGGATGTAGCCCCGCGCCTGCGGGTGGGCGGCGAAGACCTGCGCGAGCGCCTCGCCGAGCGTCGCAGCCTGCGCCAGTTCATAGCGCGGCACGCTCACATACCGCTGCAGGTGCGAGGTGAAGGTGACGGTGACCACGGCCGCTGCATTGTGCGGCGGTGGTCCCGGGGGTCAAGCCGCGGCCGGGCGGCGTGCGCCGCGCCAGGCCGGCGCCGGCTCGAAGCCGTGGAAGCCGAAGCCGGCCAGCGCCGGGCGCTTGCCGCTCATCAGCTCGGCCAGCGCGCGGCCCGATCCGGCGCCGTGGGTCCAGCCCAGCGTACCGTGGCCGGCGTTGATCCACAGATTGCGCAGCGCACTGCGGCCGATCACCGGGATGTTGGTCGGCGTGCTCGGGCGCAGGCCGCACCAGAAGTTGGGCTCGCTCGCGTCGGCCACGCCGGGGAAGAGCTCCTCGTAGCGCTTGACGAGCGCCGCGCAGCGCAGCCTGGCGGTGGCGCTGTCGAGGCGCAGGTCGTAGCCGGCGAGCTCGGCAGTGCCGGCGATGCGCACGGTGTCGCCGAGGCGCGAGATCGCGATCTTGCGGGCGTCGTCGATCATGCTGACGACGCTGGCGCGCTCGGGGCGCTCGAGCTTCAGCGTCGCCGAGTAGCCCTTGGCCGGGTAGATGTTCAGCGAGACGCCCAGCGGCCGCAGCAGCGGCGCGGTGTAGGCACCGAGCGCGGCGACGAAGGCGTCGGCGCGCAGCGCCTGGCGCTCGCCGGTGGCACGGTCGGTGACGCGCACGGTGGCGATGCGGCCGGCCACGGCCTCGAGCGCGTCGATGTCCTGGCCGTAGAGGAAGCGCGCGCCGCGCGCCGCGCACCGGCGGGCTAGCGCCTGCGTGAAGACGCGCGCGTCGCCGGATTCGTCGCTCGGCGTGTAGGTGCCGCCGTGGAGCTTGTCGCCGTAGGCGGCGAGCGCCGGCTCGATCGCCAGCACCTGCTCGCGGCTCAGCACGCGGCGGTCGACGCCATGGCGGCGCATCAGTTCGGCGCCGGCCGCGCCGGCGTCGAGGTCGGCGGCGCTGCTGAAGAAGTGCAGGATGCCGCGCTCGACGCGCTGGTACTCGATGCCGGTCTGCGCGACCAGCGCCTTCAGCGACTCGTGGCTGTAGCGCCCGAGCGCGACGAGCTGGGCGACGTTGCGCTCGAAGGCCGCGTCCGTGCACTGGCCGAGGAAGGCGAGGCCCCAGCGCCATTGGTGCAGGTCGAGCTTGGGGCGGAACAGCAGCGGCGAGTCGTCGCGCAGCAGCCACTTCGCCACCTTGGCCGGCGCGCCGGCGTTGGCCCAGGGCTCGCAGAAGCTGACCGAGATCTGCGCGCCGTTGGCGAAGCTGGTCTCCAGCGCCGCGTCCGGCTGGCGGTCCACGACCGTGACCTCATGGCCCTCTTCGAGGAGGTGCCAGGCGGTGCTGATGCCGATGATGCCGGCGCCGAGAACGATGACCTTCATGGGGGCTCCTGCGACCGCTCGTGACGGCCTGAGGTGATGGGCCGGATTGTCGGCAGCGCCCCCGCAGCAGTGAAGCCAGATTCAATTTCTTCGCATTACATTAGCGAGATTGATGCTTCGGAGCCCGCGATGCAGGACCTCGATACCGCCGCCCTCGATTGCCTGGCCGCGCTGTCGGATGCCGGCAGCTTCGAGCGCGCGGCGCAGCGGCTGTCGATCACACAGTCGGCCGTATCGCAGCGGCTGCGCGCGCTGGAGTCCCAGGTCGGCCAGTTGCTGGTGGTGCGCTCGCGGCCGCTGCGGCTCACCGAGCCGGGCAAGGTGCTGCTGCGCTTCGCGCGCCAGCTGCAGGCGATGCGCGCCGACGTCGCGCGCGAGCTCGGCGAGCATGTCCACACCCAGGCGCGGCTGCCGATCGCGGTCAACGCCGACAGCCTGGCGACCTGGGTGCTGCCGGCGCTCGACCCGCTGGTCCAGCAGGGCCTGGACGACGGCTTCGGGCTCGAGCTGATCGTCGACGACCAGGACTTCACCCACGAGTGGCTGCGCCAGGGCCAGGTCCTGGGCTGCGTGTCGACGGTGCCGCAGGCGTTGCGCGGCTGCCGCGTCACCGCGCTGGGCGTGATGCGCTACGTCGCGGTGGCGAGCCCGGGCTTCGTCACGCGCATGCTCGGCGGCGACGCGGCGATGGGCCTGCATCGCGGCAACTTCGCGACCGTGCCCTTCCTGGTGTTCAACCGCAAGGACGACATGCAGGCGCAGTGGGTGTCGCGGGCCTTCGGCGTCAAGGGGCCGCGGCTCGAGGAGCGCTTCGTGCCCTCGTCCGAGGCCTATGCGCGCGCCGCCACGCTGGGCTGGGGCATCGGCGTGCTGCCCGAACTGCAGGTGCGCGAGCGGCTCGCGCGCGGCGAGCTGCTGCAGCTGCACCCGGAGATCGCGATCCCCGTGACGCTGCACTGGCACCAGTGGAAGCTCGGCGACGACAGCGGTCCGGCGCAGCGCGCCGCAAGGCTCGACGAGGTGGGCGCGGCGCTGATCGCCGGCGCGAAGGCGGCGCTCGCCGGCTAGGACCGGGGCGTCCGGCCGGACGCTTCACCGACGGGGCGCGGCGCCGGCACGAGGCCGGCAGGCCCCAGCGTGGGGCGAGGCAGCGCGCGGGGGCCGCCTTGCGGTGCGTCGCCGTCGGCGCGGGGACGCCACAGGCCGTCGTCGTCGCCGGCCGCCGCCAGCAGCATCGCACTGGCCACGGCGGCACCCACGGTGCCCCAGGTCAAGGCGCGAAGCGCGGTGCGGTTCATGATCGGCTCCTGAGGCGTGGATACGGACGGGATGCGAAGCCTAGGCGAGCCGGGCCCCGACGACCATCCACTCGATTGGGGAGAACGGTGACCAATTGCAGCAAACGCCGTGCCTCCCGGCGAACGCCGCGGCGCCCGGCAGAATCGAGGCCACCATGCAGCGCCGCTCCTTCCTCGCCGGCCTCGCGCCGCGCGCCGCGGCGCTGGCGCTGGGCTGCCTTTTCGCACCGGGCCAGGGCCGCGGCGGCGTCGAGCGCCTGCCGGCCAGCGCCGGCTACCCGTTCACGCTCGGCGTCGCCAGCGGCATGCCGGGCCCGCACAGTGTCGTGCTGTGGACCCGTCTCGCGCCGCAGCCGATGGAACGGCACGGCGGCCTGCCGGCCGCGCCGGTCTCAGTGCGCTGGGAGCTGGCCGAAGACGAGGCCTTCCGCACCGGGCTGCGCAGCGGCGAGGTACTGGCCCGGCCGGCCCATGCGCACAGCGTGCATGTCCAGGTCGACGGCCTGCCGAGCGAGCGGCGCTTCTACTATCGCTTCCACGCCGGCGACGCGACCAGCCCGGTCGGCCGCACCCGCACCGCGCCCGCGGCCGACGCACCGGTGGGGCGGCTGCGCCTCGCGCTCGCGTCCTGTCAGCACTACGAGCAAGGCGCCTACACGCTGCACCGCGAGATCGCCGCGACCGACCTCGACCTGGTCGTCTTCGTCGGCGACTACATCTACGAGTCGTCCAATCCGCGCTACCGGCTGCGGCCGCACGAGGGGGACCGGCCGACCAACCTGGCCGGCTACCGCCGCCGCCACGCCACCTATAAGCTCGATCCGGCGCTGCGCGAGGCCCATGCCGCCCACCCCTGGCTCGTGACCTGGGACGACCACGAAGTCGAGAACGACTACGCCAACGACGCCTCGCGCTTCGAGGAGCGCAGCGCCGAGGCGCTGCTGCGCCTGCGCGCGGCTGCCTACAAGGCCTATTTCGAGCACATGCCGGTGTCGCCGGCGATGGCGCCCGACGGCCCGTCGATGCTGATCCACGCCCGTCACCGCTGGGGCCGGCTGGCCGACCTGTGGACGCTGGACAACCGCCAGTACCGCTCGCCGCCGCCGTGCAGCACGCCGGGGCGCGCCGGCGGGCGGGCGCTGCTCGGCTGCGACGAGATCGGCGACCCCGCGCGCTCGATGTTCGGCGGCGCCCAGGAGCGCTGGATCGGCGGCGAGCTGGCCGCCAGCGAGGCGCGCTGGCGCCTGCTCGCGCAGGCGACGCAGATCGCGCCGGCCGGCATCGACTCGCCGCTCGGCCGCACGCTGTACAGCGACGGCTGGGACGGCTACCCGGCCGCGCGTGCGCGGCTGCTCGGCGCGATCGCCGCACAGCCCAAGGGCAACGTCGTCTGCCTCGGCGGCGACGTCCACCGGCACGTCGCGGCGCGGCTGCGCGCCGACCCGCTGGACCTGCGCTCGCCGGTCGTGGCGAGCGAGTTCGTCACCAGCTCGCTGACCTCGCGCGGCCTGCCCGAGACCATGACCTCGCTGATGCGCAGCAGCAACCCCGACCTGCTGCATGCGCGCGGCGACGAGCGGGGCTATGCGCTGCTCGAGCTCGACGCCGAGCGCCTGACCTGCGTCTTCCGCGCGACGCGCTTCCCGGTGCGCCCCGAGGCGAGCATCGCGACGCAGGCGGTCTGGGTGGTCGAGAGCGGCACGCCGGGGCCGCAGCGCGACGCCTGAGCGCGGCGGCGGAACTTCCGCGCGACACGGCGGTCCAGAGCGCGTCGTTTTCGTGATCGAGGGGAGTAGCCAGGGCCGGGGCCGCATCGAGCGGCCCGCGCGGCCCGGGTCGCATCGTCAACACGGCGCCTCGCGGCGCCCGGTGCGACTCCGTCTCCACCAGATTGCCGGCAAGACCTTGCGCGAGTCGACGAGCCCGGGGCGGCCTGCCGCCCCGTCCCACCGCCAACCTACACACAAGGAGTTCCACCATGAAGACGATCCTCGTTCCCTCCCTGGTCGCGCTGGCCTTCGCCGCGGGCAGCGTCCACGCCGCCGCGCCCGAGAAGAGCGCCGACAAGGCGGGCTACGACAAGAAGAAGACGGCCGCCCAGGTCGAGACGCGCGACTGGGCCAAGGTCGACACCAACAAGGACGGCCTGATCTCGCCGGAGGAAATGGAGGCCTTCCTGGCGGCGAGCCAGGCGGCCGACAAGGCGAAGGTCGCGTCCAAGTGAGCCGCCGCGGTGGCTGCCCGCGAGGCCGGCCGCCGCACCGTGAACCGCAGGAGGGCCGCCCATCGGGCGGCCCTCTTCATTTCCCGGCGGCCCCTGCCGCCTAAGCCGCGAACAGGGCGGGCGCCGAGCCGGTGTTCGGGCGATGGGCGCGGGCCGCGCTCGACACACTGGGGCCATGGATACCGCCGGGCGCCACTTTCACACGCTGTTGCGCGTCGTCTCGGCGCTGGTTGCGACGGCGCGCCGGCGCCCCCTGCCGCCGCCGGCCACCGAGCCGGCCGACCTCGGCACCGCCTTCGGCCTCGACGCGGCGATGGCGCCGGAACCGCACCCGCCGGCGCCGCTCGCGCACTGAGCGCCGCGCCGACGGGAGGCAGCGCGCTCAGCTGCCCAGGTCGGGCAGCAGCACCTTGTCGATCACGTGGATCACGCCGTTGCTGGCGCGCACGTCGACCGCGACGATGCCGGCCGGCGTCGCCGTCGTGTCGGTGATCGTCGCGAGGATCGGCGCGACCCCCGGGCCGAAGCTGATCGTCTGACCGGTCAGCAGGGTGTCCACCGGCACACCCGCCGCCGGCAGGTCGGCCGACAGCACCTGGCTGCCGAGCACGTGGTAGCTCAGCACCGCCGCGAGTTGCTCGGTCGTCAGCGTGGCGGCGACGTCGGCGATCGCCTCGAAAGCGGCATTCACCGGCGCGAACACGGTCAGCGGCCCCGCCCCAGACAGCGCGCCCTGCAGATCGGCCGCCACCACCGCCGAGACGAGCGCGTCGAACGCCGGGTTCGCCTGCGCCATCTGCACGATGTTCAGCACGCCCGGCGGCACCAGCACCTTGTCGATCACGTGGATCACGCCGTTGCTGGCCGCCACGTCGGCGGTCGTGACGGTCGCCTGGGTCAGCACGGCATCGGTGATGCGCACGCCGCTGCTCGCGTCGAGCGCCAGCGTCGCGGCAGCGCCCTCGAAGCTGTAGAGCGTCGGCTGCGTCGGGCCGCCGGCGGCGAGATCGGCCGCACGCTGCACCGTCGGCAGCACGTGGTAGCTGAGGACCTTGGCGAGCGCATCGGCCGGCAGCGCCTCGACCATCGCCGTGGCGCTCGCGAAGCCGAGACGCTGCGCGAGCGCGGCGAAGGCGGCGTCGGTCGGGGCGAACACGGTCAGCTCGGCGTCGGCGTCGGCCAGCACCGAAGCCAGACCGGCCTTCTCGGCCGCGGCCAGCAGCGCACCGAAGTTCTGCGCCTGCGCCACCTCGGCCAGGGTGCCCGGACGGTCGTCGTCGCTGTCGCTCCAGCATCCGGCCATCAGGCTCAGGCTCGCGACGGCGAGCCACCATTTCATCCAGCGGAACATGGGTCATCCTTCGGGATTCGGCGCGTAGACGGTCGCCTCGCAGTGCGCCGCGCAGCGAAGCGGCCGAAGTTTCGACCCAATGGTCTGTAGAGTGACTTATGTGGTCATTAGGTGACCAATCAGTAGCATTTCGACGTCGCTGTCCGCTTGCGTCGTGCGCGTCCTTACAATGCACGCATGAGTCGCATGCCCTTCCGTCAGCAGATGCTGCGCGCCCGTGAGGACGCGATCGTGTCCTCGGTCAACCGGCTGCTCGCGGAGAAGGGCTTCGAGTCGATGACGGTCGACGAGGTGGCCGCCGACGTGGGCATTGCCAAGGCGAGCCTGTACAAGCACTTCAGCTCCAAGGAGGAGCTGGCGGCCGCCGCGATGATCCGCGTGCTCGAACGCGCGCTCGAGCAGCTCGACGCTCTGTCGGCCGACGCCTCGCTGAGCGCCCGCGGGCGCGTCGAGGCGGCCGTGCGCTGGACGATGCAGGTGCAGCTGGCCGGCGACATGCCGTCGCTGCCCTCGCAGAACTCGTCGCTGCGCGCCGCGCTGATGGGCAACCGCGCCTACCTCGACCGCCTGTTCGCGGTCAGCGAGCGGCTCGGCGCATGGATCGAGGCCGCCCAGGCGGCTGGCGAACTCGACCGCGGGCTGCCGGCCGAGGTGATCCTCTACACCCTGTTCGCGCGCGCCTGCGACCCGGTGCTCGGCCTGCTGAAGGCCGGCGGCCAGCATGGCGACGAGCAGATCATCGACTGGGTGATGCGCTCGTGCTTCCACGGCCTGGCCGGCCGCCCGGGCGACGCCTGAGGCGCGCCCGCACACCGGATCAGCGGATCAGCAGCGTCGGCACCTTGCAGCCGGCGATCACCTTGGTCGCCACCGAGCCCATCACCAGGTTGGCAAGCGCGCCGTGGCCGTGCGAGCCGAGCATGACCAGATCGAAGTCGCCGGTCTCGGCGGTCTTGGCGATCACCTCGGCCGCATGGCCGACCTTGTGCACGAACTTGGCGTCGACGCCCTGCTTGCCGAGGAAGGTGCGCAGCGGCTTGAAGACCTTCTCGGCCTCGTCGTCGTAGTAGGACTTCAGCAGCTCCTTGTCGAGCATCGCGGTGGCGCGCGGCGGCACCGGCGGGCTGACGGTGATCACCGTGATGTCGTGGCCGGCCACCAGCCATTCGGCATGGGCGGCGAGGTAGGCGATCATGTGCTTGGTGTAGGGGCTGCCGTCGGCAGCGACGAGGATCTTCATCGCGGGCTCCTTGTTGCTGTTGTCCCGAGAGTATCCGACGCGGCGGCTCAGACCGTGATGCACATCAAGCCGTCGTGGCCGTCGCTCTCGCCCTTGTGCGCCAGGCCGCGCGCGTTGCTGACCACGCGGGTCGTGCCACGTTCGTGCTCGACGCGGTAGTCGTGCCGGCAGTGCAGGTGGCCGTGCAGCCACAGGTCGGCCAGCGGCAGCAGGTCGTCGTCGGCGTTGCAGAAGCTCGCGGTGCCGGGGCGCGCGCCGTAGCGTGGGTCGGCGCTGCGCAGGCTGGGCGCGTAATGCGTGATCGCGACGGTCGCCTCGGCGTCGTGCGGCGCCCGAAGCGCTGCCGCCAGCCAGGCGCGGCAGGCCAGCGCCTCCTCGCGCACCGCGTACGAGTCGAACACCGCGCCGTCGCGGGTCGCCCGCATCACCTCGGTGAAATAGCGTGCCGCGCGCAGGCAGCGCTCGCGCTCGGCCGCGCCGAGCAGGTCGAAATCGCTCCAACGCACCGTGCCGACGAAGCGCACGCGCCGGCCATCGGCGCCGGTCAGCGTGAGGCTCTCCCGCTCCAGCAGGCGGATGCCGAGCGACTCGCAATGCGCCCGCAGCGCGGGCCAGGCCTCGGTCAGCTCGCGGCGGTCGAACTCGTGGTTGCCGGCGACGTAGAGCACCGGCACCGGCCAGCCGGCGAAGGCCGCCAGCCCGTCCCAGGAGCTGTCGATGTCGCCGGCCAGCACCAGCGCCTCGGCGCCCGGCGCCGGGGCCGGCACGAAGTCCTCGCTTTCGAGGTGCAGGTCGGACAACAGCTGCAGCCGCATCGCGGCCTCAGGCGTCCTTGCCGTGGCAGACCTTGAACTTGCGCCCGCTGCCGCAGGGGCAGGGGTCGTTGCGGCCGACCTTGGGGCCGGCACGGCGCACCGTCTCGACCTTCAGGCGCTCGCCGCGCGCGAGGTCGCAGATCGCGACGACGTTGCCGACCAGGTCCTCGATCGCCTCGTCCATGCTGCGCAACGGGTGCTCCTGGTCGAGCGCCTTGGTGAACTCGCGCTCGTCACCCTCCTGCGCCGGCAGGTGGCGGCGGATGCAGGCGAGCAGGTCAGGCAGGTCGGCATCGCTCAGGTCCTCCAGTGCCGGGAACTGATTCAGCGCATGCTCGAAGCCGATCGCCCACGGCGCGAAGGCCGGGCCGATCGCGGCGGCGCCTTCGATCAGCCTGCCCTGCTCGTCTTCCGGCTGCATCACCAGCGGGTCGAACCAGGCGTCCTCGCGCAGCTGGCGCTCCAGCACCGCATGGTGGCGGCCGATCAGCGCGATGGCGCGCTCGTGCTTGGCGGCATGCCAGCCCGGCGTGTCGGGCGTCAGCACGACCCCGGCGTCGGGCGCGTCCGAGTCGCCGAGGCGCCAGTCGAAGATCGGCGGCAGCCAGTCGGCCGGCTCGACCAGCGTCGGCTGGGCGATCACGCCGCACAGGTAGCCGTCCAGCATCACCGCGTCGAGCGGCTCCAGCGGCTCGGGCACGGCTGCGAGCAGGTCGTCCAGTTCGGTGATCTCGGCGTCGGACAGCGGGGCAGGGGCGGCAGGCATCGGTGGATTGTCCTATGGCCGTCGATGCGACCGATCGCGTGAAGGCCGCCACGGCCCGCTTGGCCCTGTCGCGGGCGCGACTAAGGGTTTTCCCGTACCATATGGCATCCCTCCACTTTTCGAGGCTGCCCCATGACCACCGCCACCATCAACGTCCCTGCCCTGCCCGTGCGCGTGCCCCGCGCCGCTGCGCCGATCGGCCGCTGGGTCGCGGCCGTGCTGCGCCGGCTGTCGGCACCGGCGCAGAAGGATGAGACCAGGCAACGGGCTTCGCGATTGTGGGCACTCGCCAACCGCTATTCGGCGTCCGACCCGGCGCTGGCCGCCGACCTGCGCGCCGCCGTGCACCGCTGGGAGCGCGAGCAGATCGGCAGCTGAGGGCCGCGCATCTGCCGATGCCCAAACGGCATTGGCAGAATTAAGGGTTAACCCTGATCATTCACCCATCGGCGACCCGTTCGCCAGTTTCATTGAGGATTCCGTGAACATCCAGCAGATGCTCGGCCAGGCGATCGCCGAGTCGGTCAGCGCGGTCGGCAACGCCTTCCCGCTGTTCCCCGCCACCCTGCGCGGCGACCGCGACGGTCTCGCCGACTGGCATGCGCAATTCAGCGCGGCCTCGAACGACCAGCGCACCGCCCGCCGCACCGCCCAGGCGCTGTTCCGCGCCGCGACCGTGCGCAACTGAGCGCGGCGCCCACCAACGACAAGGCCGCCCTCGGGCGGCCTCTGTCATGGGACGCCAGCGCGCTCAGCCGGCCAGCCGCTGCCCGAGGCGCTCGCGCGCGGCCTTCAGCTCGGCCGGCAGGTGGTGGGCGAGCAGCGTGAACAGCTCGTCGTGCAGCGCCAGCTCGCGCTGCCAGTCGGCGGCGTCGAGGCTGGTGACGCGCTCGAACTGCGCCGGCGTGAAGTCCAGCCCGTCCCAGTTCAGGTCGCCATAGCGCGGCGTGATGCCGAACCCGTGCGCCTCGCCGCCGGCCCGGCCCTCGACGCGCTCGAGCATCCACTTCAGCACGCGCATGTTCTCGCCGTAGCCGGGCCAGACGAACTTGCCATCGTCGCCCTTGCGGAACCAGTTGACGCAGTAGATCGCCGGCAGCTTGGCGCCCGCGGCCTTCAGCTTCGCGCCCAGGTCCAGCCAGTGCTGGAAGTAGTCGCTCATGTGGTAGCCCATGAAGGGCAGCA
>CAYLKR010000047.1:0-17088 GCA_964384225.1 uncultured Methylibium sp.
GTGGCAGCCAGGGCGCCGCGCGCAGCGCCGCCTCGGCCGCGGCGGCGCGCGCGCGCAGCGGTTCGAGGTGGGCGGCGGCGCGCGCCGAGAGCTCGTCGAGCTGCGCCACCCGTGCCGCGATGTGCAGCGGCCCGTAGGCCGGCACCGCGCGGCGTTCCATCGCCGCGGCCATCAGGCGCAGCATGCCGCCCTCGTCGGCCGAGGTGTCCGAGATCGAGCGCGCCAGCGCCAGCTTGCCGGCTTCACCGTCGTCCTGCTTCGCGGTCGTCTCCAGGTGCAACTGGGCCTCGAAGGCCTCGACCGCGCGCGTCAGCCAGGGCGCGTCGAGCGCGACGGCCCCGAGCAGCTCGCGCTCGACCCAGGCCGCGAGGCTCGGCAGCTGCTGCGGCTGCTCCGCCACGCACCAGGGCAGCAGCCAGAGGTCGACGAAGCTCACCGCGTCGCGCCCGCTGGTCGCGGCGGCCGTCTTCAGCAGGCCGACGGTCTGGCGCCAGCGGCGGTCGGAGACGGTGATGTGCTCGGCCTGCAGCAGCGCGCGCAGCGCCGCGAGCGCCGCCAGGATGTCGGCGCCGACCGCCACCGCCTCGCGCCGCGCGAGCACGGCCGCGCGTTCGGCGTCGGTGACCGGCTGCGCGACCGGTGCCTCGCTCGCGTCGAGCGTGAGCAGTGCCGCGAAGCCGGCGTCGCTGACCGGCGCCACCGGCACGCGCAGCAGGAAGCGGTCGTAGAAGGCCTGCAGCGACTCGTCGGCCGGCACCTCGTTGGTCGCGCCGACGACGCAGACCAGCGGCGTGTGAACGCGCTCGCGGCCGTTGTCGAACTCGCGCTCGTTGAGCAGCGTCAGCAGCGCGTTGAGGATCGCCGAGTTGGCCTTGAAGACCTCGTCGAGGAAGGCGATGCCGGCGGTCGGCAGGTAGCCCTCGGTCAGGCGCTCGTAGCGGTCGTCCTCCAGCGCCTTCAGCGACAGCGGGCCGAACAGCTCCTCGGGCACCGAGAAGCGCGTCAGCAGCCGCTCGAACCAGCGCGCGCCATCGAAGGCGTGTTGCAGCCGCCGTGCCAGCGCGCTCTTCGCGGTGCCCGGCGGGCCGATCAGCAGCACGTGCTCGCCGGCCAGTGCGGCGAGCAGCGCCAGGCGCACGGCCTCGGCGCGTTCGAGCAGGCCGCTTTCGAGCGCCGCGATCAGCGCGGCCAGGCGCGCGGGCGGCAGCGGGTTCGCGACGTCGGGCATGGGCCCATTGTCGCGGTTCGCCGCCGGCCGGATCAGGCGACGAGCAGGTAGTCGGCCACGGCGGTCGAGGCCGTGCCGGTCAGCGTGGCCAGCAGCGTCAGCTCGGCGGCGCTGACCTGGGCGTTCGCGTCGGACGCGGTGAACAGGAACACCGCGCTCGACGTGCCGTTGTCGATCACGAACAGCCGGTCGTCGCCGACCGCGTAGGCCGCGTTCGCGCTGCCGATCGCCGTGGCCGCCGCGTCGGCGGTCAGGGCCCCCTGGTTCGCGGTGAAGATCACCAGTTCGGCGGCGGTGTCGAAGTTGCCCGGGCCGGCGCGCGTGCGTGCGCCTTCGAGGAGCAGATCGCCGTCGCCGATGCCGAACACGGCGCGGCGCACCGCGATGTCGTCGGTGCCTGTCAGGAAATCGGTGATCGTGTCGGAGCCGACGGCGCTGGCGAGGACGAAATCGTCGGCGCCGGCGCCACCGGTCAGCTGGTCGTTGCCGGCGGCCCCGGTCAGCGTGTCGTTGCCGCCGCCGCCCGAGATTGTGTCGTTGCCGGCGGCGCCGTTCATGGTGTTGGCCGCGGCGTTGCCGGTCAGCATGTTGGCCGCGGCGTTGCCGTTGCCGGTGGTCGCACTGCCGGTGAGCGTCAGGTTCTCCAGCATCGCGCCGAGGGTCCAGTTGACCGACGCGATCACGCTGTCGATGTCACCGTCGGTCGTGCCGGCCTCGCTGACGATGTCGGCCGAGCTGTCGCAGACATAGGTGTCGCTGCCGTTGCCGCCTTCCATCGTGTCGTTGCCGGCGCCGCCGTCGAGCCGGTCATTGCCGTTGCCGCCGATCAGGCGATCGTTGCCGGCGCCGCCGCCGAGCGTGTCGTTGCCGCTGGCGCCATTGAGCGTGTTGGCGGCGCCATTGCCGGTGATGGCGTTAGCGGCCGCATTGCCGCTGCCGTTGATCGCGGCGTTGCCGATCAGCGTCAGGTTCTCCAGCGTGGGCTGCAGGGTCCAGGTGACGCTGCTGCGCACGGTGTCGGTACCGCCGCCGGCTACCTCGCCGGAAACGATGTCGCCGGCGGCATTCACGACATAGGTGTCGTTACCGAGCCCGCCTTCCATCGAGTCGTTGCCGAGCCCGCCGTCGAGCACGTTGTTCCCGTCGTTGCCCGTCAGGCGGTCGTCGAAGCGGCTGCCGGTGAGGTTCTCGAAGCCCAGCAGCCGGTCGTTGCCGAAGCCGGTGGCCTGCGTCGTCGTGACCGCCAGGCTCACGGTGACGGCGCCGGTCGCGTTCGCGTAGGAGGCGGTGTCGATGCCGCCAGCGCCGTTGAGCACGTTGTTGCCGGCGTTGCCGGTGATCACGTTCGCCAGCGCGTTGCCGGTGCCGGCGAGGTTGGCCGCGCCGGTCAGCGTCAGGTTCTCGAGGTTCGCGCCCAGGGTCCAGGTGATCGAGCTTTCGACGGTGTCGGTGCCGCCGCCGGCCTCCTCGACGATCACGTCCTGGCGCTGCACGACGTAGCTGTCGTTGCCGGCGCCGCCGACCAGCGTGTCCTGCAGCAGCGGGTTGGCGACGCGGAAGATGTCGCCGAAGCCGCCGTTCGCGTCGGTGCCGGCGAGGTTGGTCGCGCTGCTCTCGAACACGATCCAGTCGCCGCCCGAGGAGATGCGCGCGTTCGTGCTCGCGCCGTTGCCGGCAGCGCCGGCCGCGGACTTCGAGACCAGCGCGATCGCGCCGGTGTAGAGATCCTTGACGAAGATGTCGCGCGAGCCGTTGCTGTCGCCGTCGACCAGGTCGTCGGAGTAGCTGGTGAACACGACCCAGCGGCCGTCGTCGGACACCGAGGCGTCCTCGCTGGACAGCGCGACGCCGCTGCCGTCGGCCTTGGACGACACCAGCGTGATCTCGCCGGTCTTGAAGTTCAGCGCATAGATGTCGGTGCCGTTGGACTGGTCGGCCTCGACCAGGTTGCGGGCCGTCTGGAACACGACGATCGCGTTGGCGTCGCCGTTGTAGGCCACGTCGGGCCTGAAGCTGCCGTTGTTCGGGTTCGAGACGGCCGCCAGGTCCTCGGTCAGGTTGGTCAGCGTGCCGGTCGCGGCCTCCCACAGGAAGATGTCGCTGTAGCCGTTGGTGTCGCCGGTGCTGAGGTTGGTCGCCGTGCTCTGGAACACCACGTAGTCGCCGTCGGCCGAGACGCGGGCGTTGATGCTCTCGCCGTTGCCGTCGCCGCCGCTCAGGCTGGTCGACACGCGGACCGTCTGGTCGCTCAGCAGGTCCTTCACGAAGATGTCGGTCTGCGCGGTCGAGCCGCCGGCGGCGAAGTTGGAGGTCGTGCTCTCGAACACGACGAACTGGCCGGCGCCCGAGATGTCGGGGTTCAGCGAGCGGCCGTCGGCGGCCAGCGTGCCGCCGCTGCCGGTGGACACGCGCACGATCTCGGCGCCGTTGGGGTCGGAGGCATAGATGTCGTAGAGCGCCCCGCTGGACGGCCCATCGACGAGGTTCGACGAGGCGCTGAGGAAGACCACGACGTTGCCCTCGGCCGAGATCACCGTCGAGCCCGCGCCGCTGTTGCCGACCGTGCCGCCGGCGTTGCGGTGCTCGTTGGAGAACGAGCCGGTGACCAAGTCCTTGACGATCACGCCGTCGCCGTTGCCGACGGTGCCGAAGTTGCTCCAGTCGCCGTCGAAGGCGACGTAGCGGCCGTCGGCGCTGATCGACGCATGCGCGCTGCCGGTCGGGCTGCCGGTCGCGCCGTCGCGCGAGACATGCTGGATCGGTGTCAGCGCCACGTTGCCGACGATGCGGTCGGCGCCGCTGCCGGTGCTCACGAGGTCGGCGCCCCACAGCCCCTGGACCTGGTTGCCGACGGTCGAGTCGGCCAGCGTGTACTGCTGGCCATAGGCGTCGCCGAACGCGTCGTAGCCGCCGCCGCCGATCACCAGCAGGCTGCCGTCGGCGAAGCTCACGGTGTCGAGGCCGAGGCGGGTCAGGTCCGTGCCGTCGAGCCAGACCGTCTTGCCGCCGAAGCTGAAGCTGAGGTTGGCGCCCTGCTGGACGATGTGCACGGCAGCGGCGCTGATCGCGTCGTCGTCGAAGGCCAGCACGTCGACCGTCGGGTCGAAGGCGAGGTGCTGACCGTTGGCCAGCGCGCTGAAGGCATAGGTGGTCATCGCAGGCTCCCGGGGTGGTGCTGCCACGGTAGCCCGCGCGGCGTTAGGGCCGCGTTAGGCCGCCGGGCCGCGCTTCAGCCCAGCGTCAGCAGGCGGCGGTTGACCGGGTTGGCGTGCAGGAAGCCGTGGCGGAAGGGCTCGGGCACATGGCGCTCGGCGGTCTGCTGCACCCAGGCGCGGCCCGCGGCGATCCAGCCGGCGGCGCGCGTGCCGTCGCCGGCGGCGCGCGCCGCCAGCGCGGCGTGCAGCCACAGCTCGCCGCGGTACAGGCCGGCCGGCTCCAGGCCCTGCGCGGCGAGGGCCCACGCCGTCTCGGCATGGCGCAGCGCGCGCCGCGGGTCGATGTCGAGCGCGGCCTGCGCGGCGCGCAGGTGCGCCGCCAGCGCGCTGCCGCGGTGGCCGACCGCGAGCGCGTCGCGCACGATCGACTCGCAGGCCGCGCAGGCGGCCTCGCCCGCCAGGCCGAGCGCCTGCTCCAGCCGCAGCGGCAGCGCGAGGTAGGGGACGGTGGCGGCGCCTTCGGCCTCGGCGAGAAGGGCGTCGAGCGCATCGCCGGCTGGCAGACTGAGCGCGCGCGCGAGCCGCGCGCGCAGCAGCCCGTGGCGGGCGCGTATCGACAGCGTGCCCTGGGCCACTTCGAAAATGGGATCGTCGAGCGCCTGCCCGGCGCGCGACGGTTGGCCGAGGTGCAGCCAGAGCTGGGCCAGGTGCAGCAGCGTCGACCCGTGCGCCGGGATGATCTTGCCGGTCAGTGCCGGCAGCGACAGGTTGAAGTGATCGAGCGCCTCGTCGTAGCGACCGAGCTGGACCGCGCAGCCGCCGAGCATGGTGCGGTGGCCGGCGCTGGCGGCCGGCAGGTCCTCGTGCAGGGCGGCGCTGCGCAGCGCGGTCAACAGTTGCTCATGAGCGGCGGCATAGTCGCCGGCGTCGATGCGGTTGCAGGCCAGGTTGGCATGGGTCGTGGCGATGTCGGCGCCGACACCGAGCTCGGTGCACAGCGCCAGCGTCAGGCGGTGCTCGGGCAGTGCGTCGTCGAGGCGGCCGAGGTTGTCATACACGATGGCGAGCTGGTTGTGCAGGTCGCGACGTTCGTCGGTTGTTCCGTGGGCATCGATCCATGCGGCCGCCGACTCCAGCAGCTCGCGCGCCTCCTCCAGCCGGCTGGTCTGGTAGAGGGTGTTGGCGAGCTCCAGGCGCGCCTCGGCGACCAGCGCCGGGTCGCCGATCGCACGCGCCTCGCGCAACGCCTCGCGGCCGACCGGCTCGCCGCGCGCGGTATCCATGCGCAGGCCGCACTGGTGGGCGCGCAGCATCAGCGCCACGACGCGCCGGCGTGCGTCCGGCGCCAGCGCCTCGACGCGGTCGCACAGAGCCCAGCAGCCTTCCAGCGTCTCGAAGCGCTCGGCCGCGTGGCAGGCGGCGACCAGCGAGTCGAACGCCGCCTCGCGGCGACCCAGGGACTCCTCGATCTCGGCCTTGCGCAGCAGGAAGCCGACTTGCTCGCGGTCACGCAGCGCCTGCTCGGCGGCCTCGGCGGCGCGGCCCAGCCAGGGCAGCGCGCGCGGCCCGTCGCCGGCCTCCAGCCAGTGCGCCGCCACGCGCGCCGGCTCGCCGCCGGCCTGTTCCAGGTAGGCGGCGATGCGCCCATGCGTGTGCCGCGCCACCGCCGGCGGCACGCTGGCGCGCACCGTCTCGAACACCAGGTCGTGGACGAAGGCGGTGTCGCGCAGCACCTGGGCGCTGTCGAGCTCGTTCAGCGCATCGGCGAACTGCAGCGCCGGCACGCCCAGCACCGCCTCGGCCAGCGCGATGCCGAAGTCCACGCTGGCCAGGCTGGCGACGCGAGCCAGCATCAGCGCACCGGGCGAGAGCTGTGCCAGCCGCCGCTCGATCAGCAGCCCGACGGTGGCCGGCCGCACCAGCGCGCGGCCGGTGCGCGGCTCGGCCAGGCGGTCGAGCGCGCCGTCGGTCCAGGCCTGCTTCAGCGTCTCCAGCACGAACAGCGGATTGCCGCCGGTGGCGCGGAGCAGCGCCGGCGCCAGTGCGGCACCGCTGACGCCGGTCAGCGCCAGCGTGTCGACCAGCTCGGCGAGTTCGGCCTCGCTCAGCGGGCCGAGCGGCTGCACCGCCAGCCGCGCCTGCTCGGCCAGCGCGTCCTGCAAGGCGTGCAGTGGCGTTGCCGCCTCGGCCGGGCGGAAGGCCAGCGCCCAGCGCAGCGGCGCGCGGCCGGGCGCGGGCTCGGCATCGACCAGCGCACGCAGCATCTCCAGGCTGGCGGCGTCGGCGAAATGCAGGTCGTCGACCGCCAGGCCGGCCAGCCGGTCGGCGTCGGCGATCAGCGCCGACACCGCGCCCTGCAGTGCCAGCCCCTGGGCCTCGGCGCGGCGCGGCGTGGCCTCGCCGAGCTCGGGCAGCAGGCGTGCCAGCTCGCCGCGCAGCGGCGCCGGCAGCAGGCTGCCGACCGGCGCAGAGGCAGGCGCCGCGGCCGGCGCCGGCGCCAGCACCGCGCGCAGCAGCCGCGCCAGCGTGGCATAGGGCACGCCGGCATCGCCGGGCCGCGCGGCGGCATAGGCCACGCCCGGCTGCGGCTCGATGAAGGCCTGCAGCAGCCGGCTCTTGCCCTGGCCGGCCTCGCCGACCAGCGCCAGCACCCGGCCCTGCGCCCACGCCGCGTGCAGCGCGGCGAGCTCGCGCCTCCGCCCGACCAGCCGCGGCGGGCGCTGGATGCTCGCCGGCAGCCGTGCGCCGCCAGCCGGCGACGGCGCCGCGTCGCCGGCGGCCTCGATCGTCGCCAGCAGCGCCAGCGTCTCGGCCGACGGGCGGGTGCCGATCTCGTCCTTCAGCGTGCGCTCGCAGCGGTCGAAAGCGAGCAGCGCGGCGCTGCGGTCGCCGGCGAGGTAATGCAGCCGCATCACGCGGCGGTGGGCGTCCTCGGACAGCGGCTCGAGCGCCAGCAGCTCCTGGGCGTGCGACAGCGCGTCGGGCCAGTCGCGGGCGCGCTCGGCCATGTCGGCCAGCTCGGCGATCGAGCTGCGCACCCGCGCGCGGCGCCGCTCCCGCTGCTGCGCGAGCCAGGCGGCGTACTCGGGGCTGTGCTCGTGGGCGGCGTCGCCGAGCACGCCGTCGGCGTCGGCCAGGTCGTGGGCCACGCCGGGCGCGAGCGCGAGGGCTGTGCCGCCGGCGACCAGCTCGGCGCCGCCGCACTGCCGGCGCAGCTGGAACAGCCGCTGGCGCAGCGCGTTGCGCGCCGCCTCGGGCTCGCTGCCCGGCCACAGCAGCGCGGCCAGGCGGCTGCGCGGCGTCGGGCCTTCCAGCGCCAGCCAGGCCAGCAGCGCGGCGTCGCGCGGGGCCAGCGGCTGCGGTGCGGCGCCGGGCGGCCTCACGGTCGGCGTGCCGGCCAGCGACAGCAGGATGTCGCCGGGCTGGGCCCGCGGGGATTGCGGCAGCGCGCTCATGGTGGAGGCGATTCTGCGCGGGCCGCGTTAGGGCGGCGTTAGCACGGCGGACGAGCGCCGGGCGAGCGCCGCTCAGCCGACGTCCAGCACCCGCTCGCCCTGCCGCACCAGCGCGCCGCCGGCCACCAGTTCGGCCAACAGGCCGTCGCACCAGGCCGGCAGGTCGGCCGCCTCGTGACGGCCCTCACGGGCGTGGAGCCGCTGCCACAAGGGCGTGGCCGCGGCCCAGGCGTGCACCGCCGGCAGCGTCTGCTCGCGCTCTTCCATCAGGTGGTACTTCAGCATCACCTTCGCAGCGTGGCGCGCGTGCTTGCGCGGCGCGGCGCGCCAGCTCGCCAGCCGGCTGCGGGCGCGCGCCAGTGCGCCGGGCACATCGGCGAAGGGCGCGCCGTGGCCGGGCACGACGGCGGCCACCGGCAGGCGCTCGATCAGCGCCAGCACGGCCGCCACCTCGTCGAAGGCGTCCTCGCCGTCGAGCTCCGGGAAGACGACCCCGAAGCCGTTCTCCCACAGTGCGTCGCCGGTGACCAGCAGGCCGTGGCGGGCGTCGAACAGCATCACCGCGTCCGGGTCGTGGCCGGGCGCCGCGATCACCGCCCAGGGCCGGCCGCCGAGCGTGACGTGGCTGCCGGGGACGAGCGCCTCGTCGGCCGCGTAGCGCGCGCAGCGCTGGCCCACGTCGCGGTAGCCCAGCGCCGCCTCGTCCCAGCGCCGCACCGCGTCGAAGCGGCCGGCCGGCACGGCGGTCGGCAGCGGCCCGAAGGCCGCGACCAGCGCCGCGTTGCCGCCGCAATGGTCGGAATGCAGGTGGGTGTTCAGCAGCCTCTCGAGCCGCGCGCCACCGAGCGCGCGGCGCAGCAGCGCGACGGTCTGCTCCGCGTGGACGACATGGCCGCTGTCGATGAGGACCGCGCCGTCGCCGGCGGGGCCATGGACGAGGACGTTGTTCGACGACAGCCAGCCGCGTTCGAGGACGGTGACGTCGGGAGGCAGCAGGGGACTCGGCACGCGGCGACTGTAGCGGGGGGGCTCAGGGCTGGCGGATGCCCTCCACCTGCACGCGCAGGCGCACCCGGTCGGCGACGAAGGGCAGGCCGTAGTCGATGCCGAAGTCGCTGCGCTTCAGCTCGCCCTCGAAGTCGCCGCCGCAGACCTCGGTCTGCAGTCGCGGGTGGGTGTAGCAGCCGGAGCGGGTGGCCGTCAGCGTGAAGCCCTGGCTGCGGCCGAGCAGCGTCAGCTCGCCCTCGATGGCGGCCAGCCCCGGCTCGCCCGCGCCGCCCCAGCGCAGCCGCCGCGCGACGAACCAGGCCAGCGGATGGGCCTCGACGTCCAGCAGGTCGGCGCGCCTCAGGTGGGCGTCGAAGGCGGCGAAGCCGGTGCTGACGCCGGCCATCGGCAGCTCGATGCTGACCTCGCCGGTGCCGGCCTCGCGGTCCAGCGTGACGCTGCCGCGCGCCGGCCCGAGCCGGCCGCGGATCGTCGAGGTGCCGAAGTGCATCAGCTCGAAGTGCACGAAGCTGTGGGCCGCATCGAGCACGTAGCGCCGCGGCTCGGCCTGCGCGGGCCCCGCGGCGAGCGCGGCGCACAGCAGGACGGCGGCGACGGCAGGGTGCATGGCGGGATGCTAGGCGCCGGCGAGTACCCCGCCATGCCGCTGGGACGCGCCGTCGGCCCTAAGCTCGTCGCATGAAGTTCACGCGCCGCCGTTTGTTCGCCCTGCCGCTCGCCGGTGTCCTGCCGGCCCACGCCGCGCGCCGCGAGGCCGAGGACCTGGGGCTCAGCCTCGAACTGCCCGACAACTGGATCCCGATCCCGCGCGCCGAGATCCTGGAAGCCGTGGACCGCGCCCGCGGCGCCGGCGCCACGACCGACTGGACGCTGCGCGCCGCCTGGCAGCGGCTGCCGCACCAGCGCTGGTTCTCGCTGCCGCACCTGACGCTCGACACGCGCCCGGCGCCGGGCGAGCCGGACGCGCCGCCGCGCGTCGAGCATCTGGAGGGCCGCGCCGGGCCGCGCACCGTGCACACCCACCGCGCGCAGTGGCAGCGCGGCGGCGAGGCCCAGCGCCTGACGCTGCTGGCCTGGGAAGACGAGCGCGTGCTGTTCGACGCGGCGCTCGCCTCGCTGCGCTTCGGTGCCTAGACCACGAAGAAGTCCGCCGCCGTGATCGTGGTCCCGGCCGTCACGGTGGCGAACAGCACCTGGGCCGCGGCGCCGCTGCCGTCGGCATCGAAGTAGAGGTTGCCGGTCGCGCTGTCGTAGACGATGCGGTCGCTCGCGTCGGCCGCGCTGCTGCCGGCCCGGAAGCGCGCGCCGCCGAGCGCACCGGTCGCGCCGATGCCGCCGAACACCGCGTCGTCGACCTGGATACGGTCGTCCACGGCGACGAAGTCGCTCAGGCGGTCGACGTTCAGCGTGGCGCTCAGCGCGCTGTCGAAGCGGAAGGTGTCGAGCCCGGCGCCGCCGGTCAGCGTGTCGTTGCCGCTGCCGCCGGACAGCGTGTCGTTGCCCGCGCCGCCGATCAGGGTGTCGTTGCCGGCCGCGCCGTTCAGGCGGTTGGCACCGGTGTTGCCGGTGAGGCGGTTGGCGAGCGCGTTGCCGCTGCCGGTGAGGTCGGCCGAGCCGGTCAGCGTCAGCCGCTCCAGGTTGGCGCCCAGGGTCCAGTTTGCGCTAGCCAGCACCGTGTCGATCTCGCCGGCGACGGCGCTCGACTCGGTGATGCGGTCCAGCGTGCTGTCGACGACGTAGGTGTCGTTGCCCGAGCCGCCCACCAGCGTGTCGGCGCCGAGTCCGCCGTCGAGCCAGTTGGCGCCGGTGTTGCCGGTGAGGCGGTTGGCCAGCGCGTTGCCGGTGCCGGTGGTGCTGCCCGTGCCGTTGAGCGTGAGGCGTTCGATGCCGGCGCCCAGCGTGTGCGAGGTGCTGCTGATCACCGTGTCGATGTCGGCCGCGCCGATGCCGCTGTCGACGGCCACGTCCGCCGCCTGGGCGACGTAGTAGGTGTCGCTGCCCGCCCCGCCGTCCATGCTGTCGGCGCCGCCGCCGCCGTTGAGCGTGTCGTTGCCGGCGTTGCCGGTGAGGGTGTCGTTGCCACCGGCGCCGAGCAGCATGTTGTGGCCGCTGCCGCCGGTGATCTGGTTGGCGCGTGCGTTGCCGGTGCCGCTGATGGCGAGCGAGCCCTGCAGGATCAGGTGCTCGAAGTTGGTGCCGAGGGCCCAGCTGGTGTTGAAGCTCTCGACGGTGTCGATCTCCGAAGCGGACGTGCCGGTCTCGATCAGCGTGTCGAGGCCATCGATGAGGTAGTAATAGTCGTTGCCGGCGCCGCCGTTGACCGTGTCGCTTCCGAAGCCGCCTTCCACTTCGTCGTTGCCGGCGCCGCCATTGATGATGTCGTTGCCCGCATAGCCGCGCACGGTGTCATTGCCGGCGCCGCCGCTCAGCGAATCGGCGCCGCCCTCGGCGTTGAAGACGAGGTCGTTGCCGTCACCGCCTTCGAGGGTGTCGTTGCCGCCCGAGCCGCCGAGGGTGTCGTTACCTGCGGCACCGAGGAGCACGTTGTTGCCGCTCGTGCCGGTGATGCCGTTGCCCAGAGCGTTGCCCGTGCCGTCGAGGTTCTGCACGCCTTGCAGCGCCAGATGCTCGATGTTGGCGCCGAGCGTCCAGCTGACGTGGCTGTCGACTACGTCGATCTCCGCGGCTGCGGAGATCGACTCGACGACGACGTCGCCGGCATCGCGCACGACATAGCGGTCGTAGCCGCTGCCGCCGATCAGCGTGTCTGCGCCCAGGCCGCCATCGAGTGTGTCGTCGCCGGCGCTGCCCGTCAGCGAGTCAGTGCTGCCACCGCCCACGAGGCTGTCGTTGCCGCCCTGGCCGTCGACGATGTTGGCGCCCGAAGAGAGCACGGTGTTGCTCATGAGGACCGTGTCGTTGCCATCGCCGGTGGCGATGCGTACATGCACGGTCGTCGCGAAGCCGGGAGCGTAGGTGTTGAAGGGCCGAAAGTCGTAGCTGTCGTTGCCGGCCGTGCCGCGGAAGTCGGTCAGGAAGGTGTCGAGATTCTCGATGCCGATGAAGGGCAGGGTAGTGCCGAGCTGCAGAACGCCGTCGATCAGGTCCGCGTTGTCGGTGCCCGAGCCGCCGTCGACCACCCAGCCGGCGAGGTTGGCGGCGCCATTCAGGTCGAAGCCGTCGTTGCCGCCTTCGCCGTAGAGTGAGTCCATGCCGACGGCGCCGAGGAAGGCGTCGTTGCCCAGGCCGCCGCGGATCAGGTTGTTGCCGGCGGTGCCGGTGAGGCTGTCGTTGCCGTCGCCGGAGACGAGGTTCTCCATCTCGGTGAAGCTCTCGTCGGAGAAGTTGGTGGTGCCGGTGGTGAGGTTGACGACGTAGTTGCCGTCGTACGAGGTGGTGTCCAGCGTGTCGATGCCGGTGCCGCCGACGATGGTGTCACCGCCGAAGATGGCGTAGATGTAGTCGTCGCCGGCGCCGCCGAGCGCGGTGTCGCTGCCGCCGCCACCGCCGTCGAGCGTGTCGTTCCCGTCGCCGCCGGTCAGTGAGTCGCTGCCGCTGCCGCCCTGGATCGAATCGTTGCCCAGCCCGCCGTTCAGCACGTTGGCGCCGCTGGTGCCGGTGAGCGTGTCGTTGCCGGCGCCGGTGATCAGGTTCTCGAACTCCGTGAAGCTCTCGCCCAGGAAGTTGGTCTGGCCGGTCGTCAGGTTGACGTTGTAGTTGCCCACGAAGACCGTCGTATCCAGCGTGTCGGTGCCGGCGCCGCCGACCGCGGTGTCGGTGCCGATCACGGCGTGGATGTAGTCGTCGCCGGCGCCGCCGAGCTGGCTGTCCTCGCCGCCGCCCCCGTCGAGCGTGTCGTTGCCGTCGCCGCCGTTCAGCGTGTCGTTGCCGGCACCGCCGAGGATCGTGTCGTTGCCCAGACCGCCGGCCAGCGCGTTGGCGCCGCTGGTACCGATGAGCGTGTCGTTGCCGGCGCCGGTGATCAGGTTCTCGAGTCCGGTGAAGCTCTCACCGGCGTAGTTGGTGGTCCCGGTCGCCAGGTTCACCAGGTAGTTGATCGAGAACGCGCTCGTGTCCAGCGTGTCGATGCCGCTGCCGCCAACTACGGTGTCGGGGCCGAAGGCACCGTAGATGAGGTCGTCGCCGGCGCCGCCGTTGGCGACGTCGGCGTCGCCGCCGCCGGCGTTCAGGGTGTCGTTGCCGGCGCCGCCGTCGAGGAAATCGGAGCCGCTGCCGCCGTTCAGTGCGTCGCGGTAGCCACCGCCGATCAGGCTGTCGTTTCCGCCCTCGCCGTTGATGATGTTGTGGCCCGCCGCGCCGCGACCAACGATGCCGAACAGCACATCGGTGTTGGTGTTGCTGCCATACACCGTGTCATTGCCGGCCCCGGCGCTGATCAGCAGCTCCGACGGGAGATCGAAGCCAGGCGAGTAGGTGGTGAAGGGCCGGAAGTCGTAGCTGTCGTTGCCGGCGGTGCCGCGGAAGTCCGTCTGGAAGGTGTCGAGCAGCTCGATGCCGGTGAAGGGCAGCGACTGGCCGAGCTGCACCACGCCCTGGATCAGGTCCACGCTGTCGTAGCCGTCGCCGCCGCTGACCAGCCAGCCGGTCAGGTTGCTGACGGCGTTCAGGTCGAAGCCGTCGTCGCCGAACTCGCCGTACATCAGGTCGGCGCTGCCGTCGCTGCCGATCAGCAGGTCGTTGCCGCCGCCGCCGTAGAGGGTGTCGAAGCCGTCGCCGCCGAGCAGGGTGTCGTTGTCGAGGCCGCCGCCGAGTTGGTCGTTGCCGGCGCCGCCGACGATCGAGTCGTTGGCCGCGCCGCCGAACAGCGTGTCGTTGCCGCCCAGGCCGCTGATCGTGTCGTTTTCCTCGAAGCCGTTGAGGACGTCGTTGCCCTCGGTGCCGTTGATGATCATGACCGTGCTCCCGCTGGATGGACGGGAGGCACCCTAACGGCCGGGGCGTTAGCAAAGCGTTAGGCGGCGCGGCTGGCATCATCGCGGCGCCCGCGCACCCCACCATCTGCCCGTGACCGACCTCGACACCTGGACCGACGCCCAGCTCGTCGCCGCCTGCCGGCGCGGCGAGCAGCCGGCCTGGGCGGCGCTGGTGCGGCGCTACCAGCGGCTCGTCTACACCGTGCCGCGGCGCGCCGGGTTCGACGAGGCGGTGGCGGCCGACGTGTTCCAGGCGACGTTCGCCAAGTTCTTCGAGCAGCTCGGCCGCATCGAGCAGCCCGACCGCGTGCAGGCCTGGCTGGTCACCACCGCCAGGCGCGAGACGCTGGCGCTGCTGCGCGAGCGCGGCCGCTGGGCGCCGCCGCCGGCCGCGGCCCACGACGATGGCGACGGCGACGACCCGCTCGACCGCATCGCCGACCCCTCGCCGCTGCCCGAGGCCCTGCTCGACGACCTGCAGCAGCAGCACCGCCTGCGGCGCGCGCTGGAGCGGCTCGACGAACGCTCGCGCACGCTGCTGACGCTGCTCTTCCTGCAGGACGAGCCGCCGCCCTACAGCGAGATCGCCGCGCGCTGCGGCATGCCCGAGGGCAGCATCGGGCCGACCCGGGCGCGCGCGCTGGCCAAGCTGCGCGCGCTGCTGGCGGAGGACGGCGATGGCTGACTCAGAGCGCCGCGCACTGGTCCTCCTTGCTCGTGGCGACGTTGCCCGAGCCGGTGGGCGCCGGCACGTTCTCCTTGCACTGCAGGTTGCCGTCCATCGTGTTGCGCACCAGCGTCACGCCGCCGGTGTTGCCGACCGCCTGCAGATTGCCGCCGAGCCGGTTGTTGCGGGCGCTGACGGCGGCGCTCATCGCGTCGAACTGCAGGTCGCCGGTGATCCGCGTGCCGGCCACGTGCGCGGCGCGGCCCTGCTTGATCTGCACCGAGCCGCCGAAGCGGCTGCCCGGGTAGACGCGCACCAGCCGCGAGCCCTCGGCCTGCAGGTCGCCGACGACGCGCACGCGATTGGCCTGCAGCGTCGCGCGGCTGCCGACCTTGATCGAGCCCTTGAGCTGCGTGTCCTCGAGCTGGCAGGTCGTGCCGTCGGGCACGTAGACGGTGTCGATCACGACGGCGCCGATGCTGCCGTTCGAGCAGGTCGTCGTGCCGCCGTCGTTCAGGCGCCGCACCGGCGGCAGCGTGACGATCGTCGTCGTGGCGGCGGCCGGCGCCTCCAGGCTGTCGGCGCGGTCGGCCAGGGCGTCGAGGGCGCCGTCGCCGCCCCCGCCGCAGGCGGCGAGCAGGGCGGCCGCGGCGGCGGCGGTGGACAGGCGGGCGATGGGGCGGATGAGGTTCATGGGGGGCTCCGTGGGGGGTCGTTGGACGCGCGGTGCGGCGTCCGTGGCCCACAGAGCGGGTCGCGGCGGTACAAATACATGCCGTCCCGCGCGGCGGTGATGTATCGGTGCGCCGGCCCGGCCCTCTGTGCAGCCAGGACGCCCCCGGCGTGCCGATCCCGAGGAAGCCCGCGATGAACCACGACGAAGCCGCCGATGACAAGCTCGAGGCGCTGCTGCGCGCCAGCCGCGGGCTCGAGGCCCCGCCGGCCTCGGTGCTGCAGCGGGCGATCGACCTGTGGCCCTCCGCGCTGCCCGCCGCCGTGCCCGCCGCGCCGGCCGGTGCGCTGCGCCGCCTGATCGCCACGCTGAGCTTCGACAGCGGCGGCGCCACGCCGCTGGCCTATGGCATGCGTGGCAGCGCCAGCGGCCCGCGCCAGCTGCTGTTCAGCGCCGAGGGCCACGACATCGACCTGCGCGTCGCCGCCGCGGGCAGCGGCTGGGTGCTGCACGGCCAGGTGCTCGGCCCCGACGCGCGCGGCCGGGCCCGCGCCTTCGGCGACGACGGCGCCGAGCGCTGCGCCGCGGCCGCGCTCGACGAGCTCGGCGAGTTCCAGCTCGCGCTGCCCGCCGCCGGCCGCTGCATCCTGCGGCTGGAGCTCGACGGCCTGCTGATCGAGCTGCCGGCCTTCGAGATTCCCGGCTGATGGACGCGCTGGCCCGGTCATGACGGAGGCGCTGGCCGCGCTGGCCACGCAAGTGGCCGCCGGCGAGCCGCTGCCTGCGGCTGCCGACGCCTGGCCGGCCGCCGAGCGCGACGCGCTGGGCTGGGCGCTCAAGGCGGCCTGCCAGGACGCCTGGACCAGCGCGCCGCAGCGCGCCGCGCCGCTCGCCGAGGCGCTGGCCGGCTACGCCGCCCGCGCGCCGACGCCGACCCTCGTCGCGCTGGCCGACTGGACCGCCGGGATCGCCGCGCTGCTCGACGGGCACATGCAGGAGGCGCTCGGTCGCTTCGACGCGGCCGGGGCCGGCCTCGCCGCGCTCGGTCTGGCCGAGGCGGCGGCGCAGACCCAGGTGCCCAAGACCGTCGCGCTCGCGCTGCTCGGCCGCCACGCCGAGGCCGTGGCCTGTGCCGAGGCGGCGCATGCGCAGTTCCTCGCCGCGGGCGACGAGCGTTCGGCCGGCAAGCTGGAGCTCAACCTCGGCTCGATGCTGATGGGCCAGGACCGTCACGAGGACGCGGTGCGCCGCTACCGCCAGGCCGCGGTGCGCTTCGCGCGGCTCGCCGACCTGGAGCATTCGGTGATGGCCGACGTGGGGCTGGCGACGGCGCTGACCTGGCTGTTTCGCTTCGACGAGGCCGAACTCGGCTTCGAGCGCGCCCGCATGCGCGCCGACACCCACGGCCTGCCGGTGCTGGCGGCACTGGCGCGCGGCGGGCTCGGCCAGCTCGCGCTGCACCGCGGCGACCACCCGCTCGCGCTGCGCGAGCTGGAGGCCGGCGCGCGCGGCCTGGCCGCCGGCGGCGCGCCGCGCCAGCAGCAGGTCGAGGCCGAGCGCGAGCTGGCCGACGCCTACCTCGGGCTGAACCTGCTCGACGAGGCGGCGGCGCTCTACGAGCGGGTGATCGCCGGCGCCGCCGAGCTCGACGCGCCGCTGGAGCAGGCCTGGGCCGAGGCCCACCTCGCGCGGGCGCTGGCCGGCCGGGCGCCGCCGGATCGCATCGCCGCGCTGCTGGCCGCGGCGCGCGAGCGTTTCGTCGCGCAGGACAACGCGGTCGGCGCGGCGGTCGTCGATCTGCAACGGGCCGCGCAGGCGCGCAGCGCCGGCGAGAGCGGGGCCGCCGCGGCGCTCGCGACGCAGGCGGCCGGCGCTCTGCGCGCCGCCGGGCTGGTGGGCTGGGCGCTCGACGCCGAGCGCCAGGCCGCCGAGGCCGGGCTCGCCACCGAGGCCGCTGCGGCGCTGCTG
>CAYLKR010000048.1:0-17028 GCA_964384225.1 uncultured Methylibium sp.
TACGGCACGCCGGTCTACGCCGGCCACCGCCCGGCGGCCGATGCCGCCGCGGTGGCGCTGTGCCGCGCGGCCGGCGCGGTGCTGGTCGGCAAGACCGTGAGCACCGAGCTCGCCAACATGACGGCCGGACCGACCCGCCATCCGCTGCGGCCGACGCACACGCCGGGCGGCTCGTCGAGCGGCTCGGCGGCGGCCGTGGCCGACGGCATGCTGATGCTCGCGCTCGGCACGCAGACGGCCGGATCGATCATCCGCCCGGCCGCCTACTGCGGCGTGGTCGGCTACAAGCCGACGGTGGCGCGCGTGCCGCGTGCCGGCGTCAAGAGCGTCAGCGAAACGCTCGACGTGGTCGGCGGCTTCGCGCGCAGCGTGCGCGGCGCGGCGCTGCTCGGTGCGGTGCTGACCGGCGACGCGCGCCTGCTGCCGCGCGACGAGCCCCTCGCCGCGCCGCGCCTCGGCTTCGCGCGGCTGCCCGAGTGGGCCGAGGCCGGACCCGACGTCGCGCGCGCCTGGGGCGACGCGCGCCGCCGCCTGGCGCCGCACGCCCGTTGCGCCGATGCGGCGCTGCCCACCGGCTTCGAGCGGCTGGTGCCGCTGCAGAAGGAGGTGATGGCGCACGAGGCGGCGCGCGCGCTGGCCTTCGAGCAGGGCCGCCACCGCGAGCAGCTCAGCGCGCCGCTGCGGGCGCTGCTCGACGCCGGCGCCGTGATCCCCGGCGAGGCCCATGCCGCGCACCTGGCCGAGGCCGCCGCGGTCGGTGACGCGGTCGATGCGCTGTTCGCCGACCACGACGCGCTGCTCGCGCCCAGCGCGACCGGCGAGGCGCCCGAGGGCCTGGCGCAGACCGGCGACCCGTTGTTCTGCCGCGCCTTCAGCCTGCTCGGCCTGCCCTGCGTGCACCTGCCGTTCACCACCGGCGCGAGCGGCCTGCCGGTCGGGCTGCAGCTCGTCGGCCGGCGCGGCGACGACCACCGCCTGCTCGCCCTCGCCGACTGGGCGATGCGCCACCTGAATCCCTGACCTTCCGGAGACCCTGCCCATGCTGCTCGACGCGATCGAGATCGAGACCGGCCCGAACCCGACCGCCAGCATCGTCTGGCTCCACGGCCTGGGGGCCGACGGCGGCGACTTCGCGCCGCTGGCGCGCGAGCTGCGGCTCGACGCCGTCGGGCCGGTGCGCTACGTCTTCCCGCATGCGCCGACGATGCCGGTCACGATCAACGGCGGCTACGTCATGCGCGCCTGGTACGACATCCTTGGCGCCGACATCGCCCGCCGCGAGGACGAAGCGACGCTGCGCTCGTCGCAGAAACTCGTCGAGGCGCTGATCGCACGCGAGGTCGAACGCGGCGTCGCGGCCCGGCGCATCGTGCTGGCCGGCTTCTCGCAGGGCTGCGCGATGACGCTGCTGACCGGCCTGCGCCACCCCGAGCGGCTGGCCGGGCTGATGGGCCTGTCGGGCTACCTGCCGCTGGCCGCGACCACCGCCGCCGAGCGCCACCCGGCCAACGCCGGCGTGCCGGTGTTCCTGGCCCATGGCCGCTACGACCAGGTGATCCCGATCGACCGCGCCACCGCCTCGCGCGATGCGCTGCAGGCCCTCGGCTATGCGGTCGAGTGGCACGAGTACCCGATGCCGCACTCGGTCTGCCCCGAGGAGGTCGACGACATCCAGGACTGGCTGCTTAGGGTGCTGGGCTGAGCCGCCGTGACCCGGGGTGACGGGCGGCCGACGGCGCAGCGGCGACAATCCGGCCGGTGCCCGCCGCTGCCTCGCCCATGACCGCCTCGCCCCTGTCCGCACCCGCCGCCGCGGACGGGCTGCGCCTGACCAGCTTCTCGCACGGCGGCGGCTGCGGCTGCAAGATCGCGCCGGGCGTGCTGTCGCAAATCCTGAAGTCGAACGCCGGCGGCCTGTTGCCGGCGGAGCTGCTGGTCGGTATCGAGACCGCCGACGACGCCGCCGTCTACCGCCTGAACGACGAGCAGGCGCTGGTCGCGACAACCGACTTCTTCATGCCGATCGTCGACGACCCGTTCGACTTCGGCCGCATCGCCGCCACCAATGCGATCAGCGACGTGTACGCGATGGGCGCCCGGCCGATCCTGGCGCTGGCGATCGTCGCGATGCCGGTGAACCAGCTGCCGCTGGCGGTGATCGGCCGCATCCTCGAAGGCGGGCAGTCGGTGTGCCGCGCGGCGGGCATCCCGATCGCCGGCGGCCACACGATCGATTCGGTCGAGCCGATCTACGGGCTGGTGGTGCTGGGCCTGGTGCACCCGGCGAAGCTCAAGCGCAACGCCGACGCGCGGCCCGGCGACGCCCTCGTGCTCGGCAAGCCGCTGGGCGTGGGCGTGCTGTCGGCGGCGCTGAAGAAGGGGCGCCTCGACGCCGCCGGCTACGCGCGCCTGATCGACACCACCACGCGCCTGAACACCCCGGGCATCGCGCTGGCCGCGCTGCCCGGCGTGCACGCGCTGACCGACGTGACCGGCTTCGGCCTCGCCGGCCACGCGCTCGAGCTCGCGCGCGGCGCCGGCCTGCGCGCGGTGATCGACTGGCCCCAGGTGCCGCTGCTCGACGGCGTCGCGGCGCTGGCCGCCGACGGGTTCGTCACCGGCGCGTCGGGGCGCAACTGGGCCGGCTACGGCGCCGAGGTCGCCCTGGCCGACGGCCTGCCCGCGACCGCGCGGGACCTGCTCACCGACCCCCAGACCTCCGGCGGCCTGCTGGTGAGCTGCGCGCCGCAGGCCGTGCCGGCGGTGCTGGCGGCCTTCCGCGCCGACGGCTTCGAGCACGCCGCGGTGATCGGCCGCACCGAGGCCGGGCCCGCGAGCCTCGCCGTCGCGGCCTGACGGGCCCGGCGCTTGCGTACAGGGAAAGACAAGAAAGGACGTCCTCGCCCATGAAGAACCCGAACGCCTCGCTGCGCCTCGACGACCAGCTGTGCTTCGCGCTGTACGCGGCGACGAACGCGATCACCCGGGCCTACCGCGCACCGCTGGCGGAGATCGGGCTGACCTATCCGCAGTACCTGGTGATGCTGGTGCTGTGGGAGCACGGCATGCAGAGCGTCAAGGGCCTGGCCGACCGCCTGGACCTGGACTCCAGCACGCTGACGCCGCTGCTCAAGCGGCTGGCGGCCGCCGGGCTGATCACCCGGGGGCGCGACGCCGACGACGAGCGCGTCGTGCGCATCGGCCTGACGGCGCAGGGCGCCGCGCTGCAGGAGCCGGCCTCTCGCATCCAGGCGCACGTCGCCTGCCGCACGCGGCTGAGCGAGGACCGCTTCGTCGCGCTGCGCCGCGAGCTGCACCAGCTGACGCTCGACATGGCACCGGCCGACGACGAGCCGGCCTACGCCTGAGGCGCGGCCGCCTCAGTTGCGGCTGCGCGCCATCGGCTCGAAGCGCTCGCGCGGCTTGTCGGCGGCGGCGTAGAGCGGCTGCACCTTGGGCAGCTTCTCGCGGATCTCGCCGATGCGGCTGCTGCTCGACGGGTGGGTGCTCATCCACTGCGGCGGCGCGCCCTTGCTGGCCTGCTGCATCTTCTCCCACAGCGTGACGCCGGCGGCCGGGTCGTAGCCGGCGCGGGCGGCGAGCTCCATGCCGACGAGATCGGCCTCGGTCTCGTCGTCGCGGCTGAACTTCAGCGTCAGCAGCTGGGTGCCGAGGTTGGCGGCCACGTCGCCGAGCGAGCCCAGGCCGAGCAGCTGGGCGCCGAGCGACAGGCCGATGCTCGTCGCCGAGCTCTTGCCGATGCGCTCGCGCGCGTGCTCGCGCAGCGCGTGGGCGGCCTCGTGGCCCATGATGGCCGCGACCTCGGCGTCGTCGAGCTGCAGCTGCTGCAGGATGCCGCTGAAGAAGGCGATCTTGCCGCCCGGCATGCAGAAGGCGTTGAGCTGCTTGGAGCCGAGCAGGTTGACCTCCCAGCGCCACTGCGGCGTGCGCGGGTTCCACGGCCGCGCGTGCGGCACGATGCGCTGCGCGATCGCGCGCAGCCGCCGGACCTGCGGGTGGTCGTCGGGGCCGAGCGAGCCCTTCGAGCGCGCCTCGGCCATCATCTGGGCGTACTGCTTCGCCGCCGCGGCCTCGATCTGCTCGGCCGACACCAGCTTGGTGAACACCGAGGTGTTGCCGACGTCCTTGGCGACGCCCTGGGCCGCGGCCGGCAGCGCGGCGGACGCGCCGGCGGCGAGCAGCGCGCGGCCGAACAGCCGCCGTTCGGGCCGCGCCGGCGCGTCGGCCGACAGCGCCGACCAGGCCTGGCAGAAGCGGCAGTGCGCGCGGGACGGGAAGGTGTCGTCGTTCATGGCGTCTAGCTTAGGACAGCCGCTCAGACCCGTGCGTCGTCCGGACGTTCCAGCATGCGCCGCACCGGCGGCAGCAGCAGGTAGGCCGGGAAGCTCAGGAAGAAGGTCAGGAAGAAGTAGACCGCATACCCCAGCTCCTGCGCGCCGATGCCGCCGGCCCAGCCGGCCACCGCGCGGCTGAAGGCAAAGATGCTGGACAGGATCGCGTACTCGGTGGTCGCGCGCGCCTTGCTGGTGATGCCCATCAGGAAGGCGAGGAAGGCGCCGGTGCCCAGGCCGCCGGTGAAGCTCTCCAGCGCGCTGGCGCTGTAGACGATGGCCTGGTGCAGCGGCTCGACGCCGACCGTTGCCGCCGCGCCGGGCGTCAGCAGCGGCACCGCGTAGGCCGCGCCGGCGTAGCCGAGGTTGGACAGCGCCTGCCACAGCCCCAGCACCCACAGGCCGCGGAAGATGCCGCGCTTGTCGACGTACCAGCCGCCGACCAGCCCGCCGGCAATCGACAGCGCCAGCCCGAGGTTGACGCTGACGAAGCCGATCTGCGCCGCGCTGAAGCCCGCATCGACCCAGAAGGGCTTGACCATGAAGCCCATCGCCGCGTCGCCGAGCTTGAACAGCAGGATGAACACCAGCACCGCCAGCATGCCCGGGCGCATCAGCAGCTCGACCCAGGCGCCGAACACCGGCCCGTCGCGCAGCTCGTGGGCCTGCGGGCCCTGCGCCGCGCGCACCAGCAGCGCGGCGCCGGCGAACATCAGCGCCACCGGGATCGCGCCGCGGAACCACCAGGCGCCGGCCACCGCCTGCACCGCGCTCCATCCGAAGCTGCGCGCCAGCGGCCCGAGCACCGGCCACAGCAGGCCGATCAGCACCAGCGCGATCGCGACGATGAACAGCGGCTGCCGGCGCAGCAGCGTGAGCTCGGCGCCGACGCTGCTCGGCGCGTGGCCGGGGCGCGGCTTCTCGGCCGGCGCCAGCAGCGCCATCCCGGCGTTCAGCAGGAAGGCCAGCGCGCCCAGCGCGTACGCGGCGCTCCAGCCCAGCGCGCCGGACACCATCAGCAGCACGCCGGCGGTCAGCATGCCGGCGCGGTAGAAGCCGATGCGGAAGCCGTTCGCGAGGCCGTACTCGCGCGCGTCGAGCAGCTCGATCGTGTAGCCGTCGGTGGCGATGTCGTTCGTCGCCGACAGGAAGGTGAAGAGGCCGATCGCCACCCAGGCCCAGGGCCCGATCGCGATCCCGGCGAAGGCGAACGCCAGCATCACGCCGGCCATGCCGACATTGGCCGCCGCGACCCACCAGCGGTGGCGCCGCGCCCAGTCGACCGCCGGCGCCCACAGGAACTTGACCGTCCACGCCAGGCCCAGCAGCGACAGCAGGCCGATGTCGGCGAGGTTCACACCCTGTTGCCGGAAATACACCGGGAACAGGTCGTAGAACACCCCCAGCGGCAGACCTTCGCTGAAGTACAGCAGCGCGACCCAGAACAGCTTGCGCCGGTAGGCAGGCGTCGGCGCAGCGGCAGCTTCGGCGGTCATCGCGCGGATTCTAGGGACGGGGTGGTCCATCGCCCCTGCACGGGCGAGGGCGATGCGGCACCGCTACATTGCCTTGGCGCCGCCGACCGGCGGTCCGATCGTTTCACTCAAGGAGACCCCGCGATGAAGAAGATCCTGCTCCCGCTCGCCCTCGCGCTCGCCGCCGGTGGCGCCCTCGCCCACGGCTGCCCGAAGGAGATGGCGGCGATCGACGCCAAGCTCGCCGCCGGCGCCAAGCTGTCGGAAGCGGACCTCGCCAAGGTCAAGGCGCTGCGCGCCGACGGCGAGGCCGCGCACAAGGCCGGCAAGCACGACGATTCGATGAAGGCGCTCGGCGAAGCCAAGAAGCTGCTCGGCCTCTGAGCCCCCGGGGCCCGGGCCGGCGGCGGGAGCCGCTCCCGGGCCTCTCCCTTGTCCCTCTCCAGGACCCCCGATGAAGCTCTACTACAGCCCCGGCGCCTGCTCGCTGTCGCCCCACATCGTGCTGCACGAGGCCGGCCTCGCGCACGAGGCGGTGCTCGCCAGCACCAAGACCCACAAGCTCGCCGACGGCACCGACTTCTATGCGATCAACGCCAAGGGCTATGTCCCGGTGCTCGAACTCGACGACGGGACGCGGCTCACCGAAGGCCCGGCGATCGTCCAGTACCTCGCCGACCGCGTGCCCGAGCGCGGCCTCGCGCCGCCGGCCGGCACGATGGCGCGCTACCGGCTGCAGGAGTGGCTGAACTTCATCTCGACCGAGCTGCACAAGGGCTTCTCGCCGCTGTTCGTGGCGGCAACGCCCGAGGAGGCCAAGGCGCAGTTCCGCGCGAAGCTGCACGAGCGCCTCGAGTGGGTCGACGGCCAGCTCGAGGGCCGGCCCTTCCTGCTCGGCGACGCGTTCACGGTGGCCGACGCCTACCTCTTCGTCGTCACCGGCTGGGGCGGCTATGTCGGCGTCGACATCGCGCCGTACCGGCAGATCGCCGCCTACCGCGCGCGCATCGCCGAGCGTCCGGCGGTGCAGGCGGCGCTGAAGGCCGAGGGCCTGCTCAAGTAGCCCGCGGCCCGCGCGGCCAGCCGGCGGCGTCGCCGGCCGGCGGGTCCTCGACGACGATCAGCCCGCAGCGCAGCTCGTAGCTCGACTCGTGCCAGCCGCTCGGCACCGGCTCCTCGGGCTCGTCGCCTCGCGGCGGCTCGCGGTGCGCGCCGAGCGCGGCCGGGTGCAGGAAGAGCGAGGTGCGGGCGGTGTCCATGGCGGCGGTCGTTTCAAGGGCGGATGAGCCCATGATCGGCGCCGCCGCGCCGCCGCGCCATCGCACCGAAGGAGGACGCCGGAGGGCCCCCGGTCGGGGGAGCGGCGGCTAGCCGCCGAACGGCCGCACGCCGATCCAGGCGGCGTGGGCCCAGAACGCGAAACCGGCCCAGGCGGCCATGCCGACGAGCAGCGTCGCCACCGTGCCGACGGCGCTGCCGGCCGGCGGCCGCGTGCCGGCAGCGCGGTCGCGCGCGCGCGCCGCGCGGAAGCTCAGCACCGCCCAGGCGACGAAGGCGCCGAACAGCAGCACGTCGGCCAGCGTGCCGTTGGCCAGCAGGTGGGCGAAGGCCCAGACCTTGACGCCGGCGGCCATCGGGTGGCCGATCTTGGCCTTGATCGCGTTGCGCGGCACATAGGCGGCGGCGAGCAGCACGAAGGCCACCAGCGTCAGCAGCGCGGCGATGTGGCGCATCGCGACCGGCGGCGTCCACAGCACGACGGGCTCCTGCCGCGCCAGGCCGTAGCCCCAGACGATCGCCACGAAGCCGGCGATCGACAGCAGCGAGTAGGCCGCCTTCCAGGCCAGCGGGCCGACGCGCTCGCGCATCGCGCTGCGCCAGGGGTCGGCGACGATGCGCACCGAGTGCGTGCCGAGGAAGAGCAGCAGGCCGATCAGCATCAGGGTCATGGGGCGGGCTCCGGCGGTCAGGTCGGCGCCGATTGTGGCGTGGCCCAGGCGCGCACGCGCTCGACGACCCAGCCGCCGGCATCGAGCGGCAGGTCGTGGCCGGCGTCGGGATGGACGGCCAGCGGTGCGCCCCAGGCCGCTGCCAGCGCCTGCGAGCAGCGCGGATCGACCAGCGCGTCGCGCGCGCCGGCCAACAGCAGCAACGGCACCGCCGGCGCGGCATCCGGCGCCCGCCAGGCGGCGGCGGCCCAGAGCTGGCGCAGCGCGTTGGCGCGCGACACCGGGCATTCGCGCCGCCAGGCGGTCCAGTCGCGCAGCAGCGCATCGTCGTCGGGCGCGCGCCGCGTCGTCAGGCGCAGCACGGCGGCCTCGCGGGCCGCGGCGTCGCCGGTCGCGATGCACCACAGCGCCGGCCAGGCGGCGGGCCGCAGCCGCTGCCAGAACGGGCTGTGCGGGCGCAGGCTGGTGTTGAGCAGCACGGCGCCCGCCAGCTCCTGCGGATAGCGCTCGGCCCAGGCCACCGCGACCATCGCGCCGAGCGACAGCGCGAGCAGCCGGTAGGGCGGCGCGTGGCCAGCGGCGCGCAGCGCGCTGCGCAGGTCCTCGGCCAGCGCCGCGACCGAGGCCGGGCTGCGCTCACGCCAGCGCGCGCCGTTGCCCGGCAGGTCGGGCGCGAGCACCGCGGCGCCGGCAGACACCGCCTGCAGCCGCGCCGGGAAGTCGCCCCAGTGGCGGCGCTCGCGCGTCAGGCCGCGCACCAGCACCCAGGGCGCGGGCGCCGCGCTCATCGCCGGTACCAGCGCTCGATCGCGCGGGCATGGTGCAGCTCGCGCTCGGCGCCCTTCGGCAACCAGTGCGCGTGGCTGGCGGCGGCGCGCACGAGGAAGTCGAGCCCGGCCATGTGCCGGCGCAGCACGCGCTGCTGGCGGTGCTCGATCAGCGGGTTGAAGAGGCCGTGGCGCGAGAGCAGCTGGCGCGGGTTCTTCTTGACCCACAGCCAGGAGCCCATCTCCAGCGTCAGCGGCAGGAAGACACCCGCGGGCGCGGCGGCGGCGCGCCGGTAGAGGTGGTCCCAGAGGTCGCCGTGGGCGAGGTAGTGGCGGCTCTGCGGCTCGAGGACATAGCGGTGGTGGCCAAGGCTGTCGTCGAGCAGCGCGCCGAGGGCATGCACCTCGGCCAGGTGCGCGATCGGCCTGGCGGTGTGCGCGTAGGGGAACCACAGCCGGTCGTGCACGCCGAAGCCCGAGTGGCAGTCCAGCGCCAGAGCGAACGGCCGGCCGAGCAGCTCGCGCTCGACCACCGCGCACAGCGCCGCGCTCTCGGCCTGCATCGGCGCGCCGGGCGCGCCGCGGTACCAGGGCAGCGCCGCGCTGAAGCGCTGGCCGCCGATGCCGAAGGGCACGCGCTCGGCCGATTCGACGGGCGCGTTGCGCATCAGGTCCACGCCCTGCGGGTTGGCGCGCGTGCCGCGCCACAGCCCCCCGGGGTTGACGAGCGGCATGAAGACCAGGCGCAGTCCCTCGAGCAGGTGCGCGAGCGAGACGTCCCAGCGCAGCCGCCGCGTCAGGCTGCCGAGGTAGGCGATCACCACCTCGGCGCCGATGCGTTCGAGCCCGTGCACGCCGCCGAAGACGCCGATCGCCGGCAGCGCCGGATCGGCCGCGCCGAGCGTGATGAGCGGCACCTCGAAGCGCTCGCCGCCGCAGTCGACGGTGCAGGCGGTCTCGCGGCGCAGCACGCCGCGGCCGGCCTCGCAGAGGCGGTCGATGGCGTCGAGTTCGGCGAGCAGGGCCACGGCGGGGCAGCTTAGCCGGCGCCCTCGACACCGATGTGTCACATCGGGCGGCTAGTCTCGGAATTCCCCGTGATCCGACGAGTCCGACCATGACCCGCATCCCGACGCGAACCCTACCGCGCCATGCGCTGATCCTCGGCGGCGAACTGCTCTGGGGCGCGATCGAGCTGGTCGCGCTGTGCCGGTCGCGGCTCGTGCGACGCTGACCCGCGCCGGCCGAGCCGGCGCGCGGCGTGGCGTCACCAGTCCCGCAGCCGGCGCTTGAGCTTCTCGACCACCGCCGCGTGCATCTGCGACACGCGCGACGGTGTGACGCCGAGCGTCGCCGCGGCGTCGCGGTGGTCGAGGCCGCGCTCGTAGATCATGTCCATCATCAGCCGCTCGCGCGCCTCCAGCGCGTCGAAGGCGGCGTTCAGCGCGGTGTGGCGCTGGCGGCGCTGCAGGTCGGCCTGCGGGTCGGCGTCCTCGTCCACCGGCTCGGCCCAGCGCGGCTCCTCTTCGGGCTCCTCGGACAGCGGCGCGTCGCCGGCGCGCATCGGCGCGGCACCGGCCTCGACCATGTGGCGGTGGAACTTGGCGAGCGACCAACCCAGCGCCTGCGCCACCTCCTGCGCGCGCGGTGCGCGCAGCAGGCGGTGCTCCAGGGCCTGCACGGCGGCGCGGATCTCGCGCTGGCGGGCACGCACGTCGCGCGACAGCTCGTCGCGCGCGCGCAGCGCGTCGAGCATCGCGCCCTCGATGCGGCGCGCCGCGTAGGTGCCGAAACTCGCGCCGAGCTCGGCGCGGTAGCGCTCCAGCGCCTCGTTCAGGCCGATCAGGCCGGCCTGCATCAGCTCGTCCATGTCGGTGCCGGCCGGCAGGCGCTGGCGCAGGCGGTAGGCGACCTGGCGCACCAGCCCCGCATGCGCCTTCAGCTCGGCGCTGCGATCCGGCGCGCCGTCGGCGGGCGGCGCGCTGTCCAGGGGGTCGGCGAGAGGCGGCATGGTGGATGGGTGCGTCCGCGAGGCGCGGCGCGACGCTGACCGCCTTATCGGCCCACTCCGGGAAAACTGGAGGGCGGCGCCGTGCCGCCCGTCACGATGGCGTCAAAGCCGCCCGGCGCAGCCCGGCGCGCCGCAGCGGCAGCGCAGCCGGCCTTCGTGGTGGCTCTCGCCGTAGTCGGCGCAGATCTCCTCGCCGGGCGCGATGTCGCGCAGCGCGTAGATCTCGACGCGCCCTTGGCGGATGCGCAGCACCGCGTTCGGTGCGCAGGAGTGGTTGGTGCAGCGCAGCGGGTCGGTGGAGGCCGAGGCGTCGATCGCGCGCCGCTCCGACACCTCGACGATCATGATGCGCGCCAGCCCCCGCGCGCGCCGCCGAGCCTCGCGCACCGAGATCGACTCGCCGCGGATCTCGCCGATCTTGCGGCGCGCGGGCACCGCCTCGGCCGCGAAGGCGCCGAGCCCGTCGATGCGGCTGGGCTTCACCTCGACGGCGTACTTCTGCGGGTTGCCCGGCGTGCCGCGCGGCCGCGCGGCGGGCGCCGGCGCGGGGGCCGGCGGGGGGAGGTCGACGAGGCGCGGCATCGCGCGATTGTCGGCGGCGCGCCGAACTGGCGGCCGCTTGCCCCGCTTATCCCCGAAAGCTTCGGCGCGCGCGGCCGATAAGCTGCTTACATCCTGCTGCAACCCCCCGGAACGCAGCCGAAAGACCCGCCATGAAGACCGACACCGCCGCCTCCGCCTGGCACACCGACACCCTGGAATGGGAGGAGCTGCCCTCGCTGGCCGACTCGCTGACCCAGCGCCTGGTGCGCATCGGCGCGCGCCACGAGCCGTCGGCGGACTCCGGCTTCTACGAGGACGGCACGCCCTGCTGGGCCGAGACCCAGACCGCCGACCTGAGCGCCGAGTCGCCGTCCGAGCCGCTGCGCGAGGTGCTGTCCGGCCTGGCCGTGCGCGAGGTGCGCGAACCCGACGTGTTCCGCCACTTCTTCGGCGGGCGCTGAGCCCCGCCGCGCCAGGTCAAGCCGCCGCCGCGGCCGTCCCCAGCAGCGCCTCCAGCGCCTGCTCGCGGATGCCGTAGACCGCCTTCAGCTCGCGCACCTGAGCCAGCCGCTCGGCGCGCCGCGCGGCGCGTGCCGCATCGTCCAGCGCCAGCTTCGTCGCCAGGATCATCTTGTTCTTGCTCGTGTGCTCGAGCGAGACGAACTCGAACACCTGGGTCGCATAGCCCTCGGCCTCCAGCAGCAGCGCGCGCAGCGTGTCGGTGACCATCTCGGCCTGCTGGCCGAGGTGGATGCCGTGGGCGAGCATCGGCTTCAGCGCCGGCGGGCAGCACATCTGCGGGCGCAGCTGCTTGTGGCAGCACGGCGAGCTGACGATCACCGCGGCACCGGCGCGCACACCCGCGTGCAGCGCGTGGTCGGTCGCCGTGTCGCAGGCATGCAGCGCGATCATCAGGTCCACCGCCGGCACCGGCCAGTGGCCGACGTCGCCCTCGACGAAACGCATCCCGGCCAGCCCGAGCCGCGCGGCGATCGCATTGCCCTGGCGCACCAGGTCGGCCTTCAGGTCGACACCGGTCACGTCGACCGCCCGGCCCAGCGTCCGGGTGAGGTGGTGGTGCACGGCGAAGGTCAGATAGCCCTTGCCGGCGCCGAAGTCCAGCACGCTCAGCGGCCCCGGCCGTGCGGCCAGCCCGGAGGCCTGGACCGCATGGTCGACGATCTCGACGAAGCGCGCGATCTGCCGCCACTTGCGCGCCATCGCCGGCACCAGCCGGCCCGGCGCGTCGGTCACGCCGAGGGCCTGCAGGAAGGGCGTGTCGAGGTCGAGCAGGCGCTTCTTGGCCTGGTCGTGGCCGCCTTCGGCCGCCTCGCGGGCGGCGGCACGGCGGTGCAGCAGCCAGCGGCCGCGCTTGGTGACGCTGAGCTGCAGGTCCTCGGTCGTGGTCAGCAGATGGGCATGCGCAAAGTCAGCGCCCACTCTCTTGTCGATGTCTGCCAGGGCTTGCGGCAGCGGCAGGTTGACCGTCAGGTCGCGGGTCGCCTCGGTATGGACGAGGCTCAGATGCGGCACGCCCTTCAGCGCCAACGGTCGCCCGGTGATCCGCTGCGGCGCGCCGGCGTGGCGCGGCTTGCCGAGGACGATGCGCACGCAGCGGCCTTCCTCGAAGCTGGCCGCGAGGGCGTCGAAGAAGCGCCGGCGTTCGGCACCGGCGTCTTCGGGGGTCGGGGGCATGGCCATGCGGCACTGTAGCGACGCGACGACCCCCGGAAACGACGAAGCCCGCCGGAGGCGGGCTTCGCGGGGGAGCGGTCCGATCAGCGGGCCGAGATGTACATCGTGATCTCGAAGCCGTAACGCAGGTCGGTGGCTTGGGGCTTGATCCACTGGGTCATGGTGAACTCCTGAGAGGTTGAGGTCGCCTGGGCAACCAAAGGGGTGATTCGATGGTTGAATCTTGGCACCCCGGCCGCCCGGCCGTGAGGCCCCCGGCCATGAATCCCGCCTCATGATTTTCATGAATGCCAACGCCCCCTCCCTGCGCCGCCGTGCGCTGCTCGGCACCGCGCTGCTGGCGCCGCTGGCCGGCTGCGGCAAGCGAGCACCGAAAGCCGCACCGCTGCCGGCCGGCGCGCGCGTGCTCGCACTCGGCGACAGCCTGACCTTCGGCGCCGGCGCCCCGCCGGATTCCGCCTGGCCGGCCCGGCTGGCGGCGCTGAGCGGCTGGCAAGTCGAGAACGCCGGCCTCAACGGCGACACGACCAGCGGCGCCCGCGAGCGCCTCGGGCCGCTGCTGGCTGCGGCGCGGCGCGACGCGGTGCTGGTCGGCATCGGCGGCAACGACATGCTGCGCGGCGTGCCGCGCGACGCCACGCTGGCCGCCTTGCGTGCGCTGCTGCGCGACGCCAAGGCCCACACCGGCCATGTGGCGCTGATCGCCACGCCCGAGCCGACGCCGCTGCGCGCGGCAATCGGCCGTCTGGCCGACGCGCCGCTGTACGCCGAAGCCGCCGCGGCCGAAGGCGTGCTGCTGCTGCCGGACTTGTACGCCGAGGTGCTGTCCGACGCCGACCTGCGCTCTGACGCGATCCACGCCAACGCGGCCGGCTATGCGCGCATCGCCGAGCGCATGCTCGCGCTGCTGACCGACGCCGGCTGGCGCTGAGCGGCACCGTGGCCGGCCGGCTATGGCCGGGCGTGCATGTTGCGCCGGCGGCCAGGCGCCAGCATCGCGCCCTAGCCAGGAGCGCCCCGATGGACGACACGCCCAACCACCGCCTCGCGATGACCGTGCTGATGACGCCGGACATGGCCAACTTCGCCGGCAACGTGCATGGCGGCACGCTGCTCAAGCTCCTCGACCAGGTGGCCTATGCCTGCGCGAGCCGCTACGCGGCGCGCTACTGCGTGACGGTCAGCCTCGACTACGTGAAGTTCCGCGAGCCGGTCCACGTGGGCGAGCTGGTGACCTTCCTGGCCAGCGTCAACCACACCGGCAGCTCGTCGATGGAGGTCGGCATCAAGGTGATGGCCGAGCAGATCCGCAACCGCACCAGCCGGCATGTGGTGAGCTGCTTCTTCACGATGGTCGCGCTCGACGACGACCGCCGGCCCGCGCCGGTGCCACCCTTCGTGCCCGAGACGCCCGACGAGCGCCGCCGCCACGCCGACGCCGAGCTGCGCAAGCAGCTGCGCCGCGAGGCCGTCGAGCGCTTCGAGGCCCTGAAGGCCCAGCTCCCGGAGTGATCGCGCGAACTGCGCCGCGAAGCCGGTGCTGCTCGGCGCTTCGCCGACCCGTCGCGCCCCCTACAGTGCGTGCACCTCGACGATCAACCGACCGCACCATTGGGCGGAGCCAGGAACCCGTGCCCTGCGTCGAAGAACCCCGTCGCCCTGCGCTGCTGAGCGCAGACCGCGTGCGGTAGAAGAGCCCGCAGCCCCGGCACGACGCCGGCGGACTTCGCGGGCTTTTTCTTTGCTGTCGGACGTTTTCCGACGCTGCCCGCAGAGCGCGACCGACAGCGCGCATGGGCGCCCGCCGAAGGCGCCGCCGGCCGGGGCGGACTACTGTGGAGTCATCGCCAGCCGCACCGCCGTTCCGGGGAGACCGCCATGACCACCGCCGCCCAGACCGCCTGCTACGAGTTGCGCTTCGACTCGCTCTTCGTCGAAGGCCGCGCGCTCGCCTTCCCCTGCGACGCCGCCGGGCAGGTCGACCTCGACCGCCTCAGCGACCGCGCCCGCCGCAACTACCTGTACGCCCGCGCCGTCGTCGGGCGCGAGTACCGCTGCCCCGCGGTGCGCGCCGCCGACCGGCACTGAGCCGGCGCCTCACTTGTATTCGATCAGCCGCCCGCTGCGGCCCCGCAGGCGCCGCCACGCGTAGGTCAGCACCCCGGCGGCCTCGGCGAACTTGCCGAGCACCAGGAAGCCCGCGCGCTGCAGCCGCCAGACCGGTGTGTCGGCCAGCGTGCCGGGTGGCGCGCTCTGCCGCCACGCGAGCCGCAGCCACTGCAGCGGGTACGCCGCCAGCAGCACGGCCAGCGGCGTGACGCCCGCCGCCAGCCCGAGCAGCCCCGCGACCGGCAGCACCAGCCCCCACAGCAGCGCGCGCCGCGTCTCGGTCACGTAGTGGCGTTCGGGTGGCGCGCCGTGCAGCGCCGCGCCTTCGGCGTAGGCGTGGCCGGCGCGGCGGCTGCGCTGCCACCACTGGCCGAAGCGCTGCATCGCCGCGTCGTGACGCGTCATCTCGGCGTCGAGCCGCCAGATGCGCCCGCCGGCGCGGCGCAGGCGCAGGCACAGCTCGGGCTCCTCGCCGGCGATCAGGCCGTCGCGGTAGCCGCCGGCGGCCGCCAGCGGCGCCGCGCGCATCAGCACGTCGCCGCCGCAGGCCTTGGCCTCGCCGATGGGCGTGGCCCATTCCTCGTCGCACAGGCGGTTGTAGAGCGAGGCCTCGGGCTGGCGCTCGCGGCGCCGGCCACACACCGCCACCACCTCTGGGCGCTCGCCGAGGAAGGCCACGGCCTCCGGCAGCCAGCCGGCGTCGACCTCGCAGTCGCCGTCGATGAACTGCAGCGCATCGGTGTCGGGCCAGCGCGCCAGCGCATGGCGCCAGCCGACATTGCGCGCCCGCGCCGCCGTGAAGGGCCGGCTCATGTCGAGCGCGATCACCTCGGCGCCTAGGCCGCGCGCGGCCTCGGGCGAACCGTCGGTGGACCCGGAGTCGACGTAGACCAGCCGGTCGGTCTGCGGCCGCACCGACCGCAGGCAGGCGACGAGGCGGCTGCCCTCGTTGCGGCCGATGACGACCGCGGCGACATGACGCGGCGCCACGCTAGCGGTACGGCTGCCGCCTCGCGGCAAGCGGGGGCCGGCGTTCGGCGTGCAGGCGGCAGCGCGGCATGGCGCTAGCCGCGGTAGAAGGCCTCGACGCGACCCTTCAGCTTGATCATCAGGGGCTTGCCCTTGCGATCGAGCGTTCGCGGCGACGGCACCTTCACCCAGCCCTCGCTGACGCAGTACTCCTCGACATCGAAGCGCTCCTTGCCGTTGAGGCGGATGCCGATCTCATGCTCGAGCACGGCCGCGACGTGATGCGGGCTGGCCGGGTCCACCGACAGGCGGTCGGGGAGTGCGGGGAGGGTCGGGGTGTCGGTCATGCTCAGACGTCGATGTTCGCGGCCCGCAGCGCGTTGCTCTCGATGAACTCGCGCCGCGGCTCGACTTCGTCGCCCATCAGCGTGGTGAAGACGCGGTCGGCTTCGATCGCGTCGTCGATCTGCACGCGCAGCAGGCGGCGCACCGCCGGGTCCATGGTCGTTTCCCAGAGCTGCTCGGGGTTCATCTCGCCCAGGCCCTTGTAGCGCTGGCGGCCCACGCTGTTCTCGGCCTGCTGCATCAGCCAGGCCATGGCTTCGCGGAAGTCGGCGACCCGGGCTTCCTTCTGCTTCTCGCCCTCGCCCTTGCGGACCACGGCGTTCTTCGCGACCAGCCCCTTGAAGGCGCGGCCGGCATTGCTCAGCGCCTCGTAGTCGGCGCCGTGGATGAAGTCGGCGGTGATCGCGCTGGTCTTGGTGTTGCCGTGGTGGCGGCGGCCGATGCGCAGCAGGTGCTTGTCGGTGCGGGCGTCGAACACGGCCTCGACGTCGGCGTCGTGCAGCGCGGCCTTCAGCGCCACGGCCGAGGCCTCGGCAGCGGCCGGCGTGTCCAGGTCCAGCACCAGCCCGGCGGCGATGGCGCGCAGCGCCTCCACGTCCATCCAGTTGGCCAGGCGGTCGCTGACGTTGTTGGCCAGCACGTACTGGCGGGCGAGCGCCTCCAGCGCGTCGCCCTGCAGCACCGTGCCGTCCACGCCGGTCTCGAGCCGCGCGTCGCGCAGCGCCACCTTCAGCAGGTAGGCGTCGAGCTCGTGGCCATCCTTCAGGTACTGCTCCTCCTTGCCGAGCTTGACCTTGTAGAGCGGCGGCTGCG
>CAYLKR010000049.1:0-16929 GCA_964384225.1 uncultured Methylibium sp.
CAGCTACGTGCTCGACCAGAGCCGCATCAAGGACCTGCGCACCAACGTCGAGATCTCCAACACCCAGAAGGTGCTGGACGGCGACCTCGACGCCTTCATCGAGGCGAGCCTGAAGCAGGGGGTCTGAGCCCCCTGCCCTGCCGCATCAGCCGAAGGCGTAGTCGGCGAGCGCGGTGGTGCCGGCGGTGCTCAGCGTCGCCATCAGCGTCAGCTCGGTGTCCGACACCAGCGCGTTGGCCTGGGCCGCGGTGAAGCGGAACAGCGCCGTCTGCGTGCCGTTGTCGACGATGAACAGGCGGTCATCGCCGACGGCATAGGCCCCGGTGGCCGAACCGATCGCCGCGGCCGCCGACGCGGCGGTGATCGCGCCGGCGATGTTCGCCGTCACCAGCACCAGCTCGGCCGAGGCCGCGAAGCCGCCGGGCCCGGCGACGCTGACGCCGCCGTCGATCGCCGCGTCGCCGTTGCCGATCGTCAGCGCGGCGGCATTGAAGCGGATCGTGTCGCTGCCGGTGGTGAAGTCGGTCAGGCTGTCGGCGCCGGTGGTCGAGTCGATCACGAAGACATCGGCGCCGGCGCCGCCGGTCACCTGGTCGGCACCCGCGCCGCCCGACAGCGTGTCGGCCCCTCCGGAACCGCTCAGCGTGTCGGCGCCGCCACCACCGACCAGGCTGTTGGCCCCGGCACTGCCGGTCAGGCGGTCGGCGAAGCTGCCGCCGATCAGGCTTTCGATCAGCTGCAGCACGTCGGCGCCGTCGGCGCCCGAACTGACGCCGGTGGTCAGGTTGACCGTGACCGCTGCCGAGGCATTGGCATAACTGGCGGTGTCGATGCCGTCACCGCCCGACAGGCTGTCGTTGCCGGCGCCGCCGTTGAGCGTGTCGTTGCCGCCGGCGCCGACCAGCAGGTCGGTGCCGGCACGGCCGCTGAGCTGGTTGGCCCCGGCATCGCCGAGTAGGCGGTCAGCCAGCGTCGTGCCGATCAGGTTCTCGATGCCGACCAGGCGGTCCTCGACCGAGCCGCTGCCGACGCGCGTCGCGCTGCCGGCGACCAGGTCGGCGACGATGCCGGCGTCGGTCTCGCCGTCGTACGAAGCGGTGTCGCTGTCCGCACCGCCGGTCAGCAGGTCGGCCCCGCGACCGCCCTGCAGCACGTCGTTGCCGATGCCGCCGCGCAGCGCGTCGCTGCCGCCGCCGCCATAGAGCGTGTCGTTGCCGGCGCCACCGAGCAGCCGGTCGTTGCCGTAGTAGTCCTCGGCCAGGTGGCTGGCCGAGCCGCCGTAGAGCACGTCGTTGCCGGCCTCGCCGTAGACGCGGTCGTTGCCGTCGCCGGCGGTCAGCGTGTCGTTGCCGAGGCCGCCGAACAGGTCGTCGTAGCCGCTGCTGCCGATGGTGTTGTCGGCGGCCGTGGACGTGCTGAACACGAAGTTGGCCGCCGCCAGCGTGGCGAGCGACACGCCCTGCAGAGTCATCACATGCGTCTGGTTCTGCGTGGCCACCGACAGCGAGGCCCCGCCGCCGGCGGCGGCGATCAGCGCGCGCACCGTCGCGAAGTCGCTGATGCCGAGCGCCGAGACGTCGATGCGGTCGCCGTCGGCGACCGAGAAGTCGCCGACCAGATCGGTCTCGGTGTCGCCCTCGTGGCGCAGCACGAAGGTGTCGAGGCCGAGCCCGCCGCTGAGCAGGTCGTCGCCCATGCCGCCGTCGATGCGGTCGTTGCCGTCGCCGCCTTCGAGGGTGTCGTAGCCGCCGCCACCGTACAGCGTGTCGTTGCCCAGGCCGCCGACCAGCAGGTCGTAGCCGTTGTAGAGCTCGCCCTGCGGCGTGGCCGAGCCGCCGTAGAGCACGTCGTTGCCGGCTTCGCCGAACAGCGCGTCGTAGCCGTCGCCGCCGGTGATGGTGTCGTTGCCCAGGCCGCCGAACAGGTCGTCGATGTAGGTGCCGCCGAGCAGGCTCTGCGCGGCGTTCACCGTCGACAGCACGAAGCTCGCTTCGGTCAGCAGGCCGGCGCCGACGCCCTGCAGCACGAACACATGCGCGCCGTTGTCGAGCCGCGCCGTCAGCGAGCTGCCGAGCGTGCCGCCCGAGATCAGCCGCTGCACGGTCGCGAAGTCGCTGATGCCCAGCGAGCTCAGGTCGATCAGGTCGCCGTCGGCGACCGAGAAGTCGGTCAGCAGGTCGGTCTCGGCCCCGCCGTCGCGGTTCATCACGAAGCGGTCGGCGCCCGCACCGCCGCTCTGCGTGTCGTTGCCCTGGCCACCGTCGAGGCGGTCGAGGCCCGCGCCGCCTTCCAGGGTGTCGTAGCCGCCGCCGCCGTACAGCGAGTCGTTGCCGGCGCCGCCGAGCAGCAGGTCGTAGCCGCCGGCGGTCTCGCCCTGAGGCGTCGCCGAGCCGCCGTAGATCCGGTCGTTGCCGCCCTCGCCGAACAGCGAGTCGTAGCCCTCGCCGCCGGTGATCGTGTCGTTGCCGAGGCCGGCGAAGAGCTGCTCGCCATAGACGCTGCCGAGCAGCGCCGACGCCGTGTTGGCGGTCGACAGCACGACGTCGGCCGCCGTCAGGTCGGCCAGCGAGGCGTCGACCAACACCGTCGTGTGCGTGTAGCCGTTGATCGACAGCGTGAGCAGGCTGCCGCTGTCGGACTCGGCGATCAGCCGCTGCAGCGTCGCGAAGTCGCCCATGCCGGTGGCAGACAGGTCGAGCCGGTCGCCCTGGGCGACCGACAGGTCGTTGATCCGGTCGGTCTCCGTCGTGTTGTCCATGCGCAGGACGAAGGTATCGGCGCCTGCGCCGCCGGTCTGGGTGTCGTCACCCCAGCCGCCGTCGAGCAGGTCGTTGCCGTCGCCGCCCTCGAGCTGGTCGGCCTGGCCGCCGCCGTAGAGGCTGTCGTTGCCGGCCGCGCCGACCAGGGTGTCGAGGCCGCCGGACGTTTCGCCCTGGGGTGTGGCCGAGCCGCCGTAGATCACGTCGGCGCCGGCCTCGCCGAACAGCAGGTCGTAGCCTTCGGCGCCGGTCAGCGTGTCGTTGCCGAGGCCGCCGAACAGGTAGTCGGTGTAGACCGTGCCGTTGAGGGCGTCGGCGGTCGCCACCGTCGACAGCGTGACCTGCGCGGCCGGAAAGTCGGCCGCCCACAGACCGGTGAAGACGACGCGCTGGTAGTAGCCGTTGCCGGCGTAGAACTCGAGCCGGGCTTCGCCGCCGCTCGTGTAGCTCAGCAAGCGAAGCACGGTGGCGTAGTCGCCGATGCCGAGCTGGGAGACGTCGATGCGGTCGACGCCGACCTGGAAATCGCTGACGACGTCGTCCTGGTAGTAGACGCTCGGCCCGGGGCCGTTGATCACGAAGGTGTCGGCCCCCGCGCCGCCGATCATCGTGTCGTTGCCGGCGCCGCCGACCAGGGTGTCGTTGCCGTCGCCGCCGTCGAGCCGGTCGTTGGCGTCGCCGCCGTCGATCAGGTCGTTGCCACCCGACCCCGACAACGTGTCGTTGCCGGCCAGACCGGAGATCTGGTCGTCGGCGTTGCCACCGGTCAGTGTGTCGCTCCCCGCGGTGCCGGTCAGAACAGCCATGACGGTCTCCTGTCAGCTGTGCCGCCGGCATCGGCGCGTCGATGCGCGTCCCCACCCTCGGCGTGAACGACTCCCTCCAGGACATCGTAGGAAGCCACACGGCCCGCGTCGCCCACGATCGCGGGGGTGGCCTGCCACGGCCTGGGGTCTGTCAGCCCGCCGCCAGACAAGAGAGGGCGGCCGCTCCCGCGGCCGCCCCGAGGGTCAGACGACGACGATGTCGTCCGCGCCGAGCCCGGTGCCCGGGGTCAGCTGCGCGAACAGCACCTGGGCGCCGGCGCCGTTGCCGTCGGCATCGTAGTAGAGGCTGCCGCTGGCCTGGTCGTAGACGATGCGGTCGTCGGCATCGCCGGCCGCGGTGCCGGCCCGGAACGCACCGGCCGCCAGCGCCCCGGTCGCGCCGATCGCGGTGAACACCGCGTCGTCGAGGTGGATGAAGTCGGCCGTGCGGTTGAAGTCGGTCAGGCTGTCGACGTTGGTCGCCGCGTTGAGCGCGGTGGCGAACAGGAACACGTCGGCGCCGGTGGCGCCGCTCAGTTCGTCGTTGCCGGCGCCACCGACCAGGGTGTCGTTGCCGCCGCCGCGCAGCGTGTCATTGCCGCCCAGCCCCTGCAGCAGGTTGGCGCCGTTGTTGCCGGTCAGGCGGTTCGCCAGCGTGTTGCCGCTGCCGTCGAGCGCCGCGCTGCCGGTCAGCGTCAGGCGCTCGACGTTGGCTGGCGAGCGTGTAGGTGACGCTGGAGTTGACGGCGTCGGTGCCGGCGGTGGCGCCCTTGACGACGATGTCAGGTGAATGACGATGCGGCTTACAGATAGGCTATTGGGTTTCCCAGGGGCTAATGGGGCGGGGTCGAAGCCGGGCGCCGTGCCACCCGGTCCAGCAGGGCCAGACCGGCGGGCAGGCAGTGGCGCTTGAGGTCGTAGCGGTCGATCACGGTCGCACGCGCCGCCGAGCGCAGTGGCGCCGCGTCGATGCGCCCGTGCAGCACGTCGGCGAGCCGCTGTGCCAGCGCATCGGCGTCGAAGAAGTCGGTCAGCAGCCCGTTTTCGCCATCGCGGATCGCCTCCTCGACCGGCGGCGTGCGCGAGCCGACCACGCAGCAGCCGGCGGCCATGGCCTCGAGCAGCGACCACGACAGCACGAAGGGGTAGGTCAGGTAGGCATGCACCGCCGACACCTGCAGCACTTTGAGGTACTGGAGGTAGGGCAGCTTGCCGGTGAACACGATGCGCGACCAGTCGACCCGTCCGCCGAGCTCCTGCTGCAGCCGCGCGCGGTAGCTCTCGCCGGGCGGCAGGCGCCGGCCGTAGCTGACCTCGTCGCCGCCGACGACGATGCAGCGCGCGTCCGGCGCCAGCCGCTGCAGCGCCGGCAGGCTGCGCATGAAGACGTGGAAGCCGCGGTAGGGCTCGAGGTTGCGCGCGACGTAGGTGACGATCGGCTCGCCGTGGCGGAAGGTCTGGCCGCCCAGGTCGAGCTGCGCGGCCGCATCCGGTGCGACGCGCTCGGTGTCGATGCCCTCGTGCAGCACGGTGAGCTTGTGCTGGTAGGCGGCGGGGAACTGCGCGCGCTGCCATTCGGTGGGGCAGATGCCGGCGTCGATGTCGTCGAGCGCCAGCAGGTGCGGCGCACGGCGCAGCTGCAGCTGCTTGATCGAGTCGGCGCTGGTCGGGTACTCGGCGTCGAAGCCGACGTCGCCGCCGCGGTCGCGGTAGTAGAACTCGCAGTAGCCGATCATCGGCACCTCGGGGAAGACCGCGCGCACGAACAGCGATTCGCCCCAGCCCGGGTGCACGACGATCAGGTCGGGCTCCAGCTTCTTGTCCTTCAGCACCAGCAGCGCCTTCGCGACCGCCTGGGCACGCGCGGTCTGCAGCTGTAGCTCCTGCAGGTGGGGCGGTGCCGGCGGCTGCTGAGGCGCCAGCTTGTACGCCAGCGTGCTGAGCCGCGGATGGCGCGCGCCCCAGCGCTCCAGCGCCTCGGCGGTGCCGATGCCGACCACCTCGTCGCCACGCTCGAGCAGGGCTGCGATCAGGTGCCGGTACTGGGCCGGCATGTTCTGGTGGATGAAGCAGTAGCGCAAGGCAGATTGCGTGGGCGGCTCGAGCGTCGAGCTGCCGGACTGTAGCCGCCGGCGGCCAGAGTGCAATCCACATGGCGCCGTCCGGGCAAGACGGACCGCACGCGCCGCTGATTCAGATCACGGAAATGCCCCCGCCTCGAGTGCGGCGCCCGACACGAGCTGGGCGAACGGTACCGCCGCCCCAGCGCCCGAACCGTCGGTGCGGCGAGACCTTGGGCCGCTGGCCTGGGCATCGATGATGCGATGCACCGCGAAGTCGGCCACCGGATCTCCTGGGTTGCGAGGCGACATCGGCCCGACGGCTGCTCAGGCGATGAACCCGAAGTCCGCGACGCTGGCGGAACCGGCGCCGGTGAGCAGGGTCACCAGCCGCAGCTCCTCGACGCTGACCGTCGCGTCCGCCCCGCTCGAGGTGAACAGGAACACGCCGACGTTGCTGCCGTTGTCGACCGCGAACAGCCGCGTGTCGCCCAGCGCATAGGCGGTGTTCGCGCTGCCGATGGCCGCCGCCGCGGTGGTGGTGTTGACGCCACCGACGATGTCGGTGGTGAACACCACGAGCTCCGCGGCAGCCGCGAATCCGCCCGGCCCGGCCACGGTGGCCGCACCGTCGATCGTCTCGTCGCCGTTGCCCACCGGCAGCGCCGCCTGGGAGAAGCGCAGCCGGTCGGTGCCGGTGGCGAAGTCGAGCACCCGGTCGGCGCCACCGGCGCTGTCGAACACGATGGTGTCGGTGCCCACGCCGGTGGTGATGATGTCCACCCCGGCACCGCCGGTGAGGATGTCGCTGCCGGTGCCGCCCAGCAGGGTGTCGTTGCCGATGCCGCCGAAGAGCTGATCGTTGCCGGACAGGCCCTCGAGCCGGTTGGCCTGGCCGTTGCCGGTGATCCGGTTGTTGAGGGTGTTGCCGGAGCCGTCGATCACCGAGGTGCCGGTCAGCTGCAGGTTCTCGATGTGCGCGCCCAGCGTGTAGGTGACGCTCGAACGCAGCAGGTCGACCCCCTGGCCCTGGAGCTCGGTCACGACGTCGCCGGCGTTGTCGACCGCGTAGATGTCGTTGCCGTTGGCGCCGATCATCGTATCGGCGCCCAGCCCGCCATTGAGGTTGTTGGGCGCGTTGTTGCCGGTCAGCTGGTTGTCCAGCGCGTTGCCGGTGCCGTTGATCGTGCCGGCGCCGGCCAGCAGGATGAGATTCTCGACGCCAGCGCTGAGCGTGTAGGTGGCGGTCGAGGTGACGGTGTCGGTGCCCTGGCCGGCCAGTTCCACGACCACATCGCTGGTCGAGTCGACGAGGTAGCTGTCGTTCCCGCCGCCACCGGTCAGGGTGTCGTTGCCGGCGCCGCCGTCCAGCGTGTCGGCACCGCCCAGGCCCGTCAACCGGTTGGCCGCGGCGTTGCCGATGATGTAGTTTGCCGACGCATTGCCGGTGCCGTTGGCGGCGCCGCCGGTCAGCGTCAGGTTCTCGACCTCGGCCGACAGCGTGTAGTTGACGGAGGCGTAGACGATGTCGGTGCCGCCGCCCGGCAGTTCGGTGACCACGTCCCCGGCCTGCGCGACGATGAAGGTGTCGTCGCCGGCGCCGCCGACCAGCGTGTCGTTGCCGCCACCGCCGTCCAGCGTGTCGTTGCCAGCGAGGCCGGTGAGGGTGTTGACGGCGCCGTTGCCGGTGATCAGGTTGGCGAGTTCGTTGCCGGTGCCGTTGATGGCCGTTGCACCGGTGAGCGTCAGGTTCTCGACGTTGGCCTGCAGGGTGTGCGCGAAGGCCGAGAGCACCAGGTCCAATCCGCCATCGACGTTCTCGACGATGAGATCGTTGTCGTAGAGCAGCGTGTAGACATCGTCGCTGATCCCGAAGCTCTGGACGTTGATACCCGCATCGTCGTCGATGATCGTGATCGAGGTGGACGTGTTGCCGATCGCGGCGTTGACCGCCGTCGAGAGGTTGAAGTTGAAGGCCTCGGTGAGGCCTGCGGTGTCGTAGGTGGCCGAGGCGAGCAGTTCGATGCGCACCGTCTTGGTGGTCTCGCCCGCCGCGAAGTTGAGCGTGCCGCTCGCGCCCACATAGTCCCAGCTGGCGAAAGCGCTGCCGTTGGCCGTCGTGTAGTTCACCGCGACCGGCGACGCACTCGGCGCACTCAAGGCGACAACGATGTCGACATAGCCATCGCTTTCGGAAACGACCTTGCTCGCGACGTTGATCGTCGGCAGACCCGCGTTGGCACCGTCACTGTTGCCGATGAGCGCGACGCCGCTGCCGTCCACGATCGTCGCCCCGCTGGCGTTGCTCAGGTTCAGGTTGAGCCGCTCCACGCCCTCGGCCGTCGCGTCGTCGATGATGTCCACCGTCACCGTCTTGACCGTCTCGCCCACGCCGAAGATCAGCGTGCCGCTCAGCGCCTCGCTGCCCGCGCGGTAGTCGCTGTTCGCCCCCGCCGTGCCCGCCACCACCGCATAGTCGACGCTGATCGTGCTGTTGGCCGCCTGTCCGTTGACGCCGCCCAGCAGCACCACGAAGGTGGCCCCGTGCCCGCCTTCTCGTCCACCACCACGTCGCGCACGTACAGGCTCGGCAGACCCACCGGCACCGCGTTGTCGTTGTCGATGATCGTCACCATCGCCGAGGCCTTGCCGATCGTCGCCCCGCCGGTCGCGCCACTCAGGTTGAAGCGGAAGTGCTCCAGCAAGCCGGTGTCGTAGGTGGCCGACTGCAGCAGGTTCACGCGCACGGTTGCGAACTGTTCGCCAGCCGCGAAGTTCAATGTCCCGCTGACGGCCGTGTAGTCCCAGCTGGCGTCGGCCGTGCCGTTGGCGGTGCTGTAATTGACGGTCAGGGGCCCCTCGGCGGGCGCATCCAAGCGCACGACGATGTCGACAAAGCCGTCACCTTCGCTGACCACGATGTCGTCTACATAGAAAGCGGGCATGGCGACCTCCTCGTTGGCGGGGACCGAGAGCAACAGACAACCGCGACCGTAACCCCTGGGCGTTACCCGCGCGTTATCGGGACGGGCTCCACCCCCTAACTTCAGGGTGCTGCCGCCCGCCCCGGGGGAGACACGGCCAACGGCTGGGCAGCGCTGCCGCCATCGCTAAACTGTCAGCTTCGCGGACACCCGCAAGCAAGGCGCTCCTGGGGGCGCTCGCCCCCCAGGCGCTCCCAACTGCCCGAGACCCCCATGCGCGAAGGCCCCTCCCCCCTGATCCGCCGCGAGGACTACGCCGCCCCCGCCTACTGGATCCGCAGCGTCGATATGACGTTCGAGCTCGACCCGGCCAAGACGCTGGTGATCAACCGCATGACGGTCGAGCGCAATCCCGACCGGCCGGCCGAGCCGCTGCGTCTGGACGGCGACGACCTGAACCTGACGCGCGTGCTGGTCGACGGCGAGAGCGTCTCCTTCCGCACCGAGGCCGGCCAGCTCGTGCTCGACGCCGTGCAGGCACTGCCGCAGGGCCCCTTCTCGCTCGAGATCCGCACCACCTGCGTGCCCGAGAAGAACACCCGCCTGTCCGGGCTGTACACCTCGGCCGGCGGCTTCTTCACCCAGTGCGAGGCGCAGGGCTTCCGCCGCATCACCTACTTCCTCGATCGCCCCGACGTGATGGCGGTCTACAAGGTCACGCTGAAGGCCGACGCGAAGCGCTACCCGGTGCTGCTGTCCAACGGCAACCTGGTCGAGGCCGGGCCGCTCGACGGCGGGCGCCACTACGCCGTCTGGCATGACCCCTACCCGAAGCCGAGCTACCTGTTCGCGCTGGTCGCAGCCGACCTGGTGCGCCGCGAGCAGAAGATCGTCAGCCGCTCGGGCCGCGAGCACCTGCTGCAGGTCTACGTGCGCGCCGGCGACCTCGACAAGACCGAGCATGCGATGAACTCGCTGATCGCCTCGGTCGCCTGGGACGAGGCGCGCTTCGGCCTGCCGCTGGATCTGGAGCGCTTCATGATCGTCGCGGTCAGCGACTTCAACATGGGCGCGATGGAGAACAAGGGGTTGAACATCTTCAACACCAAGTTCGTGCTCGCCAGCCCCGCCACCGCCACCGACGCCGACTTCCACAACGTCGAGAGCGTGGTCGGCCACGAGTACTTCCACAACTGGACCGGCAACCGCGTGACCTGCCGCGACTGGTTCCAGCTCTCGCTGAAGGAGGGCCTGACGGTCTTCCGCGACCAGGACTTCAGCATGGACATGGCCGGCACCGCGTCGGCCCGCGCCGTCAAGCGCATCGAGGACGTGCGCCTGCTGCGCCAGGTGCAGTTCCCCGAGGACGCCGGCCCGATGGCGCACCCGGTGCGCCCCGATGCCTACCAGGCCATCGACAACTTCTACACCGCCACCGTCTACGAGAAGGGCGCCGAGGTGGTGCGGATGATGCAGACGCTGGTCGGCCGCGCCGGCTTCGCCGCCGGCATGAAGCTCTACTTCGAGCGCCACGACGGCCAGGCCGTGACCTGCGACGACTTCGCCCAGGCGATCGCCGACGCCAACCCCGGCAGCGCGCTCGCCACCCGGCTCGAGGCCTTCAAGCGCTGGTACTCGCAGGCCGGCACGCCGCGCCTGGCCGCGCGCGGCCACTGGGACGCGGCCGCCGGCTGCTACACGCTGGAGCTCGAGCAGCGTGGCGCGCCGACCGTCGGGCACCCGGACCCACAGCCCTTCGTGATCCCGGTCGCGATGGGGCTGGTGGCGCGCGACGGACGGGCCCTGCCGCTGCGGCTCGACGGCGAGTCCGAGCCGGCCGGCACCGAGCGCGTGCTCGTGCTCGACGGCGCGAGCCAGCGCTACCGCTTCGTCGGCCTCGACGCCGAGCCGGTGCCTTCGCTGCTGCGGGGCTTCTCGGCGCCGGTGCTGCTCGATGCCGGCCTCGACGATGGCGCCCTGCTGACCCTGCTGGCCCACGACGGCGACGCCTTCAACCGCTGGGAGGCCGGCCAGCAGCTCGCGCTGCGCCGCCTGCTGGCCGCCGTGCGGGGTACGGGCGCGCTGGTGCTCGACACGGAGTACACCGAAGCGATGCGCCGTCTGCTGCGCGACCCCGGACTCGACGCCGCGTTCAAGGAGCTGGCCCTCACGCTGCCCAGCGAGACCTATGTCAGCGAGCAGATCGGCCACGACATCGACCCGCAGCGCGTGCATGCGGTGCGCGAATCGATGCGCGCGCAGCTCGCGCATGCGCTGCACGCCGACTGGGTCTGGGCGTTCGAGACGCACCAGCCCGCCGGCGGCTATTCGCCCGATGCGAAGAGCGCCGGCCAGCGCGCGCTGGCGAACCTGGCACTGTCGATGCTGGTGCTCGACGCGGCGCGCTCCGGCAATCCGGTGTGGCCCGGCCGCGCCTACCAGCGCTTCAAGGACGCCGCCAACATGACCGACCGCTTCGGCGCGCTGTCGGCGCTGGTCCACGCCCATGCCGAGCTCGCCGAGCCGGCGCTCGAGCGCTTCCACGCGCTGTTCCGCGGCGAGGCGCTGGTGATCGACAAGTGGTTCGCGCTGCAGGCCGGCGCCAGCGAACAGGGCGGGCGCGTGTTCGCGCGCGCCAAGGCGCTGCTGCAGCATCCCGACTTCTCGCTGCGCAACCCGAACCGCGCACGCAGCGTGCTGGCGATGCTGTGCCTGTCCAACCCGGCGGCCTTCCACCGCACCGATGCGGCCGGCTACGTGTTCTGGGCCGAGCGTGTGATCGAGGCCGACGCGATCAACCCCTCGCTGGCCGCGCGGCTGGCGCGCGCGCTCGACCGCTGGCGCATGCTCGCCGAGCCCTACCGCAGCGCGGCGCGCGAGGCGATCGCGCGCGTCGCCGCCCGCAGCGACCTGTCGCCCGACACCACCGAGATCGTCACCCGCGCCCTCCAGGATTGAGGCCCTTGCCCATGACCCGCCGCATCAGCCTGACCCAGTACCTCGTCGAACAACAGCGCCTGCACGGCCGCATCCCGGCCGAGCTGCGGCTGCTGATCGAGGTGGTGGCGCGTGCCTGCAAGAGCATCGCGATCAGCGTCAACAAGGGCGCGCTCGGCGGCGTGCTCGGCAGCGCCGGCAGCGAGAACGTGCAGGGCGAGGTGCAGAAGAAGCTCGACATCATCGCCAACGAGGTGCTGATCGAGGCCAACGAATGGGGCGGCGCGCTGGCCGCGATGGCCAGCGAGGAGATGGACAGCATCTACGTCGTCCCCAACCGCTACCCCCAGGGCGAATACCTGCTGCTGTTCGACCCGCTCGACGGCTCGTCCAACATCGACGTGAACGTCAGCATCGGCACGATCTTCTCGGTGCTGAAGAAGCCGACCGACCACCCCGGCGTCAGCGTGCAGGACTTCCTGCAGCCCGGCCGCGCGCAGGTGGCCGCCGGCTACTGTGTCTACGGGCCGCAGAGCACGCTGGTGCTCACCGTCGGCGACGGCGTCGCGATGTTCACGCTCGACCGCGAGCAGGGCAGCTGGGTGCTGACTGCCGACCAGGTGCGCATTCCCGAGGACACCAGGGAGTTCGCGATCAACATGTCGAACATGCGCCACTGGGACGCCCCCGTGAAGCGCTACATCGACGAATGCCTGGCCGGCAAGGACGGCCCGCGCGGCAAGGACTTCAACATGCGCTGGATCGCCAGCATGGTGGCCGACGTGCACCGCATCCTCAGCCGCGGCGGCATCTTCATGTACCCCTGGGACAAGCGCGAGCCGTCCAAGCCCGGCAAGCTGAGGCTGATGTACGAGGCCAACCCGATGGGCTTGATCGTCGAGCAGGCCGGCGGTGCGGCCACCAACGGCCGCCAGCGCATCCTCGATCTGGAGCCCGGCCAGCTGCACGAGCGCGTCAGCGTGATCCTGGGTTCGAAGAACGAGGTCGAGCGCGTCACCGCCTACCACGCCGAGGCCCGGAGCTGAGCGCCATCGGCTAGAATGCGCGCTTCGCCTCGGGTCTGGCCCCGTCGCGGACCGCCGGTGTAGCTCAGTTGGTAGAGCAGCGCATTCGTAATGCGAAGGTCGGGAGTTCGACTCTCTTCACCGGCACCAGATGTCCTCCGAAAGCCGCCCTCCGGGCGGCTTTTCGCTTTGCCGGGGATGGTGCAGTCGGGACCAGACTGCCACGGTGCGCCTTGAAAGCGGCGCGCGCAGGCGCATCTGCGATCCGTTCCGTCGCTTCCGGAAGGCCCACCGTGCAGATCGTCTGTCCCTCCTGCGGCACGAAGAATCGCGTGCCTGTCGAGCGGCTCGGCGACCAGCCGGTCTGCGGGCGCTGCGCGACGGCGCTCGCCGAGGCCGCGCCCGTCGCGCTCGATGACGCCCGCCTGCCGGGCTATCTCGCCGGCAACGACCCGCCGGTGCTCGTCGACTTCTGGGCGCCCTGGTGCGGTCCCTGTCGGACGATGGCACCGCAGTTCGCCGCCGCGGCGCGCGAAATGCCTCGGGTGCGCTTCGCCAAGGTCGACACCGACGCCTCGCCGCAGGCCGCGGCACGGCATGGCATCCGCAGCATCCCGACGCTGGCACTGTTCCACGGCGGCCGCGAACTCGCCCGCGTCAGCGGCGCGCTGCCGGCCGGTCAGCTCGTCGCCTGGGTGCAGCAGCAGTTGCGCTGAGCGCCGGCATGACGCCGGTCAAGGCGGCGCGGCCCGCTGCTGCCTATGCTGCATACATCACCATCGCCACGAAGGGATGCTCCATGTCCGAGAACGTCGGAACACTCGACCGCACGCTGCGCATTGCGGCTGGCGTGCTGCTGATCGGTGCAACCCTCGCCGGCCTGATCGGCCCCTGGGGCTGGCTCGGCCTCGTGCCGTTGGCCACCGGCCTGCTGAAGCGCTGCCCGGCCTACACGCTGATCGGCGTGAACACCTGCGCGAAGCGCTGAGCGTGCGGCTCAGGCCGCCGTGGCGCCCAGCCGCAGGGCGAGGCGCTCGGTCAGGCGCTGCACGTTGGTCGTGGACAGCATGTGCGCGTAGAGCAGGCCGAGGATGCCGTTGCGCAGCAGTTCGGTCGCGGTGGCCTCGGGCAACGCCTTGAGCTTGTCCTCGTCGACGACCATCACGCCGCCGGCGCCGAGCTGGCTGCCATCGGGCAGCTTGACGTCGATCTGCACGGGCTTGAGCAGGCCCAGGTCCACGAGGCGCCGGCACAGCACGCGCGTGCGCTGCACCTCGAGCTCGAAGGTGTCCATGAACTTGATCATCTCCTGCAGGAAGGGCGTGGCCTGGCCGTCGGGGCCGATCAGCAGCTCGCCCTCCGTGTCGTTGAAGCCTTCCCAGCCGATGTCGACGATGACGTTGTGCTGGCCGCCGTCGCCGCGCGCGAAACCCAGCGGATAGCGGCGCAGGAAGGCGGGCACGTAGCGCAGGCTCCAGCGGCCGTCGGCCTCGACGAGCAGGTTCTCGTCGGGCCGCAGCCCGAACAGCGCCACGGGGCTCACCTCGTCGCGACCCTGGTCGTCCTTCTCGGGCAGGGGCACGAAGCCGATCACGTACTCCTTGGCGGCCTCGGGGAACTCGCCGGCGGTCAGGAAGCCGGCATTGAGCCGGGACGCGAGCCCGAAGTGCTCGAGCCGGCGGATGCGCTTGCCGCGGTGCTGGTTGCGGTCGAGCAGCGCCGGCTGGCGGTACAGGGCGGTCAGGCTCATCGGGTGTCTCCGTTCAAGGCGGTTGGCGAAAGCGGCAGGTCGTCGGTGCGGCTCGCGAGCACCTTGTCGACGCGCTTGCCGTCGAGGTCGACGACCTCGAAGCGCCAGCCGCCCCATTCGACGACATCGGCCGTCTGGGGCAGCCGGCCGAGCAGCAGCATGGTCATGCCGGCCAGGGTGTTGTAGCGGCCGCGGTCCTCGTCGGGGAGGTCCTTCAGGCCGAGGCGGTCCTTCAGCTCGGGCACCGGGATCAGGCCGTCGATTAGCCACGAGCCGTCGTCGCGCTGCACGGCCCACGCATCGTCGGCGGTCGGCGTCGTGAACTCGCCGGTGATCGCCTCGAGCACGTCGCGCACGGTGATCACGCCCTGCACCTCGCCGTACTCGTCGACGACGAACACCATCTGCGTGTCCGATCCGCGGAACTGCTCGAGCAGTTCCATGCCGGTCAGCGTCTCGGGCACGAAGACCGGCGGCTGCAGCCCGTCGGTCAGCGACATCGGGCTGCCGCGCGTGACCTGCTTGAGCAGCGTCTGCGCGGCGATCACGCCCAGCACCTCGTCGAGCCCGCCGCGGCACACCGGGTAGCGCGAGTGATCCTGCGCGCCGATCACCGCCAGCGCCGCCTCGACCGGCTCGGCGGCATCGAGCCAGGTGATCTCGGCGCGCGGGATCATCATCGAGCCGACCTGGCGCTCGTCGAGCCGGAACACGTTGCGCACCATCTGGTGCTCGTGGGCCTCGATCACGCCGGCGTCGACGCCTTCCTCCAGGCTCGCGGCGATCTCCTCCTCGGTGACGGCGCGGCTCGGTGCGTCGCGCAGCCCGAAGATCCGCAGCATGCCCTGGGTGCTGGCCGACAGCAGCCGCACGAAGGGCCGCGCCACCAGGCTCAGGACCGCCATCGGCCGCGCCACCAGGCGCGCCACCGTCTCCGGGAACATCTGGCCGATGCGCTTGGGCACCAGCTCGCCGAACACGATCGTGAGGTAGGTGATGATGACCACCACGCCGGCCAGCGCGCCGATGTCGGCGATGCGCTGCGGCACGTCGAACTGTGCCTCCAGCCAGTCGGCCAGGGGCGCGGAGAAAGCCGCCTCGCCGACGATGCCGTTCAGGATGCCGATCGAGGTGATGCCGATCTGGACGGTCGACAGGAACTGCGTCGGGTTGTCGTGCAGTTCCATCGCCGCGGACGCGCCAGCGTCGCCCGTTTCGGCCAACGCCTGCAGCCGCGCCTTGCGGCTGGCCGCGAGCGCCATCTCGGACATGGCGAAAACGCCGTTGAGCAGGATCAGGAAGCCGAGGAACAGAACGTCCATTCAGGTGTCCCGCGCGCGGGCGCGGGGCACAGTGCCGGGGCGCAGAGGGTAGCAGAATCGCCCCATGCACTACCTCGTCGGCGACCTCCAGGGCTGCTGCGACGCGCTGGAACGGCTGCTCGCCGAGATCGGCTTCTCGCCGTCGCGTGACCGCCTCACCGTGCTCGGCGACCTCGTCAACCGCGGACCGGCCTCGCTGGCGGTGCTCGAGCGCCTGGCCGGGCTCGGCGACGCGGCCACCTGCCTGCTCGGCAACCACGACCTGCACCTGCTCGCCGTCGCCCACGGCGTGCGCCCGGCGCACCGCAGCGACACCCTCGGCGAGATCCTCGCCTCGCCACAGCGCGCGCGCTGGATCGACTGGCTGCGCACGCGCCGCGTCGCGCTGCAGGCCGATGGCTGGCTGCTGGTGCATGCCGGCGTCGCGCCGCAATGGGATGCCGCGCTCGCGCTCGCGCTCGCCGCCGAGCTGGAGGCTGCCTTCGCCGGCCCGACGCTGGCCGACTTCCTGCAGGTGATGTACGGCAACGAGCCGGCGCGCTGGTCCGACGGCCTGGCCGGCCACGACCGGCTGCGGCTCGCCGTCAACGCGTTCACGCGCATCCGCTTCGTGCAGGCCGACGACGGCCGGCTCGACTTCAAGGTGAAGGAAGGCGCCGACGCCGCGCCGCCCGGGCTCGTGCCCTGGTTCGACGCACCCGGCCGGCGCACCGCCGGTGTGCCGATCGCCTTCGGCCACTGGTCCACGCTCGGCCTCGTGAACCGCGCGGACCTGCTGGCGCTCGACACCGGCTGCGTGTGGGGCGGCCAACTCACTGCCGCGCGCATCGACGGCGGCCGGCGCGAGATCGTGCAGGTGCGCTGTGCCCAGGCGCAGAAGCCCGGCGCCTAGAATCGAAGGCGCCGGAGGTGTGGCCGAGCGGTCTAAGGCAGCAGTCTTGAAAACTGCCGAAGGGGCGACCCTTCCGTGAGTTCGAATCTCACCGCCTCCGCCAAACGCCAAGATTTGATGGGGCCTGCAAGCTCGTTCGCAAATCGGACCCATCATGAGGCCCATCAACCGGAAAACGACTGTCGTGCGTAAGGGCGGCAGCCACGCTAGCCGGAGTGCCCAGCCACTCCGCTGAGTCTTGAGCGCACTTGGTGGCAGGGACTCGCTACACGGGCGGCCGCGCTCTGCCGCTGAGGCGACAAACGAACTCGAAGATGGCCTCGCCAACGGTGTCGGGCGTTGGAGGCGCGTAGCTGATTGACGAAATCGGTACGTCGGCTTGTTGCACCAACACCCCACGGTTGTTGACGATCGCCCAGAACTGACCCGCCGCGATCATTCAATACTGACCCAC
>CAYLKR010000050.1:0-16903 GCA_964384225.1 uncultured Methylibium sp.
CCGGGCTCTTGTGGCGCCAGCAGTGCGGGTAGCTGTGGTCGAGCTTGCCGCCGGCCAGCAGCCGGCCGGCGTTCTGCAGCGCCTCGACGATGACCGGGTTGGCCTTCCAGATGAACTGACCGCCGAACAGCGGCAGCGCAGCCTCGTAGACGCCGTTGCCCTGCACCGGGTTGAGGATCTGGTCGTGGCGCATCCCATGCGCCATGCAGGAGTTGAAGTCGTCGACGCCATAGGCCGGCGCCGAGTGGACGATGCCGGTGCCGTCCTCGGCGGTCGCGTAGTCGGCCAGGTACACCGGGCTGAGGCGCGCATAGCCCGGATCGACATGGGCCAGCGGGTGATGGAAGTTCAGGCCGTCGAGCGCCTTGCCGGGCGTCGTCGCGACGACCTGGCCTTCGAGGCCCCAGCGCGCCAGGCACTTCTCGACCAGCGCCGCGGCCACCAGCATCAGCCCGCGCGCGGTGTCGACCAGCGCGTACTCCAGCTCGGGGTTGAGGTTCAGCGCCTGGTTGGCCGGCAGCGTCCACGGCGTCGTGGTCCAGATCACCGCGAAAGCGTCCTTGGCCAGCGCCGGCAGGCCGAAGGCGGCGGCCAGCCTGGCCGGCTCGGCGCACAGGAAGGCCACGTCGACCGTCGGCGAAGCCTTGTCGGCGTACTCGATCTCGAACTCGGCGAGCGAGCTGCCGCAGTCGAAGCACCAGTAGACCGGCTTGCTGCCGCGGTAGACGAAGCCGCGCTCCATCAGCCGCTTGAGCACGCGGATCTCGCCGGCCTCGTTCAGCGGGTCCATCGTGCGGTAGGGCCGTTCCCAGTCGCCGAGCACGCCCAGGCGCTTGAAGTCGGCCATCTGCTGCGCGATCTGCTCGGTCGCGTAGGCGCGGCTCCTGGCCTGCACCTCGTCGCGGCCGAGGTTGCGGCCGTGGGTCTTCTCGATCTGGTTCTCGATCGGCAGGCCGTGGCAGTCCCAGCCCGGCACGTAGAGCGCGTCGTAGCCGGCCAACTGCTTGGACTTGACCACCATGTCCTTCAGCACCTTGTTGACCGCGTGGCCGATGTGCAGCGCGCCGTTGGCATAGGGCGGGCCGTCGTGCAGCACGAAGCGCGGGCGGCCGGTGCGCGCCGCGCGCAGGCGCTTGTACAGGCCGTCCTCGTTCCACTGCCTGACCCAGCCCGGCTCGCGCCTGGGCAGGTCGCCACGCATCGGGAAGGGCGTGTCGGGCAGGTTCAGCGTCGAGCGGTAGTCGGTCGGCGCGGGGGTCGCGGAGTCGGTCATGGCGGCAGTCGGTGAACGGGCGCGGATCGCCGGGCACCGGCGGTGCGACGGCGGGCGGTCAGCCCCGGCGGAGGGGCGTGTGCCTCGTCAAATTCGGTCGCGGGTGGTCTGCCGGCCCTGCGCGGCATGTGCGGCGGCGAGCCAGCGGCGCGCGTCGGCCTCGTCCTGCGCGATCGCGGCGGCCAATGCCTCCAGCCCGTCGTAGCGGGCTTCGTCACGCAGTTTGTGCAGCAGTTCCACGCGGACGAGTTTACCGTAGCCCCCCTCGGCGCCGAGGGCCGACGGCCAGTCGAGGCAGTGGACTTCCAGCAGCACGCGGCCGGCGTCCTCGACCGTCGGCCGCACGCCCAGGCTGGCCACCCCGTCGAGCGGCACCGCGGCCAGGCCGTGGGTGCGCACGACGAAGATGCCGCGCGCGGCCGGCCTGGGGTGGGGGAAGCGCAGGTTGAGCGTGCGGTAGCCGTCGTCGCCGGTCGATCCGGCGGCCAGCGTGCGGCCCAGCTTGCGTCCGTGGATGACGTGGCCGCTGATGCTGTAGGGCCGGCCGAGCAGGCGTGCGGCCAGCGCCATGTCGCCGGCGGCCAGTGCCTCGCGCACCGCCGAACTCGATACGCGCAGGCCATGCACCTCGTAGCTCATCATCCGCGCGACGTCGAAGCCCTGGGCCTCGCCGGCGGCGTCGAGCATCGCGTAGTCGCCGGCGCGCTTCGCACCGAAGCGGAAGTCGTCGCCGACCAGCACGTAGCGCGCGTTCAGCGCGCCCTGCAGCACCTCGTCGATGAAGGCCTGCGGCGGCTGGCTGGCGAGGCGCTTGTCGAAGGGCAGGATCACCACCTGCTGCACGCCGCAGCGGTGCAGCTCGACCAGCTTGTCGCGCAGCGTCGCGATGCGCGCCGGCGCCTGGCCGGGCTGGCCGGCCAGCGCCGCGAAGAAGTCGCGTGGATGCGGCTCGAAGGTCAGCACCGTGGGCAGCAGCCCGCGGTGCGAGGCCTCGTTGACCAGCAGCGCGAGCATGGCCTGGTGGCCACGGTGGACGCCGTCGAAGTTGCCGACCGTGACCGCGGCCGGGGGACCGCTGCGGCCCAGGCCGCGGAGGATGCGCATGCCGCGATTATCGCGGCCGCCTGTCAGGGGTAGCCCGCCAGCAGCGCGTCCATCCACGGCCCCATCTTCAGGCCAATCTTGCGGTAGCCCTGCGGGTTGGGGTGGATCTCGTTGACCCAGTCACCGGAGTCGCCGGTGGCTTGCGGGTCGGAGGGCTTCAGCCCGCCCTGGGCCGCCGAGTCGAAGACATGGACATGCGGCAGCGCATCGGCACCGCCCGACTTGGCGTCCAGCGACAGCAGCAGTGCACGCAGCCGCTCGAACAGCGCCGTGGCGACGGCCTGGCGGTCGACCTCGGGGATCGCGTAGGCGCGCAGCGCCGGGTAGAGCCAGCCATCCGACGCGCCGACGGTGCCGGAGCGGCGCACCACCGGCACGTGGTAGGTGTGCAGCACGATCGGCCGGCCGGCGCTCGGCCCCTGCTCGCGCGCAGCGACCAGGGCCGCGAAGTTCGCCTTCAGGTAGGCGGCCAGCAGCGCCCAGCCGGGTTCGCTGATGTAGCGCTCGCCGCCGGCCACGCCCGGCTTGACGGCGGCCGCCTCGGCGGGGGTCAGCAGGATGCGCTCGGTCAGCAGCGCGGCGCTGCCGTCCCGGCGCAGCGGGCGGTGCTGGGCGGCGTCGATCAGGTCGTTGCCGCCGGCCGAGACCAGGATCGCCTCCCAGTAGCGCGACAGCGTCGCATCGCGCAGCAGCAGGTCGAACTCGCCGCCCGGCCTCAGGCCCGCGGCCATCTGCTGCAGCGTATCGCCGGGGTAGGCGCAGCTGATCACCACATGCTGCTGCGCGAACTCCAGCTCCTTCAGCAGGTTGGAGTTCTTCAGCGGGCTGAGCCGCCCGATCGTGAACCAGGAGTCGCCCTCGGCGAGGAATCGCCGTCCGTACTGCGACAGCGGCGGCGGCAGGCCGGCCGACAGGTCGGCGGCGGTATAGACCTCGGGCTTCATGGGCGCGCTCCTCGAACGGCGGTGGCGCGCCATGCTAGCCACCGCCGCCGCGGCGAGCAGGCCCTAACTTGCCGGCGAGCGGGCATGAAAAAGCCCGCGCGAGGCGGGCTCTTCCAGCTGGCGGCGCGGGGCCGCCGGCACCGCGTCGATCAGCGGTTCGAGATGTACATCGTGATCTCGAAGCCGTAACGCAGATCGGTCGCTTGGGGCTTTTGCCAGGCCATGTCGGTCTCCTACACAGGGTTGGGGGGCACGGCGCCTTGCGGCGCCGCGAAGCGAGTTCCAGTGGGTCCGGACTTCAGCTTGGACTCAATCATCGGCTTCGGGCCGATAGCCAAACAGCCTGCTTCGCATGAATGGCACCTCATGAAATTCATGAAACGCCGCCCCTCCAGCGCCCCGGGGGCCGCCGCCGATACCATCGCGCGTCCATGAGCCTGCGCCTCAAAATCCATCTCATCGTCGGCGTGCTGCTGACGCTGTTCGTGCTGACCGTGTTCGCGCTGCACATCCGCAATGTGCGCGACTCGGTGCGCGAGGAGGTGGTGGCGGCCAACCGCGTGGCGCACCAGCTGCTCAACCGCACCGTCTACCTGCAGGCCGCGCAGGGCACCGAGGCGCTGGTCGGCTACCTGCAGGGGCTGGGGCGGGTGCGGGCCAACGACATCCGCCTGCTCGACGCCGCCGGCGCCGAGCTCTACCGCTCGCCACCGTCGCCGTACAAGGCCGGGCGTGACGCGCCGCGGTGGTTCGCGCACCTGGTCCTGCCGAACCCGTCGGTGCAGTCGATCGACTTCACCGACGGCCGGCTCGTCGTGCAGGCCGACGCCTCGCGCGCCGCGGTCGATGCCTGGGACCAGTTCGTCGTGATGGCCCTGATGGCGCTGGTGCTGCTGGTGGCGGTCAACGCCTTCGTCTACTGGGTCGTCGGGCGCACCGTCAAGCCCTTCGGGCAGATCGTCGAGGCGCTCGGTCGCATCGAGGCCGGGCACCTGGACGTGCGGCTCGCGCCGCTGCCGGGCCGCGAGGCCGGCGCGATCGGTGCGGCCTTCAACCGCATGGTCGTCGGGCTGGCCGAGCGCATCGAGGCGGAACGCCGCGCCTCGCGCGCCGAGAGCGAGCTGTCGGACCGCCGCGACCTCGCGCGCTGGATCGACCGCCACCTCGAGCAGGAGCGCAAGCTGATCGCCAAGGAACTGCACGACGAGCTCGGCCAGTCGGTCACCGCGATCCGCAGCCTGGCGCTGTCGGTCGCCCAGCGCACCGCGCAGAGCGACCCGCCGGCCGAGCAGGCCGCCAAGGTGATCGCCGACGAGAGCTCGCGCCTGTACGACGCGATGCACGGGCTGATCCCGCGGCTGGCGCCTCTGGTGCTCGACACCTTCGGCCTGGCCGACGCGCTGCGCGACCTGACCGAGCGCACGCGCGTCAGCCAGCCGCAGGTGCAGCTCGAGCTGCAGCTCGAGCTCGGCGGCATCGAGCTCGGCAACGAGGCGGCGCTGGCGCTGTACCGCGCGGCCCAGGAGGGCATCACCAACGCCGTGCGCCATGGCGGCGCGACCCGTATCGCCGTGAGCCTGCGCGCCGAGGGCGGCGGCGCCAAGCTCGACGTGCGCGACGACGGCGCCGGCCTCGCCGAGGGCTGGCGCGAGAAGGCGGCCGAGGAGGGCGACCACTACGGCCTGCGCTGGCTCGACGAGCGCGTGCAGGCGCTCGGCGGCCGTGCGAGCATCGCCAACGAGCCGCCGCGCGGCGCCCGGCTGCAGGTCTGGGTGCCCGGCGGCGCCGAAGGCGAGGAGACGAGACGATGATCCGCGTGATGCTGGTGGACGACCATGCGCTGGTGCGCATGGGCTTCCGCATGCTGCTGGGCAACGCCGACTTCGAGGTCGTGGCCGAGGCGCAGACCGGCGAGGAGGCGTGCCAGCAGGTGCCCAAGGTCAAGCCCGACGTCGTCGTGATGGACCTGTCGATGCCCGGCATGGGGGGCCTGGAGGCGGTGCGCCGCCTGCTCGCCCAGGACCCGAAGCTGAAGGTGCTGATCCTGTCGGCCCATGAGGACACCGCCCATCCGCAGCGCGTGCTGCGCGCCGGCGCGCTCGGCTACCTGGCCAAGCGCAGCGCGCCGGAGGCGCTGATCGCCGCGGTGACCGCGGTCGCGCGCGGCGAGCGCTACGTCGACGCGCAGACCGCGCAGCGGCTCGCGGTCGCGCAGCTGGAGGGCGAGTCGAGCCCGTCCGACGTGCTCAGCGAACGCGAGTTCTCGGTCTTCCTGCAGCTCGCGCGCGGCGCGACGGTCGCGCAGATCGCCGAGAACCTGAAGCTCTCGCAGAGCACGGTGGGCACCCACCTGTACCACATCAAGCAGAAGCTCAACGCGAGCAACCAGAGCGAGCTGACGCTGGTGGCGCTGCGCTGGGGGCTGATCCAGGCCTAGCTAGACTGCGCTTCACGCGCCGCTGGAGCGGCGCGCAGGGAGCGAGCGTGCGGCGACTCACAGCGATCGTCCTGATGGCCGCCTGCGCCGCCGCGCAGGCGGCGCGCGTCGAGAGCGTCAGCCCGCAGGGCGAGGTCGGTGAGGTCCGCCAGGTGGTCGTGCGCTACGGCGCGCCGGTGCGGCCGCTCGGCGACCTGCGCGGCCCCGATCCCTACGCGGTGGCCTGCAACGGCCCGGCCCCCGCGGGCCAGGGCCGCTGGGCCGACGAGCGCACCTGGCTCTACGACTTCAAGACCGCACTGCCGCCCGGCGTGCGCTGCACCGCGACGCCGCGGCCCGAGTGGAAGCCGCTGGAGGGCGCCTTGGAGGGCGTGCGCGCCTTCAGCTTCGGCACCGGCGGCCCGGCGGTGCTGCAGGTCCAGCCCTGGGAGGGCAGCGAGGTCGAGGAGGACCAGCATTTCCTGCTGACGCTCAACGGCGCCGCGACCGAGGCCAGCGTGACGGCGAACGCGGGGTGCGAGGTCGAAGGCATCGGCGAGCGCCTCCCGCTGCGTGTCGTCACCGGCGCGGCGCGCGATGCGGTGCTGAAGTCGCGCCGCGTGCCGGCCGAGCGCGCCGCGCGCACGCTGCTCGCCACTTGCGCGCGGCCACTGCCGCAGGACACGCCGGTGCGCCTGGTCTGGGGCCCGGGCATCGCCGCGGCGGCCAACCCGGCGGTCGTGACGCGCATCACCCTGCAATGGCGCTACCGCGTGCGCAAGGCCTTCACCGCCGAGTTCCATTGCGAGCGCGAGCGTGCCGAGGCCGCCTGCCTGCCGATCCGTCCGCTGCGGCTGCGCTTCTCGGCGCCGGTCGAGCGCGCGCTGGCGGCGCAGGCGCGGCTGCGGCCGGCGGCTGGCGGCACGCCGCTGGCGCCGGTGTTCGACGCCGACGACAAGTCGCCGACCGTCACCGCGCTCGCCTTCCCGCACCCGCAGGCCGAAAACGCGACGTTCACGGTCGAGCTGCCCGCCGGCCTGCTCGACGACGCCGGTCGCGCGCTCGCCAACGCCGGGCTGTTCCCGTTGAAGGTCGCGACCGGCGAGGCGCCGCCGATCGCCAAGTTCGCGTCCGCGCCTTTCGGCATCGTCGAGCGCAGGCCGGGCGAGGCGCTGCTGCCGATCACGCTGCGCCATGTGCAGGGTGATCTGCGGCCGGCTGCGCCGGCGGGCCGGGTGCGCGTGAAGCGCGTCGTCGGCGACGCCGAGATCCTCGACTGGTACGCGCGCGTCAAGGCCCACCACGAGCGCCAGATCAGCGCCAAGGACGCCGGCCTGCCGGCCGACCAGTGGTTCACGATCGAGCGGGACACCGATGCGCGCGGCCGGCCGCGCGAGCGCCGCATCGAGCGCTGGGTCGGCACGCGCGAGGTGGCGCTGCTGAAGGCCGACGCGCAGGCGAAGCGCCTCGAGCTGCCGGCGCTGCAGGGCGGCGACCCGCGGCCCTTCGAGGTGATCGGCCTGCCGCTGCCCGAGCCCGGCTACCACGTCGTCGAGGTCGAGTCGCCGCGGCTCGGCGCCGCACTGCTCGGCAAGCCCGCGCCGATGTACGTGCGCACCGGGGTGCTGGTCACCGACCTCGCGGTGCATGTGAAGCATGGGCGCGAGAACAGCCTCGTCTGGGTCACCGGGCTCGACAGCGGGCGGCCGGTCGAAGGCGCCGAGATCGCGGTGCACGACTGCAACGGCGTGCGCCTGTGGGCCGGCCGCAGCGACGCGCAGGGCCTCGCGCGCATCGCGCAGGCGATCGACGCGACGCGGCCGCGCTGCGTGGCCGACGAGGGCCTGTTCGTCACCGCGCGCAAGACCGAGGGCGGGGTGACGGATGTCGCGTTCGCGTTCAGCTCCTGGCAGCGCGGCATCGAGGGCTGGCGCTTCGGCCACCCGACCGCGGCCGGGCCGGGCCCCGAGCTGCACGCGCACACGGTGTTCGACCGCACGCTGCTGCGCGCCGGCGAGACGGTGTCGATGAAACACTTCATCCGCGCCGAGACGGCCGCCGGCTTCGCCGCCCTGCTGCCCGCCGCGCTGCCGACGCGCATGAAAATCACCCATGTCGGCAGCGGCCAGGAGGTCAGCCTGCCGCTGCAATGGCCGGCCGGCCGCCATGCGCTGGCGAGCTGGACCATCCCGCCGGCCGCGCGGCTCGGCGCCTACCAGGTGACGCTGGAGCGCGAAGCGAGCGCACCCGGCGGCGCGCGCAGCCTGCCCAGCGGCGAGTTTCGCGTCGAGGCCTTCCGCGTGCCGCTGGTCGACGCGCGGCTTGCGGCGCCGGGGCCGGTGCCGGTCGCGCCGAAAGCGCTGCCGCTGGCGCTGCAGATCAACTACCAGTCCGGCGGCGGCGTCGCGCAGGCGCCGGTGAAGGCCTCGGCGCTGCTGCGGCCGCGCTGGCCGTCCTTCGCCGGCTACGAGGACTGGTCCTTCGCGCCGCCGCGCGAGGGGCGCGATCAGGGCCCGATGGACGACGAGCCGTTCGACGGCGAGGACCAACCCGCTGCCGCCCCCGACGGCCGGCTGGTCGCCGACAAGCTCGCGCTGACGACCGACGCGAACGGCGCCGCGACGATCAAGCTCGACAAGCTGCCGCCGATCACGCGGCCCAGCGAACTGCTCGCCGAGGCCAGCTTCGAGGACCCGAACGGCGAGACGCAGACCGTCGCGACGCGCATCCCCCTGTGGCCTAGCGCTGTCGTGCTCGGCCTGAAGACCGCTGCCTGGGCCGGCACGCGCGGCGGCAAGGCGAGCTTCCAGGTGCTGGCGCTCGACACCGCCGGCCGGCCGATCGCCAACCAGGCGGTCGAGGTGCGGGCGCGCGTGTCGCAGTGGCTCTCGACGCGCCAGCGCATGGTCGGCGGCTTCTACGCCTACGACAACCGGCGCGAAACCACCGACCTCGGCGCCGTCTGCAGCGGCCGCAGCGACGCCAAGGGCCTGCTCGCCTGCGAGGCCGACCTGGCGCGCGCCGGCGAGGTGGAGCTGGTCGCGGCGAGCGCCGACGCCCAGGGCCGCCGCGCCGAAGCCGCGGCCACCGTCTGGGTCACGCGCCGCGGCGAGCTGTGGTTCGCGCAGGACAACGACGACCGCATCGACGTGCTGCCCGAGAAGAAGCGCTACGAGCCCGGCGAGACCGCGCGCTTCCAGGTGCGTTCGCCCTTCCGCAGCGCGACCGCGCTGGTCGCGGTGGAGCGCGAGGGCGTGATCGACACCCGCCTCGTCACGCTGCGCGGCGACGACCCGACCGTGGCGCTGAAGATCGATCCGGCCTGGGCGCCGAACGTCTACGTCAGCGTGCTCGCGGTGCGCGGGCGCGTGCACCAGGTGCCCTGGTACACGCTGTTCACCTGGGGCTGGCGCCACCCGGTCGACTGGTGGCACAGCTGGCGCGACGGCGGGCGCGATTTCCGCGAGCCGACCGCGATGGTCGACCTCGCGCGGCCGGCGCACAAGTTCGGCGTCGCGGCGATCCAGGTTGGCCGCGCGGCGCACGAACTGCAGGTCAGCGTGACGCCCGACCGCAGCGACTACCGCGTGCGTGGCAGGGCGCTGGCGCGCGTCAAGGTCACGCAGGACGGCCGGCCGCTGGCGGGCAGCGAGGTCGCGTTCGCCGCGGTCGACGAAGGCCTGCTCGCGCTGCGCGACAACGAGTCCTGGGACCTGCTCGGCGCGATGCTGCGCCCGCGCCCCTGGGGCGTCGAGACGGCGACCGCGCAGGGCGAGGTGATCGGCCGGCGCCACTACGGCCGCAAGGCGGTCGCCGCCGGCGGCGGCGGCGGGCGCGGCGGCACGCGCGAGCTGTTCGACACGCTGCTGCTGTGGAAGCCGAGCGTCGTGCTGGACGCCAAGGGCGAGGCGACGATCGAGGTGCCGCTGAACGACTCGCTGACGAGCTTCCGCCTCGTCGCGGTGGCCGACCAGGGTGTCGCGCGCTTCGGCAGCGGCAGCGCGCGCATCCGCGTCACGCAGGACCTGCAGTTGCTGCCCGGCCTGCCGCCGTTGGTGCGCGACGGCGACCGCTTCCGCGCCGGCGTCACGCTGCGCAACACGACGGCGCGGCCGATGACGCTGCAGGCCACGCTGGCCGGCGCGGCGCAGCGCGACGGCGCCGACGCGCTGACTATCGCGACCGCGCCGCAGTCGCTGACGCTCGCTGCCGGCGCCGCGCAGGAGCTGTTCTGGGACATCGACGTGCCGCCGATGACGCGCCGCATCGACTGGGACGCCGCAGTCCTGGAGCAGGGCGGCGCGGCGCCGCTGCAGGACCGCGTGAAGCTCTCGCAGGCCGTCGTCCCCGCGGTGCCCGAGCGCGTGCTGCAGGCGACGATCGCACAGCTCGACGGCCGACTCACGCTGCCGGTCGCCGCGCCGATCGACGCGCTGCCAGCGACGGGGCCGAAGCAAGGCGGCCTCGTCGTCGCACTGCAGCCGCGGCTGACCGGCGCGCTGCCGGGCCTCAGGCGCTGGTTTGAGGCCTATCCCTTCACCTGCCTCGAGCAGCAGGTCGCCAAGGCGATCGGCCTGCGCGACGCGCTTCTGTGGCAGCGCGTGGTCAACATGCTGCCGACCTACCTCGACGCCGACGGCCTCGCGTCGTACTTCCCGGTGCGCGAAGGCGACCGCCCGAACGGCAGCGACCGGCTGACCGCTCACATCCTGTCGGCCGCGCACGAGGCCGGCTTCGAGCTGCCGGCCGAACTGCGCGAGCGGATGCTGGTGGCCCTGGGTGACTTCGTCGAAGGCCGCATCGAGCGCCGTTTCTGGGCGCCACGCGAGGACCGCGACGTGCGCAAGCTCGCCGCACTCGACGCGCTGTCGCGCCACGGTCGCGCACAGCCGCGTCAGCTCGGCTCGATCCACCTGACGCCCAACCTGTGGCCGACCGCCGCGGTGATCGACTGGCTGCGCGTCCTGCAGCGCGTGCCGGGCATCGCGCAGGGCGCCGAGCGGCGCGCCGAGGCGCAGCAGATCCTGCGCGCGCGGCTGACCTGGGGCGGCACGACGCTGCGCTTCTCCACCGAGACCAGCGACGACTGGTGGTGGCTGATGGACAGCGCCGACGCCAACGCCGCGCGCCTCGTGCTCGCGGTGCTGGCCGAGCCCGGCTGGCGCGACGAGCTGCCGCGCCTCGTGCTCGGCTCGCTGGCGCGCCAGCAGGGCGGCGCCTGGCGCACGACGACGGCCAATGTCTGGGGCGCGCTGGCGCTGGACAAGTTCGGCGCGGCCTTCGAGTCGCAGCCGGTCGCGGGCCGCAGCGAGGCGGTGCTGGGTGCATCGCGCGGTGCGGTCGACTGGGCCGCGCAGCCCGAGGGCGGCTCGGTTCGGCTGCCCTGGCCGGCCGCGCCGGCGACGCTGGCCGTCGAGCAGCAGGGCAGCGGCAAGCCGTGGGTCACGGTGCAGGGCCTCGCGGCGATCCCGCTGAAGGCGCCGCTGGCGGCTGGCTACACGATCAAGCGCAGCACCAGCGCGGTGTCGCAGAAGACGCCGGGGCGCTGGTCGCGCGGCGATGTGATGCGCGTGCGGCTGGAGATCGACGTCCAAGGCGACATGGCCTGGGTGGTGCTCAGCGACCCGGTGCCCGGTGGTGCGACGCTGCTCGGCTCCGGGCTGGGCCGCGACAGCGCGCTCGCGACGCGCGGCGAACGGCGCGAGGGCTGGGCCTGGCCGGCCTTCGAGGAGCGCAGCCCCGAGGCCTTCCGCAGCTACTACGAGCACCTGCCGCGCGGCCGCCATGTCATCGAGTACAGCCTGCGCCTCGGCGCCCCCGGCCGCTACGCGCTGCCGCCGACGCGGGTGGAGGCGATGTATGCGCCGGAGACCTTCGGCGAGGTGCCGAACGAGGCGGTGGAGGTGGAGCCATGAGCGCACTCGGCGAGGGGCCCCGCGCAGCGGGGATCGACGTAGCGCGAAGGGCTCTTGCGCCCGACGCCTCGGGGCACCGGATTGCGATGGCCGATCGGAGGGCGCAGCCGTGAGGCGCTTGCTGGTCGCGCTCGTCATGTTCTGCGGCAGTTTCGCGGCGCAGGCCCTGCCGTCCTTCGCCGACGTCAAGGCCGCCCACCGCCCCTCCGACCTGACGCTGCTCGACCGCCACGGCGAACCGCTCCAGACCCTGCGCACCGACCCGACCGTGCGCCGCCTCGCCTGGGTGCCGATCGCCGAGCTGTCGCCCGCGCTGCTGCACGCCATCGTGCTCAGCGAGGACCGGCGCTTCCACGAGCACAGCGGCGTCGACTGGCGTGCCGTCGCCGCGAGCGCCTGGGCCAACCTGTGGAACACGCGCACGCGCGGCGCGTCGACGCTGACGATGCAGCTCGCCGGGCTGGTCGACGCGGACCTCGCGCGCCCGGAGGGCGGCCGCAGCCTCGCGCGCAAGCTCGACCAGGCGCTCGCTGCGCGCCGGCTGGAGGCGCGCTGGAGCAAGGCGCAGATCCTCGAGGCCTACCTCAACCTCGTCGCCTTCCGCGGCGAGCTGGTCGGCATCGGCGCGCTGTCGCAGACGCTGTTCGGCAAGGTCCCGTCGGGCCTCGATGCCGAGGAGGCGGCGATCACCGCGGCGCTGCTGCGCGCGCCGAATGCGCCGCCGCATGCGGTGGCCGCGCGCGCCTGCGGCGTGCTGCAGGCCCAGGGCCTGCCCTGCGGCGCGACCGACGCGCTGACGCGCGCTGCGCTCGTGCGCCGCGGCGGGCCGGTGCTCGGCGAGCAGCTCGCGCCGCACCTGGCGCGCCAGATCGACGTGGCGGCCGCGCGGCCCGACGGCACGCTCGCGACGACGCTCGATGCGCGCGTGCAGCGCCTCGCCGTCGCAACGCTTCGCCACCAGCTCGCCGAGCTGTCGGGCCGCAACGTGCAGGACGGCGCCGTGCTCGTGCTCGACAACGCCAGCGGCGAGGTGCGGGCCTGGGTCGGCTCGAGCGGGCCGCTGTCGGACGCGGCCCAGGTCGACGGCGTGCTGGCGCGGCGCCAGCCGGGCTCGACGCTCAAGCCCTTCGTCTACCAGTTCGCCTTCGAGCGCGGCCTGATCACGCCAGCCACCCCGCTGCACGACGCGCCGGCGCAGATCGCCACCGGCAACGGTCTGTACCTGCCGCGCAACTACGACGAGGGCTACAAGGGCTGGGTCAGCGCGCGCAGCGCGCTCGGCGCGAGCCTCAACCTGCCGGCAGTGCGCGTCGGCCAGTGGGTCGGCGTCGACGCGCTGTTCGAGCGGCTGAACGCCGTCGGCCTCGACCTGCCGCATGGCGGCGGCCACTACGGCGCCTCGCTCGCGCTGGGCAGTGCCGACGTCAGCCTGCTGGCGCTGACCAACGCCTACCGCACGCTGGCCAACGGCGGGCTGCACGGACCGCCGCGCTGGCAGCCCGGCCGCGCCACGGCGCCGCGGCGCGTGGCCGATGCGGCGGCGGTGCGCCTGGTCAGCGACATCCTGGCCGACAACGGGGCGCGCGCGCTGACCTTCGGGCTGGACAGCGTGCTCGCGACGCGCGGCTGGGCGGCCGTCAAGACCGGCACCAGCAAGGACCTGCGCGACAACTGGTGCGTCGGCTACACCGACCGCTACACGGTCGGCGTCTGGGTCGGCAATGCCGACGGCGAGGCGATGCATGCCGTCAGCGGCGTCGAGGGCGCCGCGCCGGTGTGGCAGCGCATCGTCGCCGCGCTGCACGAGGGCAGGCCCTCGCGCCGGCCGGCGGCGCTGCCGGCCGCGGAGCCGCTGCAAACCGGCGTCCCCCGGGCGCCGCCGAGTGCCGCCTTCGGCATCGCCCACCCGCGCGACGGCAGCGTGTTCGCGCTCGACCCCGACATCCCCCCGGCCGCACAGCGCATCCGCTTCGAGGGCGAGGCGGGCCAGTGGGAACTGAACGGTCGCCGGCTCGGCCGCGGCGAGCGCCTGCACTGGGCGCCGCTGCCGGGGCGGCACCGGCTGCGGCTGCTGGGCGCGGACGGTCGCACGCTGCTGGGCGAGGTGGCCTTCGAGGTGCGCGGCGCTGCGTGGAAGGCCGCCGCAGCGCCGCGCTGAGAATGACGGGGCACCGGCCCGCGGCCGGGGGGCGGCGTGTTCGCCGTCGTGCCCGGCCGAGCGCTATGCTGTGCCCACCTCCACTCCTGCAGGGCTCGACATGGTCCTCGTCATCGTCGGCGGCATCCTGGCCGCGCTGGGCATCCTCGCCGGTGGGCTGCTGGTGGCCGCACCCATGGGCTGGGTGGCGGCCTCGCCCGGGCTGGTGCTGTGGGTGCTGTTCCCGCTCTTCACGCTGTTCGGCTATGCGCTGCTCGCCGTCGGCAGCCGCGACCCGGCGGTGAAGGCGCCAACCAGGCTGCTGGCGATTCCGCTGCTGCTGGTCGCGGTGGTCGCGGCCGTCGCGCTGGTGATCGATGCCGCCGGCCTGCGCACGATCGACGGCGGCACCGCGCCGCTGTGGTTCGTGATGCTGTTCGGCGGCGTGCTGGGCATCGTCGGCGCCGCGGTCTCGGCGCCCAGGGCCTGATCAGGCCCTAGTCGAAGCGGCTGAACACCGCGGCAGCGTAGAGCCGCGAGACGAAGCCGTAGACGAACAGCAGCAGCGCGGCGAGGCTGAAGTACATGCCGACGAACAGCACCGACGCGGCGCCCTCGCCGCGGCCGAGCAGGAAGCTCAGCGGTGCCGCGGCGACCAGCAGCACGACCGCCGCGGCCCGCTCGCCCAGCCAGCGCGCGAGCGCGACGCGCGCCACCAGCACCAGCACCAGCAGCGCCAGCACGAGGACACCGCGGTTCGCCGTCGGCAGCTGCTGCCAGCGCTGCGCGGCCGTCAGCGGCGCGGCGCGTTCGGCGGCCGGCGGCGCGGCGACGGGCGGCGTGCCGTCGCGCAGCGTCGTGTAGCGGCGCAGGAACTGGTCGAGGCGCCAGGAGTCGCGCGCGGCATCGGCGGCCAGCCGGTCGATCGCCGTGTCGACCGAACTGCCGCGGCCCCACTCGTCGCGCCACGCGAGGTCGAGCGCGGCGCCTTCGCGCAGCTCGGCCATCGCGTAGGACCAGGCGCGCTCGATCATGTTGATCGATATGTTGCTGCGGCACACCAGCGTCATGCGCTGGCCGACGCGCAGCACCGGCGGCACGTCGGTCGCGGTGCGGCAGCGCCACGGCACGGCCCCGGCGGAGCCGAGCTGATGGCGCAGCGATAGCGTGCGGCCGGGCGCCAGCGTGGCGGGGCCGGTGTTCTCGACGGTCGGGGTCCAGACGGCGTTGTAGCGCCCCTCGTCGAGCCAGACGCCGCTCGCCGGGCGCGACAGCCGGCCGCGCAGGTCGGTGACCTCGGGCGGCGGCGCGGGCTCGGCGTCGGCGGCCACGACGCGCAGCGCGCGGCCGAGGCCGGCATGCCAGCGGTCCAGCGTGGGGCTGGCGCCGGAGGCGGCCAGCGCGATCGTGCTGCGCACGGTGGCATCGGCCGGCCAGTCGTTGCCCGAGATCTGGCGCAGGTAGAGGTTGAGCAGGCCGTCGCGCAGCTGGGTGCGCGTGCGCGTGTCGTCCGGCGCGACCAGACGGTGCGCCTCGACCCAGGCCCAGGCGGCAGCGGGGTCGTCGCCGACGCGCTGGACCTGCAGTGCCTCGGCCGGCGCGCGCCGCGGCCAGTCGATGTCGGCCATGAACAGGCCCAGCACCGCCACACACGTCGCGAGCACCAGCAGCAGCGGCAGCCAGCCGGCCAGCGTCAGGGTGCGCGCCACACTGGGCCGAGCGGGGCGCCGTTCGCGCAGGACCTGAGGGGCTTGGTCCTCCTGCTGCACGAGGGGGCGGCGCGTGCTCTGGAAGCGGTCGAGGCGGCGCGCGTCGGTTTCGGCGGCGGCGGCGAGGTCGGCCTCGGCGGCCTCGAGCAGCGGGTCGATGTCCGGCAGCTCGAGCGCGACGACGAGGTGGCCGCAATGCGGGCAGCTTTCGTCCCGCCCGGGGTCGAGCGCCGCGCCGCAGCCGCGGCAGGCCCAGGCCACATGCCGGCCCTGCTGCTGCGGCGACGGGCCCATGTCGTCGAGCCGCAGGCGCAGCGAATGCGCCAGCCGCGGCACGTCGATCACCACCAGCGCGGTGCCGCACCAGCTGCATTGCTCGTCGCCGCTGCCGGCGGGGCCGCCGCAGTTCAGGCAGTACAGCGCATGCTTCTCCTCGGCGAGCGCGCGCCGCTCGGCCAGGCCGAGCGGACGCACCAGCCCGCGCTCGGCGAGCAGCCCGCTGTGGCTGTGCAGGTGGCCGTGGCGCTGAGGGCATTCGAGCGATGCGAACAGGCCGAAGCGGGTGCGGTTCTTCACCGCGTTCAGGGTCGTCGCGCACTGCGGGCAGGCGGGCCGCGCGACGCGCGCGTCGGCCAGCGGCCGCTTCGCGCTCGCCTCCATCTCGCGCAGCAGGCGCACCCAGCCGTAGCCGTCGAGCCGGACCGACTCGAACTGGTCGAACCACACGAGGCGGCAGTCGGGGCAATGGTCCACGGTGACCGGCCGCGTGCGGTGCGACTGCAGCTGCAGCGGCCGCATCGCGGTCCTGCAGCGCGGGCAGGCGATCTGCCGGGCGGCGGTGCTCTCGGGGCGGTCGCTCATGCATGGATTCTCGCCAGCGCGGCGCGCCGGGTTTGCCCCTATCGTCATCCCCCGGTCGGGGGACGCAACCTGCCGACCTGACCCGCACCCGCGAACCATGAGCCTGTCCACCGAAACCCCCGTGAAGCTGCTGCGCGACGGCGCGGTCGCGATCCTCGAGTTCGACCGCCCGGCGGCGATGAATGCGCTCGACGCGCCGGCGGTCGAGGCCTTCCATGCGGGCTGTCGCGCGATCGCCGGTGACGCCGGCGTGCGCGCCGTGCTCGTGCGCGGTGCCGGCCGCAGCTTCGGCGCCGGCGGCGATCTCGCCGCGATGCGCGCCGACCCGGCCGCCGTCGCCGACCGGCTGATCGAGCACCTGCACGGCGGGCTGCTGCTGCTCGCGGCACTCGACGCGCCGGTGGTCGCCGCGCTGCACGGCGCGGTGGCCGGCGGCAGCCTGAGCCTGGCGCTGGGCTGCGACCTCGCGATCGCCGCCGAAGGCACGAGGTTCAACCTCGCCTACGGCCGCATCGGTGCGAGCTGCGACGGCTCGAGCTCCTGG
>CAYLKR010000051.1:0-16611 GCA_964384225.1 uncultured Methylibium sp.
GACATCCGCAAGGGCCTGCAGTACGAATGCATCGGCTGCGCCGCCTGCATCGACGCCTGCGACGGCGTGATGGACAAGGTGGGCTCACCGCGCGGCCTGATCCGCTACGCGACCCAGAACGCGCTGGCCGGCCGCTGGGATGTCAGGCGCCAGCTCGCGCGCGTGTTCCGGCCGCGCGTGCTGGTCTACGGCACGGTGATGCTGTTGATCACCGCGGCCTTCGTCACCAGCCTCGTGCTGCGCCAGCCCTTCCGCTTCGACCTGGTGCGCGACCGCGCGGCGCTGGCGCGCATCGTCGGCCACGGCGACATCGAGAACGTCTACCGCCTGCAGCTGATGAACAGCACCGAGCGCGTGCAGCGCTACCGCGTCGCGGTGACGGGGCTGGAGGGTGCGTCGCTCGCGTCGCAGGCCGAGTTCGACGTCGGCCCGGCCGAGGCGCGCTGGTGGCCGGTCGCAGTGCGCCTGCCGGCCGCGGCCGCACAGGCGCAGGGGGCGGGCGTGCATGCGCTGCGCATCGAGGTCGAGCGCCTCGCCGGCGGCGACGAGCCGGCGGCCCATGTGTCCGAGAAGAGCACCTTCGTCGTGCCGCGCTGAAGGAGGAACAAGATGAAGACCGAAACCGACCGCGACCGCCCCGCGCTGCCCTGGTGGCGCATCGGCACCGTGTGGCTGGTGCTGGCCGGCCCGGTGGCGGTGATCGCCGCCGGCATCGCGACCGCGGTGATCGCCGTGCACGGTGCCGACACCGTGGTGCGCGTGCCGCAGCAGGCCGGCGGCGCCTACGAGCCGGCGCAGAAGGCGCGCAACCACGCCGCCGCGCCCCAGCGCTGAGGGCTGCCCGATGCGCACGATGCTGCGACGCGGCCTGCAGGTGCTCTGGCCCTCGTTCCTGATGGCCGGGGTGATGGAGATGCTGGTGTTCGCCGCGGTCGACCCGCAGGCGATCCACGGCGTGGCAGAGACCGGGCTGTCGCGCCCCGGCGTCTACACGCTCGCCTTCTTCGCGTTCTGGGCCGTCATCGCGACGGCCGGCGCGATGACCGCGCTGCTGGTCAGCAGGCGGCGGAATTGACGAGCTTCTGCAGGCCGGCCTGGTCGAGGATGCGGATGTCGCGCTGCTTGACCTCGAGCAAGCCCTCGTCCTGGAACTTCGAGAAGGTGCGGCTCACCGTCTCGAGCTTCAGCCCGAGGTAGCTGCCGATCTCCTCGCGCGTCATGCGCAGCACCAGCGACGAGGCGGAAAAACCGCGCGCCGACAGGCGCTTGGTCAGGTTCAGCAGGAAGGCGGCGAGGCGCTCCTCGGCGCGCATCGTACCCAGCAGCAGCATCACGCCGTGGTCGCGAACGATCTCGCGGCTCATGATCTTGTGGAACTGGTGCTGCAGCTCGGTGAACTCGCGCGACAGGTCCTCGAGCCGCTCGTAGGGGATCTCGCAGACCTGCGAGTCCTCGAGCGCCAGCGCGTCGCAGGTGTGGCGGTCGGTGCCGATGCCGTCGAGGCCGAGCAGCTCGCCGGCCATCTGGAAGCCGGTGACCTGGTCGCGGCCGTCCTCCGAGGCCACGCAGGTCTTGAAGAAGCCGGTGCGCACCGCGTACAGCGAGCGGAAGCGGTCGCCGGCGCGGAACAGCGCCTCGCCGCGCGGCACCGGGCGGCGCGCGCCGACCAGCGCGTCGAGCCGCTCCAGTTCGCCGGCCGACACGCCGACCGGCAGGCAGAGCTCACGCAGGTTGCAGCTGGAGCAGGCGACCTTCAGCGGCTCGATCTTCAGCGGAATGGTGGCGTGCGTCTGGCTCATCGGGCGCGCGACCGGCCGGATAGGGACGGTCGCTGGGCGGTGGACGGGAGTGTCGAACATGATATGCCTCAAGCTGACAGGATTCTTAGTTGGGGTGTGGCCCGACGGTTTGCGCTGGATCAAGTCGCGCGCGCGGCGCTTGGGCACAGTGGCACCATGATTCCCGTGGCCTTTCCAGCTGCCGCCGCCGCGCCGGCGCTCTCCGACGAACTGCTGGCGCGCATCGACGTCCCCGGGCCCCGTTACACCTCCTACCCGACGGCCGACCGCTTCGTCGAGGCCTTCGGCCCGTCCGACCACGCCCGCGCGCTTGCCCAGCGCGCCGCTGGCATGGCGGCCGGGCGGGCGCCGCTGTCGGTCTACGTACACGTGCCGTTCTGCGAGTCGGTGTGCTGGTACTGCGCCTGCAACAAGGTGGTCACGCGCCATCACGAGCGCGCGACCCCCTACCTCGACGCCCTGGAGGCCGAGCTGGCGATGGCCGTTCAGGCCCTGGGCCACGGCGAAACGCTGAGCCAGCTCCACCTCGGCGGCGGCACGCCGACCTTCCTGTCCGACGCCGAGCTGACCCGCCTGATGGCCGCGCTGCGCGGCGCCTTCCGCTTCGCGCCGGGCATCGAGGCCTCGATCGAGGTCGATCCGCGCACCGTCACGCCGGCGCGGCTGACGCACCTGGCCGACCTCGGCTTCTCGCGGCTGAGCTTCGGCGTGCAGGATTTCGATGCCGACGTGCAGCGCGCCGTGCACCGCATCCAGCCCGAGGGCCAGGTGCGCGAGCTGGTCGCGCATGCGCGGCGCGCGGGCTTCGCGTCGATCAACGTCGACCTCATCTACGGCCTGCCGCGGCAGACGCCGGCGTCGTTCCGGCGCACCGTGACGCAGGTCGCGGCGCTGGCGCCGGACCGCATCGCGCTGTACGCCTACGCGCACCTGCCGCAGCGCTTCAAGCCGCAGCGGCGCATCGACGCCAGCCAGCTGCCCGGCGCGATGGAGCGGGTGGCGATGCTGCACGGCGCGATCGACGCCTTCCTCGACGCCGGCTACGAGCACATCGGCATGGACCACTTCGCGCTGCCCGGCGATGCGCTCGCGGTGGCCAAGCGCCAGGGCCGGCTGCACCGCAACTTCCAGGGCTACTCGACCCAGCCCGACTGCGACCTGATCGGCCTGGGCGTCTCGGCGATCAGCCGCATCGGCGGCAGCTACAGCCAGAACGCCAAGACCCTGCCCGAGTACTACGACGCCATCCACCAGCGCCAGTGGCCGGTGGTGCGCGGCCTGGCGCTGACGCGCGACGACCTCGTGCGCCGCGCGGTGATCATGGCGCTGATGTGCCAGGGGCGCGTCGAGTTCGAGTCGATCGAAGTCGCCTTCCTGCTGACGATGCGCGACTACTTCCGCCGCGAGCTGGAGGACCTGGAGGCGCTGGCGGAGCAGGGGCTGGTGGAGATCGAGCCCGCTGCGATCGAGCTGACGCCGCTGGGCTGGTACTTCGTGCGGGCCGTGGCGATGGTGTTCGACCGCTACCTGCAGGCCGACCGGCGGCGCGAGCATTTCTCGCGCGTCATCTGAGGTGGACGCCAGCCTGATCGCCGCGGCCGCGCTGATGGGCCTGGCCGGCAGCCCGCATTGCGCGGCGATGTGCGGCGCACCCTGCGCGGCGGTGGTCGGCCGCGGCCACGGGGCGATGGGGGCGGCCGGCGGTTTCCACCTCGGTCGCACCGTCGGGTACGCGGCGGCCGGGGCGGTCGTTGCGTCCAGCGTCGAGGCGCTCGGCGCCCTCGGCCAGGCCGCGCCGATGCTGCGGCCGCTGTGGACGCTGTTGCACGTTGCGGCCTTCGCGCTCGGGGTCTGGCTGCTGGCCACCGGGCGCCAGCCGCGCTGGCTGGAAGGCCGTGCCCCGCTGCCGGCGGTCGCCGCACCCGGCGGGTGGCAGCGCATGGCTGCGCCGCTGCGCGCCGGCGGCGCCGGGCTGCTATGGGTTGGCTGGCCCTGCGGCCTGCTGCAATCGGCGATGCTGGTGGCGGCACTGGCCGGCGGTGCCGCCGGCGGGGCGATGGCGATGGCCGCGTTCGCGACGGCCTCGTCGATCGGCCTGTGGGCCGCGCCGGCGCTGTGGCGGCGCTTCGGCGCCGCGGGCCAAGGGCGGCTGGCGGCGCGGATCGCCGGCGCCTTGCTTGCCGGCGCCTCGGGCTGGGCGCTGGGGCACGGGCTCTGGGAGCGCGTGGCGGCGTATTGCGTGCAGTAGCGCCGCGGCGCGGCGCTCGTGCGCCGGCGGCCCCGTCTTCAGGCGGCCTTAAGGCCACGAGGGCATTCTGACGGCGGCGTGCGGCTCGGAGGTCCGAGCGCGGCGCCCCCGACCTCAATCCGTATGGGAGATTTGCCCATTCCGATCCATCGCACCGATAAAATCCAGGCGTCCGGCAGTTTGCGCGTCCAGCGCCGACCCGCTCGGCGTGCTCATGCTGATGCCTACCCCATCCGACGAGGTCGAAGCTGCATTGCGCGGCGCCCTGGCGCAGCTCGCGGCGCCGCTGGCGCGGCTGGGCGTGGCGCAGGGCCTGCCGTTCGCCGTGCTGGAGGAACTGCTCAAGCGGGCCTATGTCGATGCGGCGCGCGCCGCGGTCTCTGGGCCGACGGAGCAGCGCGACATCAGCCGCGTCAGTGCGGCCACCGGGCTCAACCGGCGCGAGGTCACGCGGCTGACCCAGGCCGTTCCGGCGCCCGCGGCGCAGCGGGCCTCGCCGGTCAGCGAGTTGTTCACGCGCTGGGTCAGCGACCCGCGCTACCGCACCAAGCGCGGCGAGCCGCGCGTGCTCGATCGCCAGGGGCCGGCGCCGAGCTTCGAGTCGCTGGCCCGCTCGATCACCCAGGACGTGCACCCGCGCACGCTGCTCGAGGAACTGTGCCGCCTCGGCCTGGCCGAACACGACGGAGCGCGCGATCGCGTGCGCCTGCTGCAGGGGGCTTTCGTGCCGCGGCGCGACCGGGCCCGCATGTTCGGCTTCCTCGGTGCGAACGTGGCCGACCATTTCTCGGCTGCCGTGGCCAACGTGCTCGGGCAGGGGACGGAACACTTCGAGCAGGCGCTCTTCGCCGACGACCTCTCGGACGAATCGCTCGCGGCGGTGCGGGCCCTGATTGCCGCGCAGTGGCAGCAGATGCTCGACGGGCTGGTGCCGGAGCTCGAGCGGCTGATCGCTGCCGACCGCGGGGCCGGTCGCGATGCCGGCCAGCGGCTGCGCATCGGGCTGTACACCTACCAGGAACACATGACCGGCCCGCAGACCGGGAAGGGCCAGTGAAATGAACACGATCGGACGGCGCCGCGCGATGGCCGCGCTGCTCGGCGGGGTCGCGGTGGCGATCGGCGTGATCGCCTGCGGCGGTGTCGGCAGCGGCGGCACGGGGGCCTCGTACACCTCGGGGGCCGTCACCGGCTTCGGGTCGGTGATTGTCGCCGGCGTGCGCTACGACGACAGCCGCGCCACCGTGACGGACGACGGCGGCGCGCTGAGCGATGCCGCCGCGCTGCGCCTGGGCATGATCGTCGACATCGAATCGACGCCCGGCAGCGCCGTCGCGCAGAGCATCCGCTACCGCAGCGAGCTGGTCGGGCCGGTGGCCGCGGTCGACACCGCCGCCGCCCGCCTGACCGTGCTGGGGCAGCCGGTGGCGCTGCTGTCGTCCACCGTCGTCGACGCGGCCTCGCTGCCCGGTGGCCTGGCGGACCTGGCGCCCGGCGATGTGGTCGAGGTCTACGGACAATTCGACGCCGCTGCCGGGCGCATCACGGCGACGCGGCTCGAGCGCATCGGCGGCGTGCCGGCCTACAAGCTGCGCGGGCCGGTGTCGGCGGTCGATGCGCCGGCCCGCCGCTTCATGATCGGCGGGCTGATGATCGATTCCAGCGGCCTGCCTGCCGACGCGGTGGCGCGGATCGAGGTCGGTCGCTTCGTGCGCGTGACGCTGCAGACCGTGCCGAACGGCAACGTGTGGGTCGCGCAGACCCTGGTGGCGGGCTCGCCGGTGCTCGAGGATCGCGAGGCCGCGACGCTCGAGGGCCGCGTCAGCGCCTACGCCTCCGCAGCGCGCTTCAGCGTCGACGGCGTGCCGGTCGATGCGCAGGGCGCCGTCGTGACCGGTGGCGAGGTCGCGCTCGGCGCCGAGGTGACGGTGCGCGGCCGCATCGTCGCCGGCACGCTCCTCGCCGGCCAGGTCGAGGTCGAGGACGGCGGCGTTCCCGAGGAGTTCGAGCTCCACGGCGGCATCGCGAGCCTCGACGGCCCGGCGCGGACCTTCGTGGTGCGCGGCGTGACGGTGGCCTACGACGACGCGACCATCTTCGAGGGCGGCCAGGCGGCAGACCTGGCGATCGGCCGCCAGGTCGAGGTCAGGGGCCCGCTGTCGGCCGACGGCACGCGCATCGACGCACGCCTCGTCCACATCGAGCTCTGACGGGCGGCGGGGCCGCCCGCTTCAGAGGCCGACGCGGGCCAGCGCCTCGGCGAAGCGCTGCGGCGGCATGAAGCCGATCACGCGCGCCTCGGTCTGCTCGCGGCCGGCGGCGTCGAAGAACAGCACGCCGGGCGGGCCGAACAGCGCGAAGCGCTTGAGCAGTGCGCGGTCGGCCGGGCTGTTGCCGGTCACGTCGGCCTGCAGCAGCAGGGCCTGCGACAGGCGTGCCCGCACGGCGGCGTCGCGGAAGGTCAGGTGCTCCATCTCCTTGCACGAGACGCACCAGTCGGCGTAGAAGTCCAGCAGCACCGGGCGGTCGGCGCTGCGCAGCGCGGCGTCGAGCTCCTCGGTGCTGCGGATGCGGCGGAAGGCCGGCGCCGCGGCCGCCGTGTCGGCGCGCGCGTCGCCGGTGGTGGCCGCGAGGTGGCGCAGCGGCTGCAGCGCGCTGTCGCTGCCCGACAGCGCGCCGACGAGCTCGGCCGCGCCCACCACCGCGAGCAGCAGCGCCACGCCCTTACCCAGGCGGGCCGTGCCGCTCGCCGCGGGGCGGTCGAGCAGGCCCAGCCAGGCCGCCGCGAACAGCGCGGCCGCGCCGAGGCACAGCATCACCACCGCCGCCGGCAGCACCGGCGCGACGATCCACAGCGCGACGGCGAGCAGCATCACCCCGAACAGCCGCTTGACGCCTTCCATCCAGGCGCCGGCGCGCGGCAGCAGCGAGCCGGCCGACACGCCGACCAGCAGCAGCGGCACGCTCATGCCGCAGGCCAGGCTGAACAGCGCGGCGCCGCCGATCAGCACGTCGCGGGTCTGGCTGATGTAGACCAGCGCCCCGGCCAGCGGCGCCGCGACGCAGGGGCCGACGATCAGCGCCGACAGGCCGCCCATCGCGAACACGCCGGCGTGGCGCCCGCCCGGCAGCCGGTTCGACGCCGCGCTGACGTGGCTCTGCAGCGCGGCCGGCAGCTGCAGCTCGTACACGCCGAACATCGACAGCGACAGCCCGACCAGCAGCAGCGCGAAGCCGCCCAGCACCCAGGGGTCCTGCAGCGCCGCCGCGAGCCCCTCGCCGAGCAGGCCGGCGACCACGCCGAACAGCGTGTAGACCAGCGCCATGCCCAGCGCGTACGACAGCGCCAGGCTGAAGCCGCGCCAGCGCGACACCGGCGCGCCCTGCCCGACGATGATCGACGAGAGGATCGGCACCATCGGCAGCACGCAGGGGGTGAACGACAGCAGCAGGCCGGCGAGCAGGAAGACGCCGGCGATCGTCGGCAGGCTGCGCGAGCGCAGCGCGGCGTCGACGCGGCTGCCGTCGGTGGCGGATGTCGCCGCCGGCGCGGCCGGTGTCGCCGCGCCGCTGCCCCCGTCGGGCCCTGCGGCGGCCTGCGCCTCGGCCCGCCATGCGACCTGGCGCACCGTGCCGCCGTCGACCCGCAGGTCGACCTGCGCCGTCTGCGGCGGATAGCACAGCCCCGCGTCGGCGCAGCCCTGGTGGGAGACGAGCAGGCGCACGTCGCCGTCGCCGGCCTCGAGCGGCAGGCGCGCGACCAGCGGGCCGCGGTAGCTCTCGACGTCCTTGTCGAAGTTGGCATCGAAGGCGATCTCGCCGCGCGGCAGCTGCAGTTCGCCGAGGCGCGCCGCGCCGGCGACGCGCTCGACGGCGAGGCGTTCGCGGTAGAGGTGGTAGCCGGGGGCGATGTCGAAGCGCAGCTCCAACGTGCGCGCGTCGGCCATGCGGGCGCTCCCGCGGAAGGCCAGGGCGGCCTCGAGGAAGTCATCGGCGGCGCGCGCCGGGGCCGCGAGCAGGGCCGCGGCGGCGAGTGCGGCAGCCAGCGCCCACAGGCGCCGGGCAAGGAAGGGCAGGCCCATGGGGTACTCCTGTCGTGGGGGGTTCTGAGGACTCAGCGGTGCAGGCGGCCGGCGGCGTCGATCGCGAGGAAGTCGACGCCCTGCGCGGCGAGGAAGTCCGTCGCCCCGGCGCCGCGCAGCATCGCGATCGTGCACAGCGCCCCGGCGGCGGCGCAGAGCGGGGCGCTGACGCTGATCGACCGCCAGGCCTCCACCGGCCAGCCGGTCCGCGGGTCCAGCACATGGCAATAGCGCCGGCCCGCGACCTCGACATAGCGCTCGTAGTCGCCGCTGGTCGCGAGCGCCCCGTCGGCGAGCGACACGCTCGCCACCGCAGCGCCGGGATCGCGCGGATGCTGGATCGCGAACCGCCACGGCCGGCCGTCGGGCTGCGGTCCGACGACCCGGATGTCGCCGCCGAGGTTCACGTAGCCCGCGCCCACGCCATGCTCCCGCAGCACGGCGTGGGCGCGGTCGGCGGCGTACTCCTTGCCGAAGCCGCCGAAGTCCAGTTCCATGCCGGCGCGCGGCAGCGCGATGCGGCGGTCCTGCCAGTGCACGCCGGACCAGCCGATCAGCGGCAGCAGCGCCTCGACGGCCGCCGGCTCCGGCAGCCGCGCGGCACGGAAGTCCCAGGCGCGCCGCAGCACGCCGGAGGTGATGTCGAACAGCCCGTCGCTGGCGCGGTGCAGTCCGTCGGCGAAGTCGATGAGGCCGGCCGTCTCGGCGTCGACCTCGATCGCCGCGCCGCTGCCGGCCGCGGCGTTGATGCGCGAGACGATGCTGTCGGGCCGGTAGCGCGAGTAGGCGTGCTCGATGCGGCGCACCTCGGCGATGCAGGCCGCCGCGGCCCGTTCGAGCGCCGCGTGCGGCGCGCCGACGAGGCGCAGCTCGCAGCGGCTCGCCATCGCGCCGAAGGCCACGTCCAGCAGGGGCGCGGCCACCGCCTCGCGGCGCCGCTGGGTCGTCGCGGTATCGGCGTGCATCAGAAGCGGCGCGACACGCCGACCTGCCAGAATGTCGCGCGCAACGGTGCCAGCCCGGGCGAACCGCTGCCGCCGATGCGCCAGCCCGAACGTTGCTCGTAGTACTCGCCCTTCAGGTCGGCCGACCACTGCGGCGACAGCTGCACGCCCACCTTGAGACCCAGCGTCAAGGCGCCGAAGGCCGACAGGCGCTGGTCACCCGAGATGTAGCGCGGCGGGTTGGTGAAGTAGCCGGGGGGGTAGGGCGGGCCCAGGTCCGGGTCGTAGACCGGGTCGTAGTAGAAGCGCGCGGCGTTCTGCGTGTGGTAGCGCAGCTCGGGCGTCAGCGTCAGGCGCGGGCCGACCGGCTGCACCCAGTCGAGCCCGAGCGTGTGGGCGCGGATGCCGTAGCTGTCGCCGTAGTAGCGGTAGCTGCTGCGCAGCGACGCGCCGAGGCCCTCGACATGGTGGTTCCAGCGCGCCAGCAGGATGCCGATGTTGCGGCGGTCGGGGCGGATGTCCGGGTCCTTGTACGGGTCCGAGAAGTAGCCGCGCCCGCGCGACACGGTGAGGCTCAGCTGCGCCAGGTCCGTCGGCGTCAGCGCCTGCGTCACGCCGGCCGTCAGCTCCAGCGTGCGCCGGCGCTCGTGCAGGCTGGCGTCGTTGGTCGAGCCGATGCGGTCGCGGCCGACGCCGAGGCCGAGGTTCCACGTGGTGTTGTTGTCCTCGCTCGCGAAGCGCGCATCGACCGACAGCGCGGTCGAGCGGTAGTCGTGCTCGGTCGAGCGGCTCAGGCCGACGGCGTAGGCGCTGCGCGCGAAGTGGCGCGTCAGTTTCACGTCGCCGGCGCGGCGCTCGTCGTCCATGCGCGAGGCGCCCGAGACGGCCGTGTGATAACGCGGCGAAGCGCCCGAGACGCTATCGGCCACCGCCGAGCCTTCGAGCAACCAGCGCTCGCCGAGCGGCACGAGCGCGTGCAGCGACGGCGCCTTCACGCGCACGCGATCGAAGCCCGGCTGCCAGTCCCGGTACTGCAGGAACTTGAACTCGACGACGCCCTGCTCTGGCGCCGTTTCGGCGTGCACCGGCGACAGCACGCCCGGCAGCGCCAGGGCCGCCGCCAGGATGCCTCCGGCACGTTCAGTTGCAGCCACAGCCGCCCCCGCCCACGCCGTAGCCGCCCGAGGCGCTCTCCTTGCTGCCGTAGACATGCTGGATGAAGCGCTGATCCAGCGCATCGGGCGTCATGCTCATCTCGGGTCGGGCCAGCGTGCCCTTCTCCCAGGGCTGCGGCGGCGCGAAGGCGCAGCCGCCCAGGGCTGCGGCGGCGCCGAGCGCCAGCAGCCACCGGGCGTGGATCGTCAGGCGCGTCATCGTCGGCTCCATCAACGGGCGCCCAGCGCGGCGGCGATGCGGTCCTCGAGCACCTGGCGGTCCTCGCCACGGAAGCCGCTGTGCACCATCAGCACCTTGCCGTCCGGCCCCAGCAGCACCGAGCTCGGCATGCCCTTGATGCCGTAGCGCCGGGCGCTGTCGCCGGCCGGGTCGAAGCCGACCGCGAACTCGGCCTTGTTCTCGCCGAGGAAGCGGTCGGCGTCGGCGCGCTTCTTGTCGAGGTTGACGGCGATGACGCGCAGGCCCTTCGCGCCGTAGCGGGCCTGCAGCTCGTTCATCCACGGGAAGGATTGCCGGCACGGCCCGCACCACGAGGCCCAGAAGTCCACGTAGGTCACATGGCCGCGGGCCTCGGCGAGGTCGACGGGGCCGCGCAGCCCGGGCAGCGCGAGCTCGGGCGCGGGCTGGCCCGGTTCGAGCGCGTGGGACGGCAGGGCGGCGAGCAGGCCGCAGGCGACCAGCGCGGCGGCGGCAAGGGAGGGCAGCTTCATCGGGGACTCCTTCAGCGTTCGTCGTCGGGCGACGCCCGGCGGGTGGTGAGCGGCACCGCGAGCGTCGTCTCCGGCGCGTTGGTGGTGATGACGAGGCGGCCCGGTGCGGCGCGCTCCGCGCCGAGCCTCACCACGTCGAGCGCGCAGCGCTCGCCGGGGGGCAGCTCGAACGGGACGGGCGGGCAGGCGTCGGTGGCCGCCGTCTGCAGCGCGAACGCGCGGCCCGCCACATCGATCGCGCGCACGGACAAGGGCGCGTGGCCGGTGCTCTGCAGCATCACGGGCTGGCGGTCGCCGGCGGGCGCGCCGTCGTCGGCGGCGAAGCGCAGGCGCGGCGGCGTCGCGGCGGCGGCGGGCCGTGCGCTGCTCATGCCGCTGCCCGACAGCTCGAGGGCCGGTGTGGCGCTGCCGGTCGACAGCACCTGCAGCTGGGCGCGGCGCTCGCCGGCCGCGGCCGGGTGGAAGGCGATCTCGAGCGAGCAGCGGCCCTGCACCGGCAGCACCTGGCCCACGGCACAGCCGCTGCGCGCATCGGCCGAGAAGTCGGCGGCCTGCGCGCCCGAGAAGCGCCAGCGCGTCAGCGTGACGGCCGTCGGCCCCTGGTTCTCGACGGTGACGGACTGCGGCGCGGCGCGGTTGCCCGCATCCGTCTCCGGGAAGGCGAGGGCGCTGCTCGTCGGTGCCGCCAGCACCACCGCGCCGGCGAGCGCGACGCCGCTGCCCGCCAAGGTCACGGTGTTGGGCGAGCTGGCGGCATTGCTCGTGATCGTCAGCGAGCCCGTCGCGGCACCGGTGGCGGTCGGCGTGAACACCACCGACAGCCGGCAGCTCCCGCCGGGGGCGACGGCCGTGCCGCAGTTGTGCGTGGTCGAGAACGGCGCGGTGCTGCCGATGCCCGACAGCGCCAGCGTGTCGGAGCCGGTGTTCTTCAGCGTCAGCCGGTGCACCGCCGATGCCACGCCGACCGACTGGTTGCCGAAGTCCAGCGTCGCTGCCGACAGCGTGACGGCCGGCGCGCCCGTGGCGGCGCCGGTGCCGGCCAGCGCGAGCACCAGGTTGCCGTTGCTGGCGTCGGAGGCGATCGTGAGCCGTGCGCGACGCGTGCCGGTCGCCGTTGGCTGGAACGCGTAGCGGACCGTGCACGTGGTATTGGGCGCCAGGCTCAGGGCCGGCTTGCAGCTGCCGCTGCGCTTGAAGTCCAGCGGCGCGATGCCGCCGGTCGTGAAGCTGCCCAGCGTGAGCGGGGCGGCGCCGGTGTTCTTCACCGTGGCTTGCTTCGTTGCGCTCAGCGTGCCCACGACCACCGTGCCGAAGCCGAGGCTGGCGGCGTTGGCCGAGATCACCGGCTGCGCGGCGGCGGTGCCTGTGCCCGACAGTGCGACGGCCGAGGGGCTGCCGGAGGCGTTGTGGGCGAAGTTCAGCGCCGCGGTGCGCGTGCCGGTGGCCGCCGGCGTGAAGGCGACGCGGACGGTGCACGAGGAACCGGCAGCGACCGACGAACCGGCCGCGCAAGTGCCGCCGACGATGCCGAACTCCGACGCCTGGGCGCCGCCGACCGAGATCGCGGACAGCGTCAACGCGGCCGTGCCGGTGTTGCTGACGGTCGCGGTCTGCGCGGCCGAGCTGCCGCCGAGCGCCTGCGCATAGACCAGGCTGGCCGGCGCCAGCGAGACGACCGGTGCCGCCCCGCCGGTGGCCGAACCGCTGAGTGCGATCGTGACCGGCGTCGCGACGCCGCTGTGCGCGATGCTCAGCGTGCCGCTGCGGGCGCCGGAGGCGGTCGGCGCAAAGGCGACGGTGATGGTGCAGCTGGTGCCGGTTGCCACGCCCGACGCGCAGGTCCCGCCGGTGCGGACGAAGTCGCCGCTGGTCGTGACGACGAGGCCGGAGATCGCGTAGCCGGCCTTCAGGCTCGCCGCCACCGTGACCGTCTGCGCAGCGCTGGTGCTGCCGACCGCCGTCGACGCGAAGCTCAGCGCCGACGGCGAGTTGCCCAGGTAGGCCGCCAGGTCCTGCAGCGCCGCCCCGCCGGCCGGGTAGCGCGAACGCAGCGACTGCATGTCGCCGACGTTGCCGATCGAGTTGCTGATCACCGTCGCGCTGTTGCGCCCGAAGTAGATCTTGTTCGAGTTGGTCGTCAGCGGCGAGGCGCCGTGGCAGGACGCGCAATCCGCGGTGTAGAGGCTGCGGCCGTTGACCGGGTCGGCGGCGCCGGCCGGCGCCACCGCGCCCAACGCCAGGGCGGCCGATGCCGTCGTGACCGCCAGCGCGCGCCGGATCGAGGCGGGCGCCGCGTCGCGGTGCCCGCGGGCCTGGATCGCTTCAAGGAACATGGTCCACCTATAAATGTGCAAGTTGCACATTCAATGTAGCAAAGAGGCGGAACCGATGGGCGCCGATGTGTGACGGCGTGTTGCGCTGGATCAAGAAACGAGAAGGCCCGCAGGTGCATTGCACCTGCGGGCCTTCGGGCCGGGGCTGGGGGTTAGGCCAGTCGCTGGAGCGCCTGTTCGAGGTGCGCCACCGAGCGCTCGGCGTCGTGCAGCTTGTCGAAGCCGAACAGGCCGATGCGGAAGCTGCGGAAGTCCGGGCCTTCGTCGCACTGCAGCGGCACGCCGGCGGCGATCTGCAGGCCCTGGGCGGCGAACTTCTTGCCGTTCTGGATGTCCGCGTCGTCGGTGTAGCTGACCACCACGCCGGGCGCCTGGAAACCCGCCGCGGCGACGCTGGGGAAGCCGCGCGCCTCGAGGAGCGCACGCACCTTGGCGCCCAGCGCCTCCTGCTCGTCGCGCAGCCTGTCGAAGCCGTAGGCGCGCGCCTCGAACATCACGTCGCGCACCGTGACCAGCGTGTCGGTCGGCATCGTCGCGTGGTAGGCATGGGCGCCGCCCTCGTAGGTCTCCATGATCTGCAGCCACTTCTTCAGGTCGCAGGCGAAGCTGGTGCTGGTGGTCGAATCGATCTTGGCGCGGGCGCGCTCGGACAGCATCACGAAGGCGCAGCAGGGCGGGCCGCTCCAGCCCTTCTGCGGCGCGCTGACGAGCACGTCGACGCCGGTGGCGGCCATGTCGACCCAGATCGTCCCGGAGGCGATGCAGTCCAGCACGAACAGGCCACCGACCTCGTGCACCGCGTCGGCGACCTGCTTCAGATAGGCGTCGGGCAGGCGCATGCCGGCCGAGGTCTCGACATGCGGCGCGAACACGACCGCGGGCTTGCGCTGCAGGATGGTCGCGACCACTTCCTCGATCGGCGCCGGCGCGAACGGCGCCTTCGCGCCCGGCTCGGCGCGGCGCGCCTTCAGCACGATCTCCTCGGCCGGGATGCGGCCCATCTCGAAGATCTGCGTCCAGCGGTAGCTGAACCAGCCATTGCGGATCACCAGCGCGCGCTGGCCGGTGGCGAACTGGCGTGCCACGGCCTCCATGCCGAAGCTGCCGCTGCCGGGCACGATGACCGCCGACCGGGCGCGATAGACCTCCTTGAGGACGCCGGAGATGTCGCGCATCACGCCCTGGAAGCGGGCCGACATGTGGTTGAGCGCGCGGTCGGTGTAGACGACCGAGTATTCGAGCAGGCCGTCGGGATCGACGTTCGGGAGGAGGGCGGGCATGGCAGAGGTGGAGAAGGCGAAAACCGTGGATTGTCGTCCGGGCGGCGAATCGGTGCAGCGCCGCTTCGCGGGTGGTCGTCAGTGCATGGCCGCCTCGCGGCCCTGGGCGATGTGCTCGCGCATGCGCTGCTGCGCCGCCGCGGCGTCGCGTGCGCGCAGCGCGGCCATGATGCCGCGGTGCTCGGCCAGCGAAGCCTCGAGGCGGCCTTCCTTGAACAGCGAGTGGTGGCGCGCGAGCTTCATCACCTTGCGCAGGTCGGCCACCATCTGGATGCGCCAGCGGTTGTCGGCCAGCTCGAGCAGGCGGACGTGGAAGCGCTCGTTGGCGGCGAAGAAGGCGTCGCGGTCGTCGGCGGCGGCCTCAAGGTCGGCGTGGATCGCCTCCAGCTCGTCGAGCTGTGCCGCGCTCAGGCGGCCCGCGACGACGCCGGCCGCATCGCCCTCCAGCAGGGCGAGCAGGTGGAAGACCTCGGCCTGGTCGCGCGCCGACACTTCGGTGACATAGGCGCCGCGGCGCAGCTTCATCGTCACCAGGCCCTCGGCGGCCAGGACCTTCAATGCCTCGCGCAGCGGCGTGCGGCTGATGCCCTGCTCGGCGGCCAGCGCCTTCTCATCGATCCAGCTGCCCGGCGCGAGCCGGTGGCTCAGGATGCGCGCGCGCAGCGCCTCGGCGACCTGCTCGTAGAGCGCGCGCTCGGGCCGGGTCGGCGCGGCCGGGGCCGCGTCGGAAGGCAGGTCTGCGCCCACCGGGTTGTCGTAATTCATTTTTGAATTATGATCCGGGCGGCTGCCGGCGTCCAGCCGATCCCCCGAGAGAAACCCCATGTCCGACCGTCCGACCCTGAAGCCCGAAGCCTTGGCCGCCTGGCAGAAGGCCGCTGCCAAGCAATCGCCCGGCGGCGACCTGAGCCGGCTGAACTGGATCACGCCCGAAGGCCTGACCGTCAAGCCGCTGTACACCGCGGCCGACCTCGACGGCCTGCCGCACACCGACACGCTGCCGGGCTTCGAGCCCTTCGTGCGCGGCCCGCAGCCGACGATGTACGCCGCGCGGCCCTGGACCATCCGACAGTACGCCGGCTTCTCGACCGCCGAGGCCTCGAACGACTTCTACCGCAAGGGCCTGGCGGCCGGCGCCCAGGGCGTCAGCGTCGCCTTCGACCTGGCCACGCACCGCGGCTACGACTCCGACCACCCGCGCGTGACCGGCGACGTCGGCAAGGCCGGCGTCGCGATCGACTCGGTCGAGGACATGAAGATCCTGTTCGACGGCATCCCGCTCGACAAGGTCAGCGTGTCGATGACGATGAACGGCGCGGTGCTGCCGGTGCTGGCCGGCTACGTGGTGGCGGCCGAGGAGCAGGGCGTCGCGCAGGAGCAGCTCAGCGGGACCATCCAGAACGACATCCTCAAGGAGTTCATGGTCCGCAACACCTACATCTTCCCGCCCGAACCCTCGATGCGCATCGTCGGCGACATCATCGAGTACACGGCGAAGAAGATGCCGCGCTTCAACTCGATCTCGATCTCCGGCTACCACATGCAGGAGGCCGGGGCGAACCAGGCGCTGGAGCTGGCCTTCACGCTGGCCGACGGCATGGAGTACGTGCGCACCGCGCAGGCCAAGGGCCTGGACGTGGACGAGTTCGCCGGACGCCTGAGCTTCTTCTGGGCGATCGGGATGAACTTCTATCTCGAGATCGCCAAGATGCGCGCCGCGCGGCTGCTGTGGAGCCGCATCATGAAGGGCTTCGGCGCGAAGAACCCGAAAAGCCTGATGCTGCGCACCCACTGCCAGACCTCGGGCTGGAGCCTGACCGAGCAGGACCCGTACAACAACATCGTGCGCACCGCGATCGAGGCGATGGCGGCGGTCTTCGGTGGCACGCAGTCTCTGCACACCAACAGCTTCGACGAGGCGATCGCGCTGCCCACCGAGTTCAGCGCGCGCATCTCGCGCAACACGCAATTGATCCTCCAGGAAGAGACCCACATCACCAGCGTGATCGACCCCTGGGCCGGCAGCTACATGATGGAGA
>CAYLKR010000052.1:0-16423 GCA_964384225.1 uncultured Methylibium sp.
TCCACTACCGCAACCTCGACGTCAGCACGCTGAAGGAGCTGGCGCGGCGCTGGAAGCCGGCCGCGCTGGAAGGCGTCAAGAAGGCCCAGGCACACACGGCGCTGGCCGATGTGCACGAGTCGATTGACGAGTTGCTGCACTACCGCGCGAACTTCCTCGCGCTCTGATCGGCCCAGGCGGGCACGGCAGCGCTGAGCCAGCCGGCAGCGTTCACGGCCTCGACGCTGATCCCCAGCACCGCACCCGCCGCCTGCAGCGCCGCCAGCGGGTCGCGGGTGTCCAGCGGCTCGGCTCCGTTCTGCTTGCTGAGCTTCTGGCCGTCGGCAGCCCGCACCAGCGGGGTGTGCAGGTGGCGCGGCGTCGGCAGGCCGAGCGCGCGCTGCAGCAGGATCTGGCGCGGCGTGTTGTCGGCGAGGTCCTCGCCGCGCACCACGTCGGTGATGCCCTGCTCGGCATCGTCGACGACGACCGCGAGCTGGTAGGCCCACAGCCCGTCGGCGCGCTTCAGCACGAAGTCGCCGACCGCGGCGGCGACGTCCTGCGATGACGTGCCGAGCCGCCGGTCGGTCCATTCGACCTGCGCGTCGGCGGGCAGCCTGAAGCGCCAGGCCCGCGGTGCGCGGCCGCGCAGGCCGACGCGGCAGGTGCCCGGGTAGACGAGTTCGCCGTGGCGCGGCTGGGCGCGGCCGAGCGCCGCATTGGCCGCGGCGATCTGCGCCCGCGTGCAGGCACAGGGGTAGGCACGGCCGGCGGCGACGAGCCGATCGAGCGCCGCCTGGTACAGCGCGCTGCGGTCACGCTGCGCGACCGGCGGCGCGTCGGGCCGCAGGCCCAGCGCGTCGAGCTGGCGCCCGATCTCGCGCTCGGCCGCGGCCGAGCAGCGCGGTGCGTCGACATCCTCGATGCGCAGCAGCCAGCGCCCGCCGTGGGCGCGCGCATCGAGCCAGCTCGCCAGCGCGGCCACCAGCGAGCCGGCGTGCAGCGGCCCGGTCGGCGAGGGCGCGAAGCGCCCGACGTACGCGCTCAAGCGGCCTCCGGACCGCTCAGAGCACCAGCCCCGCGTGCTGCTCGAGCAGCGCGCGCCGCGTCTTCGGGCTGCGCAACTGCTTGAGCCACCACTGCAGCGCCAGCCCCTCGCTGCCCGGGGCGCCGGCGCGCCAGGCGTAGCGCAGCGGCGCGCTGCGTGGCGGCAGCGAGGTCGCCTTCAGCACCAGACGTCCGGCATCGGCATGGCGGCGCACCAGTGGTTCGGGCAGGTAGCCGCAGCCCAGGCCGCGCAGCTGCGCCTCCAGCTTGGCGGCCAGCGAGGGCATGGTCAGCACGTCCTGGCCGGGCTGCACGCCGGTGGTGACGGGCGCGAAGCTGCGCGCGCTGTCGGCGATCGCGACGATGCGGTGGGCGGCGATCGTTTCGCCGTCCAGCGGCTCGGGCAGGGCCGCCAGCGGATGGTGGGGGGCGACGGCGAACACCAGGGTCAGCTCGCCGAGCGGCTCGCACTGGATGCCGGCGGCCTGCGAGGTCTCGCCGGCGCCGCCGATCGCGAGATCCGCCTGGCCGGTGGCGAGCACCTCCCAGGTGCCCGAGAGCACCTCGGTGCGCAGCTTCAGCCGCGTCGGCGGCGCGCTGTCGGGGGCGCTGCGCGTCGAGACGCGCAGGGCGTAGAACGCCTCGATCAGCTCGAACACCGCGCGCGGCGCGACGATCGCGTCGATCGCGATCGTCAGCTCGGTCTCCCAGCCGGTGGCGATGCGCTTGACGCGGTTGGCGACCGCGTCGATCTCCAGCAGCAGCCGGCGGCCCTCGTGCAGCAGCTCCTCGCCGGCGGCGGTGAGCCGGGCCTGGCGCGAGCTGCGGTCGAACAGCAGCACGTCGAGCGCGTCCTCGAGCTGGCGCACGCTGTAGGTCAGCGCCGACGGCACCTTGCCCATCTCACGCGCCGCGGCGGCAAAGCTGCCGGTGCGCGCGATCAGGTCGATCATCGTCAGCGCCTCGGGCGTCAACACGTTGCGGCGATCGCTCATCGGGGCCTTATTCAGTTCGTTTGAATGATGCCATCAAGCCCCGGCCGGCGATGGCGCCACCGTTCGCTCCTACATTGCTTGCATGGCAGCCACGCTGCCACCGCAACGAAAGGAGCCCCAGATGATCACCCTGCGCCGATCCGCCGACCGCGGCTACGCCGACCACGGTTGGCTCAAGAGCTTCCACAGCTTCTCCTTCGCCGACTACCACGACCCCGCCCACATGGGCTACGGCAACCTGCGCGTCATCAACGAGGACCGCATCGCCCCAGGCACCGGCTTCGGCACGCATGGCCACCGCGACATGGAGATCGTCAGCTACGTGCTCGACGGCGCGCTGGGCCACAAGGACAGCATGGGCAACGGCGCCTCGATCGTGCCGGGCGACGTGCAGCGCATGACCGCCGGCACCGGCGTGATGCACAGCGAGTTCAACCACGCCGTCGACCAACAGACGCACTTCCTGCAGATCTGGCTGCTGCCGGAGGCGCGCGGGCTGAAGCCGGGCTACGAGCAGAAGCATTTCGCGCCCGACAGCAAGCGCGGCCGCCTCGCGCTGCTCGCGGCGCCGGACGCGCGCGACGGCGCGATCCGGCTGAACGCCGACGCTGCGCTGTACGCCGGGCTGTTCGACGGCGCCGAGCGCGCGACGCTGGCGCTGAACCCGCAGCGCCTGGCCTACGTGCACGTGGCACGCGGCGCGGTGAGCGTCAACGGCCACCGGCTCGAGGCCGGCGACGCCGCCCGCTTCGACGGCGAGACCGCGCTCGAACTCGCCGACGGCCGCGACGCCGAAGTGCTGGTCTTCGACCTCTCGCGCTGATCCCCGACCCCTCTGCCGACGCGCCCCGACCGGGGCGCGCTGGCGCAGCCCTTGCCTTCTCACTGCCCCAGGAGTCCACCATGTCCCACTCGAAGAAGATCGTCGTCGTGTTCCACAGCGGCTACGGCCACACCAAGCGCCTCGCCGAGGCGGTGGCCGAGGGCGCGAACGCCGCGCTGCTCGCCATCGATGCCGAGGGCAACCTGCCCGACGGCGGCTGGGAGCAGCTCGCCGCGGCCGATGCCATCGTGTTCGGCACGCCGACCTACATGGGCAACGTCAGCTGGCAGTTCAAGAAGTTCGCCGACGCGTCGAGCAAGCCCTGGTTCGGCCGTCAATGGAAGGACAAGCTGTTCGCCGGCTTCACCAACAGCGCCTCGCCGAGCGGCGACAAGCTGCAGACGCTGAACGCGCTGTTCACGCTGGCGATGCAGCACGGCGGCCTCTGGGTCGGCACCGGCATGATGCCCAGCAGCGCCAAGTCGGCGACGCGCGACGACCTCAACCACCTCGGCGCCTTCTCCGGCGCGATGGCGGCCACGCCGTCGGACGCCGGCGTCGACGAGATCGCGCAGGGGGATCTGGCGACGATGCGCGCCTTCGGCGACCGCGTGGCGACAATCGCCGCTGCCTACCACCCCGACCAAGGAGCATGACGATGAGCGTAGCGCGCGTGTTGGTGATCCCCGGCAGCGTCCGCAAGGGCGGGCTCAACCTCGCCCTGGCGCGCCACGCCGAGCAGCGGCTGGCCGCGCTCGGCGCGGCGCCGACGCTGCTCGACCTGCGCGCGCTGGCGCTGCCGATCTACGACGGCGACCTGGAGGCCGAGTCCGGCCCGCCGCCCGGCGCGACGGCGCTGGTCGAGGCCTTCGCCGCGCACGACGCGGTGCTGGTCGTCTCGCCCGAGTACAACGCCTTCCCGACGCCGCTGTTCGTCAACGCGATCGACTGGGCCACGCGCCTGCCCGCGCACAAGGCGGCGATGAACGGCAAGCCCTGCGCGCTGCTGAGCGCCTCGCCCGGCATGCTGGGCGGCATGCGCAGCCTGCTGGCGCTGCGCAACTTCCTCGCCATCAACCCCGGCCTGCTGGTGATCCCGCAGCAGTTCGCGCTGGCCCAGGCGCCGAAGGCCTGGACGCCCGAAGGCGCGCTGGCCGACGCCGGCCAGCAGGCCGCGCTGGAGGCGGTGCTGGTCGCGCTGCTGAAGACCGCCACCGCGCTGCGCGCCTGAGTGTCACCTTGGTGACGGGGCTTCCACGGATGCCGTGGACCCCGTTTGCCGCCACGCTGCGCGTCTTGACCAGGAGACGAGCATGCGGACCGACATCGAGTTCAAGACCGAGGACGGCACCGTCCTGCGCGGCTGGCACTACCGCCCCGACGGCGGCGGGCCGCGCTTCCCGACGGTCGTGATGGCGCACGGCTTCTCGGCCGTCAAGGAGATGTACCTGGACCGCTATGCCGAGCGCTTCGCCGCGCACGGCATCGCCTCGCTGGTCTACGACAACCGCAACTTCGGCGCCAGCGACGGCGAGCCGCGCCAGGAGATCGACCCGCAGCAGCAGATCCGCGACTACCGCGACGCGATCACCTTCGCCGAGACCCTGGCGCAGACCGACGCGGCGCGCATCGGCGTGTTCGGCTCGAGCTACAGCGGCGCGCACGTGCTGGTGGTCGGCGCGATCGACCGGCGCGTGAAGTGCGTCGTGTCGCAGGTGCCGCTGGTGAGCGGCTGGCGCAATGCGCGGCGACTGATCCGCGCCGACCAGTTCGCCGGGTTGCAGGCGATGTTCGACCAGGACCGCCGTGCGCGCTACCGCGGCGAGGCGCCGATGATGATCCCGGTCACCACCGACGAGCCGGGCGGCGCGGCCGCGCTGCCGACCGCGGACTCCTGGACCTTCATGAACGGCACCCGCGACCTGCGCGCGCCGGCCTGGCGCAACGAGGTGACGCTGCGCTCGGTCGAGATGTTCACCGAGTACGAGCCGGGCGCCTGGATCGGCCACATCAGCCCGACGCCGCTGCTGATGCTGGTGGCCCTGCAGGACCACCTGACCGTGGCCGACGAGGCGCTGGCCGCCTACGAGCGCGCGCTGCAGCCCAAGAAGCTGGTGATGCTCAAGGGCGGCCACTTCGAGGCCTACGTCGAGGACTTCGAGGTCGCCGGCGGCGCCGCCTGCGACTGGTTCGTCGAGCACCTGGGCGCCTGAGCCGCGCCCTGCGCCGGCCGCGCCCTCAGAGCGGCGCCTCGACCCGGTCGCCGCGGCGCGGGCCGGTGCGCAGCCGCTGCCCGATCTGCACCAGCCGCAGCGCCTGTTCGGCGGCCTGCGCGAGCCAGTCGGCCGCCCGGGCATAGGCCTCGTCGCGCGTGCAGGGGCCGGGCACGATGCTCGTGTGCGCATCGATGCCGCCCGCCTCCAGGCCGGCGGGCGCCGCCACCGCGCCGGCCAGCGCGATCACCGGCACGCCGTGGGCGCGGGCGCGGCGCGCCACATGCCCGGGCGTCTTGCCGCACAGGCTCTGGGCGTCGAGCCGGCCCTCGGCGGTGATCACCAGGTCGGCCTGCGCCAGCGCCGCCTCGAAGCCCAGCGGTGGCAGCAGCAGCGCGAAGCGCTCGCGCAACGCCGCCCCCGCGAACGCCGCCAGGCCGAGGCCGAGGCCGAGGCCACCCGAGGCGCCGGCGCCCGGCAGCGCCGCGAGGTCGGGCCCGGGCCGCCGGTGCAGGCAGGCCGCATAGCGCGCCAGGCCGCGCTCGAGCTGCGCCACCTGGGCGGGCGTCGCGCCCTTCTGCGGGCCGTAGACGCGGGCCACGCCGCGCGGCCCGAGCAGGGGCACCTCGGGGTTCACCGCCGCGTCGATGCGCACGCGGCGCAGGCGCGCATCGATCCGGCTGGCGTCGATCGCGGCCAGCCGTTCCAGCGCGCCGCCGCCTTCGGGGAGCGGCCGGCCGTCGGCGTCGAGGAAGCGCACGCCGAGCGCGCAGGCCATGCCCATGCCGCCGTCGTTGACGCCGCTGTCGCCGCAGCCCACCAGCAGGCGCTCGGCACCGCGGTCGAGCGCGGCGAGGATCAGTTCGCCGACGCCGCGGCTGCTGGTGAGCGTGGGGTCGCGCCGCGACGGCGGCACGAGCCGCAGCCCGGCGGCGGCGGCGATCTCGATCACCGCGTGGCGCGTGCCGCCGAGCCAGCCCAGCTCGGCCGCCACCGCCTCGCCGAGCGGGCCGTGCACCTGCACCGTCTCGAGCCGGCCGCCGCTGGCGCGCACCAGCTCGCGGGTGCTGCCTTCGCCGCCGTCGATCAGCGGTCGCTCGATCACGCGGGCCTGCGGCAGCGCACGCCGCACGCCGAGCGCGATGGCCTCGGCCGCCTCGCTCGGCCCGAGGCTCTCCTTGAAGCCCGACGGGGCGACCAGCACCGTCGGCGTCACGGGCCGTCTCCCTGGCGCCAGGGCAGGCCGAGGGCCGGCCACAGCAGCGTGGCGCACAGCAGCGAGACCGCGGCCATCACCGGCAGCAGCGCGAGCGCGAGGCGCAGCAGGTCCTTCTCCTCGATCCCGGCGCCGGGGGCGCGCATGTAGAGCGCGATCGCCTTGGCGCCGAGCGGCGTGGTCTGGCAGTAGCCGCTCGCCAGCGCGATCAGCAGGGCCAGCGCCGCTGGGTTCAGCGCGAAGGCCTGGAGCGGCAGCGCCAGCGCCGGGATCAGCACCGCCGCGCGGGCCGTCCGCGAGGGCAGCAGCAGGTGGGCGAGCAGGGCCACGGCCACCGTCGCGGCGAGCGCCAGGCCCTGCGTCGCCGGGCCCGGGCCCGGCAGCGCCGCCGCGAGGCCGGCGGCGAGCCAGGGGCCGAGGCCGTGGTGGACCACGGCGTCGCCGAGCGCCAGCGCCGCGATCACGAAGACGAGCAGGCGCGCGTCGCAGGCACCGAGCAGCTGCGTCGGCGTCGGCGGCTCGCGCAGCACGGCGAGCGCGGCCCCGGCGCCCAGCAGCGCGGGGATCGCGAGGCCCAGGCCGTGCCAGCCGGCCGACAGCCATGCCAGCACCGTCAGCGCCAGCACCGCGAGCAGCCGGCGCTGGCGGCCGTCGAGCGGCTGTCGGCCGGCATCGGCGGGCAGGCGGGGCGCGCGGCGGCGCTCGTCGGCGCTGAGGAAGAGGCGCAGGATCAGCTCGACGGCGGCCGCGACGCTCAGCAGCGCGAACGGCAGGCCGAACAGCGCCCAGCCGAGGAAGCCGAGCGCCGGCCCGCCCTGGGCGGCGATGAAGTCGACGGCCACCAGGTGCGCTCCGGCCCCGGTCAGCGCGGCTCCGGCCGACAGCAGGATCACGCTCGGGAACAACAGCGCGAGCACCCGCGCCTGCCGCGCTTCGCCGAGAGCCGCGGCCAGGGCGCCGAACAGCGGCAGCAGCAGCGCGGCGCGGGCGGTGGTCGAGGGGATCGCATAGGCGCTCAGCGCGATCGGCAGCGCGAGCCGCCACGCCAGGCCGCGGACGCTGCGCACGCCGCGCAACGCGCGGGCCGCGAGCGGCAGCACCAGGCCGCCGGCCTGCAGCGCATGCGCCAGCACGCCGGCGGCGGCGAGCAGCAGCACCAGCTCGTGCCCGGCCGCGGCGGCGAGCTGGGCGGGCGCGAGCGCGCCGGCCGCCAGCAGCACGGCCACGCCGGCGACCGCGACGGTGGTCTCGTGCAGCCGCGCCAGCGCCCAGCCGGCGATGCAGGCGATGAAGACCGCCAGCGTCCAGCGCGCGCCGGGCGCCAGCCCGTCGGCGCCGTACGCGACCGCCAGCAGCAGCGCGGCCGTCAGCCCCCAGCCCAGCAGCGGCCCGGCGCCGGGCGCGGCGACGCGCGTGCCTTCAGCGGACATCGCCGCCGCCCGGGGTCAGAGCGCGCTGCACTGGTCCTCCTTGGACGCGGCCTGGTTGCCGCGGCCCGTCGGTGCAGGGACGTTCTCCTTGCACTGCAGGTTGCCGTCGGCGCGGTTGTCGACGAGGGTGGCGCCGCCGTCGTTCTCGAAGAGCTGGATGTCGCTGCCGACGCGGTTGGCCAGCAGGTGGATCGCCTCGCCCTGGCCGACGAGCTGGATCGAGCCGTCGACGCGGGTCTCCCGCACGGTGACGGCGCCGCCGAGGTCGAGCTGGACGCTGCCGCCCACCGTGGAGCCCTCGATCAGCACCGTGTCGGCGCGCTGGCCCTGCACGTTGCCGCCGACCGTGATGCCACGGGCGTAGAGCTGGGCGCCGCTGCCGAGCTCGAGGTTGCCGTCGATCGCGACGCCGGGCTCGAGCACGCAGGTCGCGCCATCGGGAACACCGAGGTTCTCGATGTCGCGGTTGCCGAAGCGCAGGTCCTCGCAGACATTGACGCCGCCGCTCGCCGGCAGCGGCTCGGGGGCCGGGGACAGCGCAGGGGCGGCAGCGAAGGACAGCGCGCCTGCGCCGGGGGCCGAGCCGCTGCCGCTGCCGCCGCCCCCACAGGCCGCCAGGATGGCGGCGGCTAACGGCAGAGGCCACAGCCAGGGGCGGCGGCGGACGGAGCGGGTGCGGCGGCGGTTCGGGTGCATGGCGGTCTCCCGGAAGTGAAGCCGCCGGCGCCGAGGAGCGGCGCCGGTCGTCCGACAGAGCCGACGGCGGCCGATGAAATGCACCGCGCCAACACACGCTTACAAGGTTGCTGCCGTGTACGGCGGGGCGGCCGGTGCCATGCGGGCGCCGTGCCGACGGGCGCTAGCATCGCGCGATGGATGCGATGCTCAAGCTGACCGCGCTGCTGCCCTGGGCCGACTGGGGCGCGCTGGTCTGGTTCTTCGGCGCCTGGTACGGCTATGCCACCTTCGCGCGGCGCCGCGCCATGGTGCAGCCCTCGGTGCTGGCCGCGACCTCGCGCATCCGCCACCTGTGGATGCTGCAGGTCACCAAGCGCGAGGTACGCATCGTCGACGGCAGCATCGTGCAGACGCTGGCCAACAGCCCGAGCTTCTTCGCGTCGACCACCATCCTGATCATCGGCGGCCTGCTGGCGGTGCTGGGCACGACCGAGAAGGCCACCGAGCTGGTGCGCGAGATCCCGTTCGCCGCGCAGACGCCGCTGCTGGTGTTCGACTTCAAGCTGCTGGTGCTGACCGGGATCTTCGTCTATGCGTTCTTCCGCTTCACCTGGAGCATCCGCCAGTACACCTTCGGCGCGATGATGGTCGGCGCCGCGCCCGAGGCGCGCGAGTTCACCACCGACGCGACGCTCTCGCGCGAGGACTTCGCGCACCGCGCCGGCCGCGTGCTGAGCCTGGCGGCCGAGACCTTCAACGACGGCCTGCGCGCCTACTACCTGGCGTTCGCGGCGATGGGCTGGTTCATCTCGCCGCTGGTGTTCGCGCTGGCGACGGTGGGCGTGATCTTCGTGCTGTACCGGCGCGAGTTCCGCTCGGACGTGCTGGAGATGCTGCGCGGGGCCTGAGCGGCCGCGCTACTTCAGCCCGCCCGACAGGAAGGCCCGCAGCCGTTCGCTCCGCGGCCGCGCCAGCACCTCGGACGGCGGGCCTTCCTCCTCGACCACGCCCTGGTGCAGGAACAGCGTGCGGTTGGAGACCTCGCGCGCGAAGCCCATCTCGTGCGTCACGACGATCATCGTGCGGCCCTCGGTGGCGAGGTCGCGCATCACCCTGAGCACCTCGCCGACCAGCTCCGGGTCGAGCGCCGAGGTCGGCTCGTCGAACAGCATCACCTCGGGCTCCATCGCCAGCGCACGCGCGATCGCCACGCGCTGCTGCTCGCCGCCCGACAAGTGGGCCGGGTAGAGCGCCTCGCGGTGGCCGACGCCGACGCGGGCCAGCAGCGCTCGGGCGCGCTCCACCGCCTCGGCGCGGCTCAGCCCCAGCACCTGCATCGGCGCCTCGGCCACGTTGTCGAGCGCGCTCAGATGCGCCCAGAGGTTGAAGTTCTGGAACACCATCGCGAGCCGCGCGCGCCAGCGCTGCAGCTGCTTCGCGTCGGCCGCGCGCAGGCTGCCGTCGCGGTCGGGCACGAGGCGCAGTTCCTCGTCGCCGAGCCTCATCGTGCCGCGGTTCGGCTGCTCGAGCAGGTTCAGGCAGCGCAGCAGCGTGCTCTTGCCCGAGCCGCTGGAGCCGATCACGGTCACCACGTCGCCGGCCTGTGCGGCCAGCGACACGCCGCGCAGCACCTCATGGCTGCCGTAGCGCTTGTGCAGGTCGGTCGCCTGCAGCGTGGGCCCCGCCATCGTCAGGCGCTCAGCAGCTTGCCGCTGCGCTGCGCCTCGCGGCCGGCGACCTTGGCCACGCGCGTGCCGGCGGTCACGAAGCGCAGGTTCTCGCGGGCGTAGAACAGGCCCTCGACCGGGCTCGTGAGCGGGGTCACGGTGCCGGCCAGCGCGTCGATCACGTCGACCAGCGGCTCGCCGGCCTGCACCCAGGCGCCGGGCGCGCGGTGCCAGGCCAGCAGCCCGCCGACCGGCGTGGTGACCGGCATCGATCCGGCCAGCGGCGTGGGCCCGTGCAGCAGCGCCGGCAGCGCCTGCGGCGGCTCGGCGATGTGACCGCGGTGGACCAGGAAGTCGATCAGCGCCTCGGCATCCCCCGCGGCGAGCGCGTGGTCGACGTCGGCCATGCCGCGCAGCTCGACGGTGACCGACAGGCAGCCCAGCGGGATCGGCCGCGCCGGCCCGGCGCGCTCGGCCAGTTCCCACCACAGCTGCGAGCAGGCCTCGTCGAAGGGCTGGTCGCCGGATTCGTCGGCCAGCAGCGTGGCCTGGGCGCCGAGCAGGCGCGCCAGCGGCTCGCACTGCGGCCACAGCGCGGTGCCGGTGTAGAGGTGCAGCACCGCCTCGGCGTCGCAGTGCAGGTCGAGCACGACCTCGGCGTCGCAGGCCAGCTGCAGCAGCGTGCGGCGCAGGCCGGCGAGCTCGGTTTCGGCCGGCAGGGCCGCGGCCGCCTCGCGCAGCGCGGCGCGCAGCAGCGCGGCGTTGGCGGCCTCATCGGCGCCGAGCTGCGGCTCGACGTGCTGCCAGACCGCCTCGCGCAGCGCCGGGTAATGGCGGTTGAAGTTCTCGCCGCTCTCCAGCTCGAAGCGGCCGATCGGGCTGCGCAGCAGCCACTGCGCGAGGCCGATCGGGTTGGCCACCGGCACGACGACGATCTCGGCGCGCAGCAGCCCGGCCGCTTCCAGCGCCGCGAGCCGCTCGCGCAGGTGGTGGGCGACCAGCATGCCGGGCAGCTCGTCGGCGTGCAGCGAGGCCTGCACATAGACCTTGGCGCCGCCGGCGGGGCCGTAGTGGAAGCTGCTGAGGTAGCGCACCGTACCGGGGGTGCGGCCGGGCAGGGGGTGATCGCGACGTTCCATGGCGTTCAGCAGCGCGGCCGCAGATGCGCGAGCCAGCGCTTCTCCAGCAGGTGTTGCAGGGCGACGATCGCGAGCGTCAGCGCCAGGTACAGCGCGCCGGCGGTCAGGAAGGCCTCGAAGGGCAGGTAGTGTCGCGCGTTGACCTCGCGCGCGGCGCCGGTGAGGTCGAGCAGGGTCACGACGCTGGCGAGCGCGGTGCCGTGCAGCATCAGCACCACCTCGTTGCCGTAGGCCGGCAGCGCCCGGCGCAGCGCCGAGGGCAGCAGGATGCGGCGCCACACCTGGGCGCGGCTCAGCCCGAGCGCGCGCGCCGCCTCGACCTCGCCGGCCGGCGTGGCGGCCAGCGCGCCGGCGAGGATCTCGGTGGTGTAGGCGCAGGTGTTGACCGCGAAGGCGAGGCAGGCGCAGAACCAGGCCGACTGCAGCCAGGGCCAGGCGAAGCTCTCGCGCACCGCCTCGAACTGCGCCAGGCCGTAGTAGACGAGGAAGAGCTGCACCAGCAGCGGCGTGCCGCGGATCGCGTAGGTGAAGCACCACACCGGCCCGTGGACCCAGCGCGAGCGGTGCAGGCGCAGCAGCGCCAGCGGCAGCGCGGCCACGCCGCCGGCCGCGAGCGAGATCACGAGCAGCTGCAGCGTGACCCACAGCCCGCTGGCATAGAGCGGCAGGCTCTCGACGATGGGCTCGAGCGTCACGGCAGGCTGCGGCGCACGCCGACCGAGAGGCGCTGCGCGAGCAGGCGCAGGCCAAGCTCGCTGACGGCGGTGATCGCGAGGTAGATCGCGCCGGCGGCCGCGTAGAACACGAAGGGCTCGCGCGTCGCGCCGGCCGCCTGCCCGGCGCGCAGCATCATGTCGTTGAGGCCGATGACCGAGACGATGGCCGTGCTCTTGACCAGCACCAGCCAGTTGTTGCCGAGCGCCGGCAGCGCGTGGCGCAGCATCTGCGGCAGCAGGATGCGGCGCAGCACCTGCCAGCGGCTCATGCCGCAGGCCAGCCCGGCTTCGCGCTGGCCGGTCGGCACCGCGAGGAAGGCGCCGCGGAAGGTCTCGGCCAGGTAGGCGCCGAAGATGAAGCCGATCGTCAGCACGCCGGCCACGAAGGGATCGATGTCGATGTAGTCGGCGTGGCCGAAGCGCGCGGCGAGTTCATTGACCGCGAGCTGGCCGCCGTAGAACACCAGCAGCATCAGCACCAGGTCGGGCACGCCGCGGATCACGGTGGTGTAGCCCAGCGCGAGCGCTTGCAGCAGGCGCGAGCGGGCGAGGCGCATGCTCGCCGCGGCCAGGCCCAGCATGGCGGCGATCGCCAGCGAGGCGAGCGCGACGCCCAGCGTCAGCAGCGTGCCTTCGAGCAGCGAGGGGCCGTAGCCGTGGAGCATCCGGCCCTACTCGCCGTAGATGTCGAAGTCGAAGTACTTGTCCTGCAGCTGCTTGTAGCCGCCGTCGGCGCGCAGTGCCTTGATCGCGGCGTTGAACTTGGCCTGCAGCGCGGTGTCGGACTTGCGCATCGCGATGCCCGAGCCGTCGCCGAAGTACTTCGGGTCGCTGTAGGTCGGGCCGGCGAAGCCGAAGCCCTTGCCCTGCGGCGTCTTCAGGAAGCCGACGTCGGCGGCCACCACGTCCTGCAGCGCCGCGTCGATGCGGCCGGCGGCGAGGTCGAGGTAGATCTCGTCCTGCTTGGTGTAGCGCACGATCTGCGCGCCCTTGAAGGTGTCGGTGGCGTAGCGGTCGTGGATGGTCGAGCGCTGCACGCCGATCCTGCGGCCCTTGAGCCCCTCGACGGTGATGGCCAGCGGGCTGCCGGTCTTCACGACGAAGCGCGCCGGGGTGTTGTAGTAGCGGTCGCTGAAGGCGACCTGGCGCTTGCGCTCCTCGGTGATCGACATCGAGGCGATGACGGCGTCGAACTTGCGCGCCATCAGCCCGGGGATCATGCCGTCGAAGTCCTGCTGCACCAGCGTGCACTCGGCCTGCATGCGCTGGCACAGCGCGCGGGCGATGTCGATGTCGAAGCCCTTGAGCTCGCCCGAGGGCGCGAGCTCGCTGAACGGCGGGTAGGCGCCTTCGACGCCGATGCGGATCTTCTTCCAGTCGGGCGCCTGGGCCGGGGCGGCGACCGGGAGCACGAGGAAGGCGGCGAGCAGGATGCGGCGGAGCATGGTCGGGCGGGGCAGGGGTGGCGGAGGGGGTGGGCCGGCGCGGGCCTAGCGGGGCGGCTCCGACGGCGCCGCGGCGGTGGTAGGCACCAGCGGCACATACATCGGCTGGGCCATGCGCACCGGCGTGACGTCGAGTCGGATGCCGAGCACGGTGTAGTCCTCGCCGCCGAAGGCGCCGGTGTACCAGCCGCGGCTGGCGGCGTCGCGCTTCAGGCGGAACTCGAAGCCGAGCGTCCCCGAACTGTCCGCCGCGCCGGGCGGCGGCAGCGCGAGGCCGACGGCCTCCGGCTCGCGGTTGTCGATCAGGTGGCTCATCGCGTTGACGATCGCCGAGTCGCCGAGGATGTCGCCATGGAAGGCGGCGCGCCGGTTGTACGGCCGGAAATCGGGCGCGTTCGGGTCGATCACCATGCCCGCCGCCTTCTGCGGCGAGGGCGTGGTGACGCCGCTGGCGAGGTCGTGGCGGTCGCCGCGGTCCAGGTAGCTCAGGCGCGCGTTGCGCAGGTTGAAGGCGCCGAGGCTGTCGTCGTGGCTCGCGTCGTGGAGGTCGACCAGCAGCACGCCCTTGGCGCCGATGACCTCGACGGTGCGGCCGTGGACGATGGCCGCGGTGTCCTCCTCGATGCCCAGGCCGAGCTTGTAGCCCGTCTGCACCATCACCGGCAGGATGCGGCCGATGCGCCCGCGCTTGAGGAAGTGCTGGTCGACGAACAGGTCGGGCCCGACGAAGCCGAGCCCGCGGTCGATCTCGCGGCCCTCGGCGAGCTGGCCCTTGATCAGCACGCGCCGCACGTCCATCGCGTCGCGGAACATCGTCGTGCTCATCACCGCGGCGCCGGCGCTGGTGCCGGCCACCACGCCGCCGCTGCGGAACACCTCCCAGATCGCCTCCAGCAGCGGCGTGCGCTGGCCGCCGGGCTGCAGCGCGTCGACGATGTACTCCTGCGCCCCGCCGGCGAAGAACACGCCGCGGGCGCTGCGCACGCGCTGGATCAGCAGCGGGTCGCGCACCGCGCGCGCCACGTCGGTGCCCGACCAGCGCGGCGCGACCGGGAGCAGGTCCGCCTGGGCGCCGTGGCGCTCCAGCGCGTCGGTCAGGCGCCAGCCGGTGGCCTGCGGGTTGGCGGCGGCCGTCGGGAACACGACCCAGCGCGAGCCGGTGCCGCCGCTGAGCTGCACGAGACGCGTCCAGATGGCGGCATGGTCGTACTTCAGCGCGCCGCCGATCGCCACGGCATAGCCGGTGGCGCCCTCGGGGCGCTGCTCGGGGTCGGCGGCGCCCAGCGCCAGCGGGGGCCAGGCGGCGCCGGCCAGGGCCAGGCCCAGGAGACGGCGGCGGGTCGGTGCGGGGGAACGGGTGCTCATGGTCGCGGAAGAAGTATCGCGTGCCCGGACCATGCATCCGGCATGCCCGCTCGCGCGGCGGCGCGCGGGCCGCTAGCATCTCACGCACCGGAAGGGCTTTTCGATGACGCGTGCGATCCTGCTCGTCTTCAGCCACGGCGTGGCCTTGGTGCTCGGCTTCGCGCTGGGGGTCTATCTGCTGCCGATCCTGATCGCCCCCGACGCACCGAGCGCCGACGCGGTGCGCGCCGAGGCCGCGCAGGCGGGGTTTCGCGGCACGTTCCGGCGCGACCTGCAGGACAGCGATGCGCTGCACTGGGGCGAAGGGACCGTCACGGTCGGGCCGCGCAGCGTCGCGCTCGAAGGCCGCCTCGCGCCGGGGCCGGACTACAAGCTCTACCTGTCGCCGTCGTTCGTCGAGACCGAGGCCGACTTCAAGCGCCTGAAGCCGCAGATGCTGCGTGTCGGCGACGTGAAGACCTTCGAGAACTTCATCGTGCCGCTGCCCGCGGGCGCCGACCCGGCGCGCTACGACACGGTGATCGTCTGGTGCGAGACCTTCAGCGAGTTCATCACCGCGGCGAAGTACCGCTGACGACGGCCGCCGGGCGGCGGCTTCCTAGAATCCCTGGATGACCGCCGACTGCCCCGCCTTCGTCCACCTGCGCACCCACACCGAGTACTCGGTGGTCGACGGCATGCTGCGCGTCGACGACATGGTGGCCGCGGCGGCAGCCGACGGCCAACCGGCGATGGCGATCACCGACCTCTCCAACCTGTTCGGGGCGGTCAAGTTCTACACGGCGGCGCGCGGCAAGGGTCTGCAGCCGATCCTCGGCTGCGACCTGTGGATCGAGCCCGAGGGCGGCGCGGCCAGCGACCGCCAGCCCAGCCGCCTGCTGCTGCTGGTGCAGGACCACCGCGGCTACCTGAGCCTGTGCGCGCTGGTCTCGCACGCCTGGGTCGAGAACGTGCAGCGCCAGCAGGCCTGCGTGAGCTGGGAACGGCTGGCGCAGCATGCCGGCGGGCTGATCGCGCTGTCGGGCGCCGACCTCGGCGCGGTCGGCCAGGCGCTGCTGGCCGGCGACGCGGCGCGCGCCGAGGCGATGGCACGGCGCTTCGCGGACCTCTTCCCCGGCCGCTACTACCTCGAGCTGTGGCGTGCCGGCCAGCCTGGCAACGAGGCCCAGGTGCGCGGCGCGGTGCCGCTGGCCGCGAAACTGGGCCTGCCGGTGGTGGCGACGCACCCGGTCCAGTTCCTGACCGAGGACGACTTCGAGGCCCACGAGGCGCGCGTGTGCATCGCCGAGGGCGAGAGCCTCGCGAACCCGAAGCGCGTCAAGCGCTTCACGCGCCAGCAGCACTTCCAGACCGCGCGGCAGATGGCCGAGCGCTTCGCCGACCTGCCGTCGGCGCTGGCCAACGCGGTGGCCATCGCGCGGCGCTGCCACCTGAGCCTGACGCTCGGCAAGCCGCAGCTGCCCGACTTTCCGATCCCCGAGGTGAACGGCGAGCGGATGGCCCCCGAGGCCTACTTCCGCCACGTTTCGCACGAGGGCCTGGCGCAGCGCCTCGTGCAGCTCTACCCCGACGCCGCCGAGCGCGAGCGCCGGCGGCCGCGCTACGAGGAGCGCCTCGCCTTCGAGATCGAGACGATCCTGAAGATGGGCTTCCCCGGCTACTTCCTGATCGTGGCCGACTTCATCAACTGGGCCAAGAACAACGGCTGCC